>JAFYFJ010000091.1 GCA_017543835.1 Alphaproteobacteria bacterium | reverse complement strand
TTTCGTATTTGGCGCGACGGCCCGCCATTTTAAACGACGATACTGCCGATTGAATCACCGAAAAGCGAATTTCCGAATTGCGCCCGCCGGCAACATCAAACAGCGATACGCCGCCTCGTTGAAACACCACAAAGTTTTTCGGCAGACCGGGAACGCCGGTCACGATGTTATAAATCCGCCATTTGCTGCCCTCATAAACCTCAAGCATCAAGTCGGCCGGTGCTTCCCGCTTTTTTTCGGTAATTTTGACACCGCGCACGATTCGCGCCGCGATTCCTCTATAAGCCAGTAAGTCTATGATTTTTTCAGCCATAACGCGCTGTGATTTCTTGACCGGCAAATAAGCGTCGACTTCCGGCTCAAGCACTTCATCGTTCAGCAATTTGATGATACGACTTGCCGCCGTTTCGTCATCGTCTTGAGCATCGGCAAGCGCCCAAATATTTTCGACCATACCTTTTTGCTGTTCGCTTTCAAAAATCGGCTTTTTGACCTTAGGTGATGTGTGGTCTCGCACTTTGCCGACAACATCTTCGTTGTCGTAAAGCATAATGCGATAATACAAGCTCTGCTTACTCTTTTTAGGGGCAGACTTCATAATCAGACGATGATTTTTCTCGTCTTTTTCGACTTGATACCCTTTGGCGACAACATCTTCGCTCAAAATTTTATATTCTTCACCCAAACGCGGGGTAGATAAAGCCACTTCAATCGGCTCGCCGGTCGGCACAAACGACATGTGTGCGTCAACCGTCCAAACTTCCGTTCCTTCACGCGGCTTCAAGCCGAAACCCCAGTGTGTGATTTTATAATATGTTGCATAACCGGCAAATGCGATGGCTAATATCAAGCATATCGCCAAAACGCCTCTGACCGAACAAATCTTTTTTTTCATCATTTAGTCCTTTTATTTCAATGTATTGGAAATCGAAACATCGACAACGGCGCGCCCGCTCAAAATATTGCGCCCGACCAGTCCCTGATATTCAAAATCATGACGTTCGTTGAGCGTAAACTCGGCAACAAACGTTTCTTTGCCCATTTTCACATCCATATTGACGGTGATGCGATGTTCTTCTTCGCCGGTGCGTTTGATTTTGACACGACGCGACAGCGGTTTTTCAAAATTCATTTTTTCTTTGGTTTCGCGATTAACCAACGTAAACGAAACCCATCTTTGACCGTCTCGTTCAAAGCGTTTAACATTTTCCGCATCAATCGAAGACGTGGTGGCACCGGTATCAATACGCGCCAAAAAAGGCGATTTCATCGGCGGAAAATAAATCCGCTCTACCGCGCCGATAACATTATTCGGACGCACGGTTATAACCTTTGTCGGTTGCGCCGTGTTCGGCACAATTCCCGGAACGACCTTTTCTTTTGGAGCGGCGCAGGCCGCCAAACAAAACACACATAAACAAGCTAAAATTTTTCGCATCTGTTTTTGCCTTAATTATTATTGAACTTGATTTATGTATCTAGCACAAACCGATTAAAAAAGCAAAAAAAAACGACTTATGCACATAAGCCGTTTTCAAAAGCGGATTCGCTTGCTTAAAAATAAACATTAAACCGCAACGACGCGACCGTTGCATAGTCCGAACTTTGATTAAGCGCCGGATGAATATACAGTTGTATATCCGGTGTGAGAGCGGCCCATTTGGAAATGCCCCAAGTCCAATACGCCTCCACAACGTGTTCGCCCGATTCGTTCAAGGTAGAGCCGACCGCCGTCGCGTCGAGGTCATTATAGGCATAAGCCGCGCCGATTTGGTCAAGCGGATTACGTTCAAGCGGGTTATTATAAACAACGCCGGCCGAATATGAGTTTTTGATGGTGGAAATATTGCCGCTGACGCCGTTGATTCGCCCGAAAACAGCCCATTTGGCGCCGATGTTTTGCTGTGCGTTCAAAGACCAACCGGTTGTGGTTTGCGGCTGTTCGGTTACATACGGCTGATTATAAACGAGCACCGAATACTGTCCCGCACCTAAGCCGTGAAATGTAGGATTATAGCCGATTTGCCCGAAAGTCGTGTAATGTCCGTCGTGCAAATGATTTAAGCGCACGCTTGTTGCCGAAACATTGGTGGCATCTTGGGCTCCGGCAACAAACAGCCAGTTTCCCGGTGTTGCTTGAATATATGCGCCGATTCCGGCATCTGTATAAGTGGCGCTGCCGTTTTGCGCCAAAGCATAGTTGATGAAATTGCCTTGCGGATTGTTGTTGTAGTCGGTGCCGTCAAAGTTATAAATCGTGTATTGCCCAAGTCCGAAAGTCAGCCAATTATATTGATGCGGCAGTTGATAGGTGTAATAAAGTGTCGAAAATTCTTGCGATTCGTCGTCTTCATCGTTAATCGGCGTGACAACACCGATACGGTTGCCGACATCGTTTGCGTCGTGCCTACCGTAAAACACGCTCGAATAAGATGCATTCAAAACACCGGTGCCGTAGCCGTTGTCAAAGGTGGTCCAAGTGATACTCGGATTTAAGTAAGACTGCACCGGATTATAACGTCCGTGCGGCGCGCCGTGTTGCGCCAACAACGAATAATCAAGGTTGTAGCCTAAACCGTAGTTTTTGCTTAAATAATTTTTGAACGCGGTATAGTCGCCGCCGAGTGAGGCCGCGTGTGCCGTGCCGCTCAAAGCACAAATGCCCGTTGCCAAGATTAAGAACAAATTTTTTTGCATATTATATCTCCCGAATGTTGTGAACACGCGGTTGATATATATGCTTTCGGCATAAAAAAAAGGGGCAGACACCCCTTAAAAGTCAATAAAATTGTATTTGCTTATTTTTTTGTGGCCTTAACATAAGCCATTTGCGAGTGTTCGTCGCAATAAGTCTGGCCGGTGCGCACTTTTCTGCCGCAAAAGCAAAAATCTTCGTCACGCGGGTCGCCGATTGGCCAACGGCAAGTATGGCTGTCCAAATCAATCAGCCGGATATTTTCGCCTTTTGGCGCGGTTGCCGTCGGTTTCGGCGCACTCGGTTTCGGCTCGACCGGTATTTGCGGAGATGCTTCCGTCGGCGAATCGATTATTGCGGGAGCTTCCGCCGCACCTTCGTTTTCTTTGGATTTAATCGGTGACGGACGCGCCGGCAAACATAAACGATGCACTTTACCGACAATTGAATTTTTGGTTACGCCGAGTATTTTCGCAATTTCGTTTGCCGTCAAACCTTGAGCCCACAGTTCTTGCAAACGGTCAACTTGCTCATCTGTCCAAGCCATAGCTTTCCCCTTTCTTAAAACATTTTGTTTTTTATAGCGGATAATTTATTTGCTGTCCAGTTTAATTTTAGTGCTTTTTTTATTTTTTTTTTATCTATTTGTGATGTAATATCGTTTCAGGGAGATAAAAATGCGTCGGTTTTTATATTTTTTGATTATGTTATGCGCCGCTTTTCCGGCTTATGCGCAACTCAAAGAGTATGCACATTTGTATGATGTGGATATGCAAGAAGAGTTGCCGATGCTTTGGCGTTTGGAAAAAGAGCGCGAACAGGCCATGACGCGTTATAATTGGAAATATGATTTTAACTGGCATATCGGCACCGTGTTCGATTCGGAGTTTAGGCGCGATATCAAAACTTTCGGCGCGGTGGAAAAACGTATCAACAACCCCGACGAAGAAAGCTTGTTACGCGATTTGAAGCATATTCCGCCGGTGTTTTATCCGTATATCGGACCGGCTTTGCATACGGTGCGCGGCTTGTCGGGCAAAATCTTGGATTTGCCGGGGATTAAAGGCACAAAGCATAAGTTTCCGGAAAGAATCGCCTCGGTGTTTCAGGATATTCCGGATATTGAGTTTGTTTCGCCGGAATTGTATATTTATTTAAGTCCGCAATTTTGGGGCGAAGATATGCAATCGCTCGAAATGCCTCAACTCGCGCAAAATCAAACAGATGAAGAAATGCCAAATATGCGGATTAATCCGGAGTTTATGCAAAAAATCAAGGCCAAAGTTAAGGCATCGGATTACGGTGCCGGCAAAAAAGGACCGACGCAGTCGCGCGGAATTCGGCATTTTGACGCCGATGCGAATACACCGCTTTCGAGCGCTGATGTTGAGGCATTTATCGGCACATTGGACGCGCTCGATGCGTTTCGCAAAAACAAAGATAACGAATTGCGTTTATGGACGATTGACCCGCTTATCAGCTATTGGGAGCAAAAAAACGGTGTGCCGAAAGAAGTCAGCTTTTTGAAACAGGTGGTTAATCCGTGCCAGACCATTGTGCGCAAAGTGCGGTGGACCGGCTTGCAGACAGAGTTTCAAAAAGCCATCGGCGCACAAGGATTCGGTGCGGAGGATTGGGCTTATACTTGTGAAAAGACCATCAAGGCCTATCGCGTTCACAATATGCCGCAAAGTTATATCTCGACCTTAAAATTGCAACGTAAGGGAAATTACTATCGTTATTTGGATGCCATCGCCGTTGATGAAGAAGAAAAAAAGCAATACCGCTACTTTTTGGAAGCGTTTGTGCATATGTATGACACCGATTTGGAAAACATTAAAGCCATTAAGCCGCACAACAAAGAGCTACGTCGCCGGCTCTATGATTTGGATATGAACTTTGCCGGCACGCCGATTATTTTGCCTTAAAAATGTGCGCTTTTACAAAATGCAACGCGAACCATAATGCCTCTTGACGTTTGCGAAAAGTTGATATAAATTGCTTGCAGTTTAATATTTACAGAGGAAAAGATGAACCTGTTTTATATATCGCACATTATTAATATTATCCCTTAGGGGATTAGGGCATCTTTTTACATAAAATTTATAACAATATAACAAATTGAATTCATTTATCATTTTAAGGTATCAAGGATATGACGAAATATTATGCTGAT
>JAFYFJ010000090.1 GCA_017543835.1 Alphaproteobacteria bacterium | reverse complement strand
GTGGAAGAAGCGAAGGCCAACTTAGATGTTGCCACCATTGATTTGGATAACACACAAGTGCGTGCGCCAATCAGCGGCAAAATCGGTAAAGCGCTTGTAACCAAAGGCAATTATGTAGTGGCATCACAAGTTGTATTGGCCAAAATTGTGCAAATCAATCCGGTGCGCATCAGTTTTTCGATGACGGATAAAGAATATGCCACCATTAAAAAACGCGGTTTTAAAATAGAAGATTTAACCGCGCGCATTACGCTTGCCACCGGCGATGTGATTACGGAAGATGTGGTAGATACATTTGTGGACAATTCCGTTAATCCGGCAACGGCAACGCTTTCGGTTTATGCCGACGTGGCAAACGATGCTGAAATGTTGGTGCCGGGAAACTATGTGCAGTCGGCAATTTCGGACAACAAGCCGGATTATGCGATTACGGTGCCGCAAACAGCGATAAACTACGATAAAGACGGCGCTTTTGTTTATGTGGTGCGTGTTGATGAAGAAAAAAGCAAAGAAAACGATTTGCACGGTGTGGCCGAACAACGTCGCGTGGTTTTGGGTGATACGATAAACGGTGTAGAACAGGCTGTTATAAACGGCTTGAGCGAAGAAGATATGGTGGTTGTTCAGGGCAACATCAAAATCAGAAACGGTTCTCCGATTAAAATCGGCGTGTTGGAACAATAGGCGGAAGGACAAGAAAAAATGTTTTCAAAGTTTTTTATTGAAAGACCGCGTTTTGCCGTTGTGATTGCAATTATTATGGCGCTGGCGGGTTTTGTGTCAGTGCTTTCTATGCCAATCGGAATGTATCCGGAAATCGCACCGCCTGAAATCAGAGTTTCAACAAACTATCCGGGGGCAAGTGCCGAAACGGTGGCAAACAATGTCGGTATTCCGCTTGAAAAGGCAATTAACGGTATTGAAGATATGTTGTATATGTCTTCCAATTCATACAATTCGGGTTCATACGATTTGTCGATTGCATTTGAAACCGGAACGGACCCTGATTTGGACCAGGTTAAAGTGCAAAACCGTATTCAGCAGGTCGTCAGCACTTTGCCGCAAGAAGTGCAAAGTATCGGTGTGACGGTGCGTCGTCGGTCATCAGATATTTTGGCGTTTTTGCAAGTTACTTCGCCGAAAGGAACTTATGACAGCAACTTTTTGAACAATTATGTTGAAAACAATATTAAGGTTGCGTTGAGCCGTGCTTACGGCGTGGGTGAAGTCAATGTGATGGGCGCGGCAACATCTATGCGCGTTTGGATTGATGCCGATAAGGCAACCGCTCTCAATATTCCGATAGATACGATTAAAAATGCCATAAGAAGTCAAAACGTTCAGCCGTCACTCGGCTCGGTCGGTTCGGCACCGGGCGACGGTAAGCAGGTTTTAGTTTACTCGCTTGAAACGCGCGGACGATTGAATGACCCGAAAGATTTTGAAAACATTATTGTGCGCACGGCTGAAGAAGGCGGTTTGGTGCGGCTTAAAGATATATCGCGCGTGGAACTCGGCTCGGAAAACTATTTGTTCGATTCGCGTGTTGACGGCAAACCGGCAGTGGCGATAATCATTAACAAATCGTCCGGTGCAAACGCTGTTAATGCGATGAAGGCGGTTAGAGCCGAACTCAAAAAACTTTCACGATTTTATCCGGAAGATTTAGATGTTGAAATCTTTGTTGATACCACGGATTTTATTGTGGCTTCAATTGAAGAAGTGTTCTTTACGCTGTTTTTGACTTTCGGATTAGTGGTGTTTGTATGCTACATCTTTTTGCAGGATTGGCGTGCGACTTTGGTGCCGTCGATTGCGATTCCGGTATCTATTTTGGCCACTTTTGCCGTCATGAAAGCACTCGGCTTTAACCTCAATATTTTGACCTTGTTCGGTTTGGTGCTCGCCATCGGTTTGGTAGTGGATGATGCGATTGTGGTGGTGGAGCGCACGCTTTATTTGATGCAATCTGAAAATCTGACTTCTAAGCAGGCGGCAACAAAAGCGATGGAACAGGTGTCATCGGCGGTGGTGGCAACAACGTTGGTGTTACTTGCCATATTTGTGCCGATTGCGTTTATGGGCGGTATTACCGGTAAGATTTATCAGCAATTTGCCATTACCATCAGTTTTGCCGTCAGCTTTTCGGCGGTCAACGCATTAACGCTTTCACCGGCTTTGTCGGCAACGTTTTTGCGTCCGTTTGAAATTAAGAAGACCGGTTGGCTCGGCAGGTTTAACCGCTTTATTACCGGTGCGACCAATAAATATTTGGTGGTTGTCGGTTATTTAGGACGCAAAATCAGCATTATCGCCTTTATTTTGGGTGCACTTTGCTTGTTTATAGCTGCCTTTTTCAAAATGACGGCGACTTCGTTTTTGCCGGATGAAGACCAAGGCGTGATTATGATTAACGTGCAACTGCCGGAGGGTGCGTCGAGTGTGCGCACCAAGGCGGTTAATGATAAGATTTTGAAGGCAACGCAAAGCGAGCCGGATGTCAAATCGGTCATCAACCTTGAGGGCTTTAGTATTATGGCCGGACAAGGCGAGAATGTGGGCTTTGGTGTATTGTCGCTAAAAAATTGGGCAGAGCGCACACGAAAAGACCAATATTCGACCAACATTAAAAATCGGTTGATGGGACTTGTCAGCGGATTTTCCGAAGCCAAAGTCCAATTGTTTGAATTGCCGGCCATTCCGGGATTAGGTGCAACCAACGCGATGGATTTTAAGATTCAAGCGGTGGAATCAACGGATATGAATCAGCTTGAAACGGTGGTCAATAACTTTACGATGCAGGCAATGGGATTGCCGCAAATTATGTTGGCTTATTCGACATACAACGCGCAAACACCGCACGCATATATCGAGATTGACCGTGAAAAAGCGGAGTCGCTCGGGGTTGCCGTCGGCTCGATTTATTCGTCGTTGCAAACCTACATTGGCTCAAGCTACATCAACGATATCAATATCGGCACGCAAGTCAACAAGGTTAAAGTGCAGGCAGATTGGAAATATCGTAAAGATTTAAGCAGTTTGGATAAAATTTATGTTTATTCAAGCAAAGGACAAATGGTGCCGCTCGGCAGTTTGATTAAGATTAAAACGGTGCTGCTGCCGCGCGGTATCGAGCGTTATAACCAATATCCGAGTGCGACGGTCAATGCAATGGCTGCAGACGGCTTCAGCTCGGGTGAAGCGATGGCGGCGCTTGAAGATTTGGCAATCAGAACGTTGCCGAAGGGGTATACCTTTGCTTGGTCCGGTGCCAGTTTGCAAGAAAAAAATAACCAAGGTCAGATTTATTACATTATTGCGTTTGCCTGCCTGTTTGCTTATTTGTTTATGGTGGCGCAATACGAAAGCTGGATGATTCCGTTATCGGTTATGCTGTCGGTAACAGCAGCGACTCTCGGTGCGCTTATCGGCTTATTTATCACTAAAATGCCGCTCAGTATTTATGCGCAACTCGGTTTGGTATTGTTGGTCGGTTTGGCCGCAAAAAATGCGATTTTGATTGTGGAATTTGCGCGTGATGCTCATAATTCGGGAACATCGATATTGAAAGCGGCCATTTACGGAACACGCGAACGTTTTCGCGCCGTGTTGATGACGGCGATGACCTTTATTTTGGGTGTGGCGCCACTCGTTTGGGCAACCGGTGCATCGGCAGGCAGCCGTGCGGCCGTCGGTGTTCCTGTCTTTTCGGGTATGATTATCGGCACACTCAGCGGTTTGGTGCTGATTCCGCTTATGTATGTTTTGATTCAGACAATTACCGATTATAAATTTGCGAAAGGTCAAGATGATAAATCCGCGGCTGAACAGCGCTAAAATCATACAAAAAATATTAGAAGAAAAAGTCTTTTTCGGGGATTTGAAAAAACAGATTCCCGAAAAGGACTTACCTTTCTGCAATATGCTGATTCTGACGGTTTTGCGGCGTTTAACGGCATTGCGGCAGATTCTGCACGGTTTTTTGAACAAAAAAATCCCGAACAAGCATCGTTTGGCGGAATATCTGCTTATAAGCGCAATTGCCGAGATTTTGTATATGCAAACCGCCGAGTATGCCGTGATTAACGAAACGGTCAAGAATATTCGCAACACCTGCGACAAGTTTTTGGGCGGGCTGGCAAATGCAGTTTTGCGTAAAGTTTGCGCGCAAAAAAAAGAGCTGTTGCAAACGGCCGAAAAAATTAGTCCGTTGCCCGATTCGTTCGTTGAACTTTTGGCCGGTTATGAAGCGGCGCAAGTGCGGCAAATCAGCGCGAGTGTGATGCAACAGCCGCCGCTTGATATTACCGCAAAGGGTGATGTTGCCGCCTTGGCGCAAAAAATGAAGGCCGATGTTTTACCGAACGGCAGTTTGCGTTTGTATGATGCGCCGAAAGTGCAACAACTGCCGGAATATAATGCCGGCGCATGGTGGGTGCAGGATGTTGCCGCGTCGTTACCGGTTTTGGCGATGGGCGATGTTGCCGGCAAAAAGGTGATTGATTTATGTGCCGCACCGGGCGGTAAAACCGCTCAGCTTTGTGCCAAAGGTGCTGATGTGACGGCACTTGATATTTCGGAAGCGCGGCTTGAAACTTTGCGTCAAAATATGCAACGGCTCGGATTCGATAAGGTTAAGACGCAAGCGATTGACGCGCTCGAATATTTGCGCTCGGCACCCGCGCAATTTGATGCGATTTTGTTGGATGCACCGTGTTCGGCAACCGGAACTTTCCGCCGTCATCCCGAGGTCTTGCATATCAAAAATCGCCAAGATGCCGTAGAGCAGGCCGCATTGCAAAAAGAACTGCTGGAATTGTGTGAAAATGTGCTGAAAGTCGGTGGTATTTTGCTTTACAGCGTTTGTTCCATCAGCCAAATCGAAGGCGAACGGCAAATTGACGCGTTTTTGCAAACACATCAAAATTATAAGATTGTGCCGATAACTGCCGCCGACATCGGTGCGTGGCACGATGCGTTGATTCTGAAAAACGGCACGGTGCGCACTTTGCCGTATTATGCCGGTGCACAAAAAGGTATGGATTCTTTCTTTATTTGCAAAATGCAAAGAATAATTTAATAAATTATGTGTATGCTCATTTCAAATAAGGAGATTTCAAATGCTGTTATCTTTGATGAATATGCTGTTGTTTATGATGGCCGGCTTTATGCTTATGTATATGGTTTATCGGCCGCAAGTCAGCAAGTTTGAAAAGTCGTTGGAATTGACGATTCCGATGTTGCCGATATTGTATATGTTCGGGCTTTATGCCATCGGAAGCATCGGTGCTTGTTTTGTGACAAACAACACGGATTTTATCGAGCCGCTGACGGTGGCACGCGTGTTGGTGCCGCTCGGGTGCGCGGCGGCAATATATGCGGCATTTTGGATGTTTGACGAGTGGGCATTTGATTTGACGGTTGTTCTTGCCGTTGCTCTGACGGTGTGGCTGCAACCGTTTAACGAAGGTAATCCGTATCCGGATTTTCCGCATTTTGCGGTGCAACTGGCCGCACTTGTTTTTGGTGCGGGATTTTGCTTGGGGATACGCGTTTTGAATATTTTGCCGCATACCGTATCGGTGCCGCTGATGTGTGTTGCAATAGGTTTATGTGTTTTGTGCCTTGTCGGCGCTTCGCCGGCATATATCGCTTTTTGCGCCGCGCTTTTAATCGGAATATACGGGGCATACCTGACCTTAAACTATTATGACATCAAAATAGATTTGGACGACGGTGCTTGCGTGGTGATGGCATACTTGATTTGCAATTTAATGCTGATGAATTTGGGCGAGTTCAGTTTCCCGTCTTGCATTATTTTCACAATGTTTTTGTGGGTGGAAATCGTGGTGGCGCTATGGCAACGATATATGGTGACGCACAGCGGAATGTTGCGTGAAAACACAAATTATTACACCGCCACCGAATTATTCACTTTGCAGGGCTTGGCGGTGATGATTATGCGCATTTGCATTGTGTTGCTGTTTGTCGGCTGGTTTCAACTGTTTTCGGTCAATCAATATTCGCTGCTGATAGTGGCCTTTTGTTTGGCTATGTGGCTGAATAATACCAACGGCAAACGCAGTGCTAATACCTTAAAAGAAATTAATCGGGAATTTGTAAGCGAGCTGAAACAAAACATCGAAGAAACCAAGAATTTGTTGAGCGGACATAAAAAGGACGGGGAATAATGCCGTTTAATCGTTGTATTGAAAATATTCGCAAATTTTTGACCGCACCGAAAACCGAAACAAAAGATAGTATTTTTCGGGTGACAGTTGTGGCGTTTGAAGATAAATGCAGTATGAATTGCGGTCGCCGCTTTGCCGAAATCTTAAAGCATAATCCGCTGTTTGAAGTCAATTTTTTTGACGAGGCGTTTCCAAAGGGTTTTCTGAATTTACAGGGGCGCAATTTTTTTGATTTTATTGACCGCGGCAATAAAATCTTAAGCTCGACGCAGTCAGATGTTTTGGTGTGGGGGTATGAAGAAAACGGCAAGATTCGTCTTAATTTTCAAATTGCCGACCCGTATGTGATTCCGAACGACGATTTGTCGTATTCGCTTTTGGACAGCTTGTTTATTCCGCTCAGTTATCTAACGACTTCGGGCAATTTTTCGGAATCGGTGTTGCTCGTGATTTGCGGCATTATTATTGCGGCGGTGCGACCGGTTACCAATGACCAGAAAGAAAGCAAATCGGTGCTGTTGCAAGACATTATCGAACTTTTGGCGGCAGATACATCGCCGAAAGACATCTCGCGCGAATTTATGCCGTATATTATGAATATGCTCGGCAAAATCTATTTGAGCAACGCCAGAAACAGCTTAACTTCGACGGATATCGATGTCATCCAAAAACTGTTTGAAACCGCGCTCAAAGATATTCGGCTGATGACGCAACCGGTTTATTACGGCGAAGTTTATCACAATATGGCGCAACTCTATGCCTGTGCGTATTATGATAAGCAGTTGCCGGACCGCGCGGATTATCTTAAATCGGCGATTGCGTATTATCAGGAAGCGCATAAATACCTCAACAAAAATTATCCGTATGACTACGGTTTAATCGCTTATCATCTGGCGGTGCTGTATTTTGATTTTTGGAAGCAGACCAACGATTTGCAAGCGTTGCGTGATGCCGTGGCGCAATTACGCGAGGCGGAAAAAGTTTATACGAAGTCGCAATTTATGCAGTCGTGGTGTCATGTGGAAGGGTTGCTCGGCTATTATTTGGCAACGCTTGGCATGTCAACTAAAAGCAGCGATATTATGCAACTTGCCATAAACAGCTATCGCAATCAGCAAGAGGTTTTCGAACAACGTGTTTATCCGATGGAGTGGGCAGGTATTCAAGAGGCCATCGGTAACATTTATTATTTGCTCGGCAAGCAAAACGAGGATGAAACATTTTTGCTGGAGGCGCGCAATTATTTTAATTCGGCACTCGATGTCTATACCGAACTCAAGGCCAAAGCGGCAATTACGGAAGTTAAGCAACGTTTGGCAAAAGTGCATAATTATATTGATTAGCTTGTTTTTGTGCCTTTAGGCCATATTTAATGCCGCAAAAGGAGAAAAATTATGAAATGTATCGAACAAGACAGCTTGAGTCGTCGGCGCTCGGTGTATAAACTGAACAGCCATCTGCCGATTTCGGAAAATTGCTTTATGGAAACCGTCGAAGCGTGCGTCGAACATTGTCCGACCCCGTTTAATGTGCAGTCAGCGCGGGTAGCGGTGTTGTTCGGCAAGAGTCACAAACTGTTTTGGCAGAGCGTGTGGGAAGCGTTGCAAGCCGTTATCGGCTCAAAACAAATTGAAACGACCAAAAAGAAAATCGATAGCTTTGCCAATGCCGCCGGCACAATTTTGTTTTTTGAAGAAACTAAGGCGTTGATGGCGCTCAAAAAGCAGTTTCCGCAATACGCACACAATATGAAAATTTGGACACAGCAAGCTAACGGTATGTTGCAATATATGATTTGGCAGGGACTTTCCGAAAACGAAGTCGGCGCCTCGTTGCAACATTATAACGAACTGGTGGAAAAGAGTGTCAATAAAATGTTCGATTTGCCGAAAACTTGGGAGCTTGTGGCGCAAATGCCGTTTGGCGCCATAGAATCCGAACCGGCGGCAAAAACATTTTTGCCGCTTGATGAACGTGTGCGTGTTCTGAAGTAATTTTAGCCGATTCGCTGAATGATTTTTTGCGCAATTTCCTCGTATGCCTTAGTGTGCGGGCTGTCCGGATTTGCCGCCACAATCGGCGTTCCGGCATCAGAAGTGCGGCGGATTTCCGGCTCCAGCGGAATTGCGCCCAAAAAGACTTCACCCATGCTTTCGGCGGTGTATTTTGCACCGTCATGCCCGAAAATATCGGCACGCTCGCCGCAATGCGGACAAATGAAATAGCTCATATTTTCAACGATTCCCAATACCGTTGTGCCGGTTTTTTGGAACATATTGATGCCCTTGACCGCATCTATCAGCGCAATATCCTGCGGCGTTGAAACAATGACAATGCCCGAAAAATCGACGCGTTGCGACAATGTAATCAAAATATCGCCCGTCCCCGGCGGCATATCAACCACCATAATATCAATTTCGCCCCAACTTGTTTCTGTCATCAGTTGCTCAATTGCACCGCACGCCTTGGCACCGCGCCAAATCAGCGGGGTGTCGCGGTCTATCAGCGCGCCGACGGACATCGATTCGATTCCGTATGCACAAAACGGCTTAAAGTGCGTGCCGTCGTCCGAAATCAGCGGCTCATTTTCATAACCGAGCATCGTCGGCACCGACGGCCCGTAAACATCTGCATCGAGCAAAGCAACGCGTTTGCCGCAGTTGGCGAGGGCCAGCGCCAAATTAACCGCGGTGGTCGATTTGCCGACGCCGCCTTTGCCCGATGCTACGCCGATAATATGTTTGACACCGGCGATTTTCCATTTTTCGATGGCTTGCACGCCGAGATTAATGTTTTTTTCTTCCACAAACACGACCGAAATTTTATATTCCGGCTGCAAAGAAAGCAATTCTTGCTTGAGCGCCGCCGTAATATTCGGGGTTTCCGCCAAATTTTTGAATTCGATAATAATACGGTTATTCAATACTTTAACGCCGGATATGTGGGCGCTCGGATAATATTTTGCCGCGATTTGTGTAATTTCCGTTTCTGTCATAAAGCGCACTCCTTGTGTGGATTGTGTAATATTTATTGCATTTATTTAACAGATGGATTATCGTAAAGCAACGAAAATATTTTTATAAAGGAGAAAAAATGGCTAAAAAGGACAATCCTTGGGATAACGACGGCGTTTGGAACAGCGTTTCCGACGAGGTTCGTAAGTTTAAGGTATTAAACGGCGGCGCGTCAAACAACTGGGGCGGCTATGTCAAGTATGGCTTTTTGCTGTTGCTCGTTTTGTGGGTCTGCAGCGGTTTTTATCAGGTGCAACCGAGCGAAGCCGGTGTGGTTCTGCGGTTCGGAAAATATGTGGATACC
>JAFYFJ010000009.1 GCA_017543835.1 Alphaproteobacteria bacterium | reverse complement strand
ATTTTCCGGCATATTTTCGGGCTGAACAGGGTTTTCCGGCGGTAAAATGGAGATGATTTCATCTTTCGGCGCGGATTCCACGTCCGTTTGCGGTTCGTCTGTCAGTTGCTCCGGCTGTTTCGGCGCTTCTTCGTCTTCCTCTTCTTCTTCTTCCATTTCGGCTTCGTCATACGAGAATTCGATGCTCGGCAAAAGTTGTTGTTCATGTTCTTCTTCGTTCATTTCTTCCATTTGCCGCGTCGAATGCTCCGAATCGTCCGATTTCAAAGTTTTTGCCGCCGAATCTTCATTTCTGACCATCGGATATTCTTCGCGCTCGGCAAATTGTTCGTCGGTCAACAGCAAGGTCGTATCAACCTTTTTATCTACGCATTGCAACAGCCAAACATCATAAATCGGGTGCTCAACGGCGTGTGTTGCCGGCGATGAAGAAATCATCCAGCCGCGGAAAATATTGATTTTTTCGCCTTGCAGGGTTTTATCGGCAATGTCGGCAAACGCAAAATTATCCGGCGTTTCTTCGGCAGGTCTGGTTTTGCAGGAGCGCACCGCAATCGAAAATGTGCCGAAGTCAACCGCACCGCCGACCGGAACATAAATAACACTGACGCGGCCGGTAATTTTATCCATCGCCTGCATTTTGGCGGTGTTTTTATCAATGCCGACAGCCCCGCACGCAAACGGAAATGCGCACGCTACCATTAACAATATGCCGAAAAGTCCTTTATTCATTTTTGTTATCGCCGCCCGTTACCATATAAATGATTTCACCGACCATATCTTCAATAGTCTTAAAGTTTTTTGTTTTTTCGAAAGTATCGCCGTCCGCCAAATATTCTTTGGCTTTACCCGGTTCGATTTTAACGAATTTGTTGCCCATCAGACCGTCGCTGACAATCGAGGCAACGCTGTCTTTCGGCAGTTTAACATTGGAAGCAATGCTGAAGGTTACGCGGACCGTATAATCTTCGTTGTTCAAATCCTGCGCCGTAACCGTGCCGACCTTTATGCCGTTGATGCGCACATCGGAGCCGATGCTTAAGCCGCCGACTTTGGTAAATTCGGCGTTGACGGAATAGCCCTCAACAACCTGCAAATCCGTAACATTGTAGGCAAAACCCAAAAATAAGAGTGCAATCACTAAAACAACCAGTCCCATAATTGTTTCAACAGGTTTTTTGCGCATTTTATTCCTCCTTAAGCTGTGTTTGGGCATCGGCGGCACTTGTTTGAAGCCGCGCCTTGCCGAGCGAGATGATGCGGTCAATCAGTTCTTCCAAAACCATGGCATCCTGCGTAAACGAAAAATAACCGCCGTCGGGGATATAATCTTCGGAGCCGCCCGGTTCGATTTCGATGTATTTATTGCCCATAATGCCGGAGCTGACAATGGCCGCACCGCTGTCGTCCGGTATTTGAATATCATTATGAATTTTGAGCGTCAATGTTGCTCTGAAATCATCTTCTAACACCGAATTTTCAACATACCCGATATCTATGCCCGCCATACGCACTTTGTCACCGACCGACAGGCCGTCGGTGCGATTAAATGTGGCATAAACGGCATAGTCGGTTTGCTCGGCGTCCGACCACACATTGCGGCGCCAGTTATAAATCATTATCGCGACAAAGCAAAAGCCGAGCACGCATAATCCGATGATAAAGTTTTTAATTTCTTCTTTGGTAAAACTTTCCACTTTTCACTCCGTCTAAGTGTTTTGTTAATTATTACTCCAATAAAATCAATTTGTCATCAAAGTTTTTTATTGTAGTTGAAAATTTTTTCAAATTATTGTTATTATATGGTGTATAGATTTAAATAACGGGTAAAGAAATGCTGAATATTGAAAATATTTCTAAATCTTTCGGGAAAAAACAGGCGCTCGCCGATGTTTCGTTTAAGGTTAAAAAAGGCGAAATCGCGGCGCTTTTGGGTGAAAACGGTGCCGGAAAATCCACATTGTTACGGATTTTGAGCGGTTTTTTTGAGGCAAACACCGGAAAAGTTAAGATTGATGATACGGATTTGAACACCGACCGCGTCAAGTTTTTGCAAAATGTCGGCTATGTGCAAGAAATATCTGCTCTATACGGCGATATGACCGTTTATGATTTTTTGTGCTTTGCGGCGAATTTGCGCGGGCTGAAAAGCGCCGAGATTATCGACGCCGTCAAAGAATCCGTCAATTTGCTCGAATTGCGCGATGTTTTAACGCAAAAAAACGAAACGCTTTCCAAGGGGTTTAAAAAACGGGTCGAATTGGCGGCGGTTTTGGCGGCAAAGCCCGAGATTCTGTTACTCGATGAGCCGACAGAGGGACTGGACCCGAATCAAAAAGCGGTTATTCGGCAAATCATCAAAAAATACGCCAAACAACATATCGTGATTATCTCTACCCATACGCTTGAAGACGTCGAGGCACTGGCAAACAGGGTTTTGCTGTTGCACAAGGGGCGTTTGCAGTTTGACGGCGATTTGAAAACATTTAAGAAAAACGCCAAAAACGATTTGTTGGCGTCGTTCCAAAAAGTAACATCCGAGTGAGGTAAAAAATGCAACAATTCAAGGCATTATGGCTTAAAGAGCTGGGCGGCTATTTTCAAAGCTCGTTTGCGTATATGATTTTGTTTATTTATATGTTTGTGTCGGTCGGCGGTGCGTTTTATTTCGGTTCGTATCTGGCGTTGCACGACCCGTCGGTTTATGCGCTGTTTTATTTGCAGCCGATTGTGCTGACGGCGCTTTTGCCGGCCGTAACGATGCGTTTGTGGTCCGAAGAATATAAGTCCGGCACGGCGGAGTATTTGCTGACGCAACCGCTGGAAGCGTGGCAACCGGTGGCGGCAAAATTTGCGGCGGCAACGGTTTTCGGCTGGTTTATGTCGCTTTTGTTGTTGCCGTTTATCTTTTTTACGGCGCAATATTTGACGCTTGATTGGGGGAGTATTGTCTGTTCATACATCGGCTTGGCGCTGTTTGTTGCGCTGTTTTGCGCTTTGGGAGCGTTTGTTTCGGCACTCAATAAAAACATTATCGTTTCGTATTTGCTGACCGTGTTTTTTATGGCTTTGGTGATTGCATTGCCGATTACCAAGCTTTACGAGAGTTATACAGACTTTCTGTTGGCGGAAATCGGATTTTCCGATATGGCTTATTTTGTGTTGCTGACGGCGGTATTTGTGTTTTTGAACATTTTGGTTTTGGAATATCGGTATTCGGCGCAAAAAAACAAAACCTGGCGCTTTGCCGGTTTTTCGGCGATGTTGTTGGCAGGCACCGTGCTGTTTGTGTTTGCGCTGGATTTGCTGTTTGCGCATAAGTTTGATTTGTCGGCGCACAATTTTTATACACCGCAACCGCAAACGCGCAAACTGATTGCAAAAATCGATAAGCCGATAAGTATTGATGTTTATATCGCCAAAGATTTCAGGGCGCACAATGTGGAATATTTTCGCTATTATCAACAGGTTAAGCGCTTTTTGGAGAAATATCGCGATTTGTCGGGCAAAATGATTCGGCTGAATGTGACGGAAGTCGAGCCGTTTTCGCAAATGGAAGATGTTGTCTTGAGTTATGGTTTGTATTATGAAGAAAACGCGAGTGGCACTAAGGATTATTTCGGCGCGGTGGTGCGAGATAATGATGCCCACGGCGTGACGATTAAGCAATTTACCGCCGAGCGTGGTGCGTATTTGGAAAAAGATATCGACAGCGCGTTGCTGAAGCTGACCGATGACGGCAGTTTGCGGCGCAGTATCGGTGTTTATCTTGACCCGACGCAGAATCTCGAACAATTTAACGGCCTGTTGCTGAATCTGGAAGAAGATTACAACATAGTGCGGGTAGATGACGAAGTGTATGAACTTTCGCCGAATATAGATATGCTGATTCTCATTAATCCGAAACTGATTTCGACCATGTTTCGTTATGCGCTTGACCAGTATATTATGAACGGCGGCAAAGTGGTGACCTTTTTCGATTTGGTGACGAAAAATCAAACGGATGAGGTTAATCTGCAAATGCTGAGT
>JAFYFJ010000089.1 GCA_017543835.1 Alphaproteobacteria bacterium | reverse complement strand
AACCACCGAGAAGGGCTCGGAAAAAGTTGTTATAACCACATTTTTGGGGCATTTCAAACACGAGGGCAAAAACTATGCGTATGTGTTTGTGATGGATGAACCGAAAGGTTTGAAGCAGACATACGGTTGGCAATCGGCCGGATGGAATGTTGTGCCGACCGCAGGAAAAGTTATTGAAAATATTGTTCGGCAACCGTTATAATACGGTGAGCGGTTTATCCGATATTCAGCGCAGGGCTTGCCGATGATTTTTCGTTTGATACTGATACTTTGGGCAACATTGCAGATATATCCGTGTTATGCGGGTATGTCTGCGTTTTTTACGCCTTCCAGAAAATGCGAAAATTCTATTGTGCAACGGATTAACAAAACGAAGAAATCCGTTGATGCCGCCGTTTATGCCATAAACAACAAAGATATTGTCGAGGCGCTCAAAAAAGCCCATGACCGCGGCGTGAAAATTCGCATTTTGACTGACAAATTACAAGCCGGAAACAGAAACTCAAAAGTGCGCGAATTATATGATTACGGCATAAAAATTCGCGTTAATTCCAAGCATAAAATTGAGCACAACAAATTTGCCGTGTTTGATTTTAATAACGTTGTGACCGGAAGCTATAACTGGACTGAGCCGGCAAGCGATAAAAACAGCGAAAATTGTTTGTTCTTTAATCAAAATAAGAAAACCGTGCGCGAATATCACGACCGTTTTAATTATTTGTGGCAGATGAATTCCAAAAAGAAATCGGATGCGTGGTTTAATAAGAAAAAACGAAAGTAACCGGTATGCCGATAAAGTTGATGATATGGGATTTTGACGGGGTGTTGGCACCGACCGACGAGGATTGGGCGGCAAAGGGGTATCCGCTGACCGACGGGGTGCGCGAGGTTTTGGCGTTGCCGAATTTGCGGCATTGTGTTGCCACCAACGGCACTTTGGAACAAACGCTCCATAAAATCAAACTCTGCGGTTTGGACGATGTGTTTAATGCGCAAAATGTTTTTACCATTGATATGGCGGGTGCCGGCAAAGGTGCGCCGGATATATTTTTGCTTGCTTTGGCCAAGATGAACGAAAAGCCGGAAAATACGGCGGTGGTCGATAATTCTTATACGGCGATGAAGGGTGTGCTCAAGGCCGGATGTCTGCCGATAGCGTTTTTGAGCCGTGCGCGGTATGATGATTCCGACTGGCCGCAACGCTTAAAAAATATCGGTGTCGAACATATTTGCTGTGAAATGTCCGCGGTTAAAAAACTGATTGAAGATATTAACCGAGATTTTTTTATTGTTTGCGGATAGTAGCAATTGGAAATATCCACATGAGCGAAACATTTTGTATTTTTACATTGCAAAAATAGTTATGATAATTACACTCAAACAGATGATAAATTAAGGACGATTCGATGAAAGTGTCAAAGCTGAATTTGCACAGATTATACGCTTTTCCCGCGGTTTTTTTATTTATATTTACGATTGCCATATTCAGATATGTGAATAAGTTTTTTGCCGATGTTAATTTAGAACAAATTTTGTTTTTTATCAATACGTCTGCCGAAGGAGTAGATGCTCATTTGTTGAAATTGTTTATCGAACATTGTATTTTAACACCGAGTTTATATGCTTTGGCAATATGCTATCTGCCGGAAATTACATTGTCGCGTTTTAAGATTCCGGCTGTTAAAATAGGGTGGAATACGTTTATTTCCGTGTTATCATTACTCTTAACCGTCGGATATTTTTTCTATAAAACGGATTGTGATATGATACATTATTTTTTCTTGAACGAAAAAACAGATTTTTATGAAAAACATTTTTCGGATCCGAGAAAAGCGGATATTCATTTTACAAAGAAGAAAAATTTGATAATTTTGCATATTGAAAGTCTGGAAACGACATTTAAGAATAAATCATTTTTCGGTGAAAATATGTTGGCGGATTTGCAAAATATCGAAACGGAAGGCGTGCAATTCAGTAACTTTCAAGACGGCTATGCAACAGATTGGACACAAGGCAGTGTTATGGCGTTATTTACCGGTATGCCGACCAAATATCATTATTTAGTCAATAAAATCGGGCGCAAAATGCACTTTTTTAAGGGATATTATTCGCTCGGTAAAATTTTGAAAGACAACGGATATTATATGCTTTCAATTCAGGGCTCTGAGGGAAATTTCGGTGGGATGACCGAGTTCTTGCGTGATAACGCATTTGATGAATTTATTGATGAAGATACAATCAGACGTGATTATCCGCAATTTGAAAAAAAAGGTTCTTGGGGGTATACCGATGATATAGTGTTTGAGGTGGCAAAAGATAAAATCGGGCAGTTGAAAGAGCATCAGCCGTATTTTTTGTATGTGCAAACGGTTGATACGCATGTGGGTTATACGCCGGAAACAGAAAAGTATCCGCATATTGAAAATACATATTATAATATTATCCGTCATACCGTGGCGTGTTTGGCGAATTTCTTAAAATGGCTGAAAACAAGACCGGATTATGCAAATACGGTTGTTGTGATTGCCGGTGACCATTTGCGTATGGGAGAAGATTTTCCGATGCCGACAGAGCGTCATATCTATAATTTATTTCTCAATACGGAAAAAACGCAAAATACTGACAGAATATTCACGCAAGTTGATATGTTTCCGAGTGTTATTGAAGCAATGGGCGGCACGATAAAGAATCATCGTTTGGGCATCGGAACATCGGTATTCGGTTCTGAAAAAACGTTTGCCGAATTATATTCTGCAGAATATTTGGAAAAAACTCTTGAAAAAAGGAATGACCTTTACGAGCGGATATTTTTGCCGAAACACCAATAAAAAAAAACACCCCAATGGGTGCTTTTTTTATTGGTTTGCGGAGAGATTAGAACTCTTTAGAACGAATATTTCAAATCAAGGCCGGCGTCGGTGCGATATTCGCGGCTGATGTCGGTCAGCAAATTCGCCGAGAAATCGAGATAATCTTTGAGCTTATAACCAAAGCCGAAACGCACAACCGCACGATTATCGCCGCGCTTGTCATCACGCAATTGATAAGTGCCGGACATACCGTTCATCGCCACATTAAGCGCATACGGGTCGGCAAATTCGTGATAAACCGACACGCCGCCGTTTAAGCTCAGCTTATGGTTTTTGAACGGCCGGAACTCTTTTTGCGCCATTAAACCGAAACCGGTTTCGACCGAATAATGATTCTGCGACTTTATTTTGAGGTTAAACTCTTGCTCGTTTTCGCGGCCGCTGATGTTGTAGCCGACCAGATTGAACTCTGCGGTCGGAACGATTTTTAAGCCGCCGAATTTGAGCGGATAACGTGCTTCGTTCATCAAGCCGAACATCCGTTTTTGCACTTTGCCCTCGTAGCTCATATTATTCAGGCCGGTGCGGTCATAAGTGCCGGCGGCATAGCCCAATTTCGGTGCGGTAATCAGCTCAAAGCCGTGCGTTTTATAACCGAACGGAGCGCTCAGCATAAAGTTGCGGTCAAAGCGACGGTTGCCGCTATGGCTGTTGTCGGTGCGCACATCGCTGACGGATACGCCGACACCGAAACTCATTTTACCGTTGTTGAAGCCGTTGAGCGAATAACGACCGACCGAGCCGATTTTATCATCATAGCCCGCCGGAGATATGTTTTCGCCAAAGGCAAATGTGCCTTTTTGCTCAAACAGGCGGTTGTTCATATCAAAATTGATTTCGCGCATCATCGTCAAGTCTTCAAAAGCCATGTGCGACAGCATTTCTTTGCCGAACAAATCGTTGAGGTTGCCGTTGAGTTGCGCCGCGCTGGTTGCGGATTTCAATGCGGCAAACAAGCTTTCGTTGTTGCCCTCGGCATAATTGGCTTGCAAATAATCGGCCAATTCTCGATTTTCGACCACATCGCCGAATGCCTTCATAGTCAGCACGGCGTCGGTATTATTTTCGAGCGTGGCGTCAAACAGGGCAGACTGCGAGACAAGGTTTAAGCCGCTGGTGTCGCCGGCGTTAATCATACCGTCGACGGTATAGGTTGTGTCAAAGCCGTTTTTTACGATATCCGAACTCATGGCTAAGTCACCGGAAATGGCGTTTTTGACATTGAACACCGCGCCGGCGGAGGCCGCAAACATACCGCCGGAGGCGGAAATATCGAGCTTATCGACGTTGATAACACCGTCATTGGTTAAACTTCCGCCGTTTAAGACAACGGCGTGGTTCGCTTTTTTGCAATCGGAGCCGTAACATTCATCCGGATTTTCGATGTCGTAAGTAACCTCGTCGATGGTTATGGTGCCGAGGTTGACGACCTCAACGTATTCGCCGGCCGCCCATATACCGTAAGCGTGGTCGGAATTTGTAATTTCTATGGAGCCGAGGTTGAGAATTTTGCTCGGAGCGCCTTCTTTGCCGTTTTCGGCATAAATACCGATGGCCAGTTTGGCATCGCTGATATTGATTTTGGCATTTTCTTCATTGGTCAGGGTTGAGCCCGCTTCGCCGAAAATACCGACGGCTGCCGGCAATTTTCCGGTGCTTTCTTTGCTAGAGGAGCTCGAACTTTTGCCTGTGCCGTAAGATATATCGATTGTGCCGCTGTTGACGGCGGTGGCGTTGTCGCCTTGAGCCCACAAACCGTAAGCGACTTTATCCGTTTCGAGTTTGATGGTGTTTTTCTCCGGATTTGCGACATTTTTGCCGCGTTGCCCGAAAACAACCGCGTCCGCACCGCTCGGCGTGTGATTCGATGAGCCGATGGCGATGATACCGCCGATGAGAACACCGGCGGCAACTAAGGTCGGAACGGTCCAATGAAACGAATCTTCGTGAATGGTGTTCGGTGTGCCGGCGCAATTGCGGTCCGTATCCGCACCGGCGGCAACCAAAGCATCATAAGTGGCTCTGTCGCGGTTGGCAACGGCCAAACATATCGCCGAAACACCGTCGGAATCGGTCACATCGATATGGCGTCCCAAGTTTTGCAAATAATCGACATCGCCGCGTTTTGCTATTTGATATATCTCACGCGCCGACAACAGTTGCGCGTAGGCATTAAAGCTTAAAGCTGCCAACATCGCCGACAACAGAATTATGTTGCATTTGGAATTTGTTTTTTTGTGCGGATTAAAAAACTGTTTCATAGCTTACTCCTTATTTATATTTTGAGCAAAACGGGATTTGCCGGCGCCGGTTGTGTTTTGCCGACGGTTACGGCATTGAGCAATGCTCGGGCGGCGCGCTCGAATTGTTCTTCGGTTTGATAGTGCACGAGTGCGAGCGGTTTTTGCGCATCAACATAATCGCCGACTTGCGCAAATTCGGTGTAGCCGGTCGCTAAGTCAAGCGTTTGCGCCGGTGTGCTGCGTCCGCCGCCGAGTTCGATAATGCTCAGACCAACGGCGCGGGCATTCATAGCGGTTATATAACCGGACTGTGCGGTATATACTGGTTTGATGTGTGCGGCGTGCGGCAGATATTGTTCATATTTTTCAACAAAGTCGGTCGGTCCGCCGAGTGCGGCAACCATCTGCGCAAATTTCTCAAGAGCGAGGCCGGAAGATAAAGCATCCGAGAGCATTTTATCGGCTTCGGCTAAAGTATCGCAACGATGGCACATAACCAGCATTTCGGTGCACAGAGCGCGTGTCACTTGGTCAAGGCGCGGATTAACATTTTTGCCTTGCAGATATTCGACGGCCTCTTTGACTTCTACGGCATTGCCGGCGGTCGAGCCGAGAACCTGATTCATATCGGTCAACACCGCGCGCGTTTGCGTGCCGGCACCGTTGGCTACATCAATAATCGACTGCGCCAGTGCTTTGGCGTCTTCAAAATTAGCCATAAAAGCACCGTTGCCGCATTTCAAATCCATAACCAAATATTGCAATCCGGCAGCCAATTTTTTGGAAAGAATCGAAGCGGTAATCAGCGGAATAGATTCAACCGTGCCGCAAACATCGCGAATCGCATAAATCTTTTTATCGGCCGGCGCTAAATTGCCGGTTTGACCGATGATGGCGCAACCGACTTCTTTGACCGTTTTGCGAAACAGCGTGTTATCAGCCGCCGTGTTGTAATGCGGAATGGCTTCGAGTTTATCGATGGTGCCGCCGGTATGCCCCAAGCCGCGTCCGGCAATCATCGGCACATAAACATCACACGCCGCCAACATCGGCGCAAGCATTAAGCTGACCTTGTCGCCGACACCGCCGCTCGAGTGCTTATCGACAATCGGCTTATCAAATCCGTCCCAACGCAACACATCGCCCGAATCGCGCATAGCCAAGGTTAAATCAATGGTTTCACGCTTGTTCAGCCCGTTCAAAAAAATAGCCATTGTCATCGCCGCAACTTGCACATCATCAACCTTTTTGATGCCGATGCCGGCAATAAATTCGCGAATCTGTTCGGCAGATAGAGTGCCTTTGTCACGTTTGATACGGATAATTTCCTGCGGCAGCATATTCTATTCCTTTTCCATAAATTTTGTGATGAGCAAACTCAGTTTAGAGGTAGCTTTGCCGACCTGACGCAACACTTCGTGATGATCCGGTTTGTGTAAATCCAGACCGGTTGCCAAGTTGGAAATAACCGATATACCCAAAACTTTCAGGCCGAGTTGCGCTGCCGAAATCACTTCCGGCACGGTGGACATTCCGACTGCTTCGATGTTGAACATTTGCAACATACGCACTTCGGCCGGTGTTTCGTAATTCGGTCCGGTCAGCATCATATAAACGCCTTGAAACACTGGGATTCTCTCTTCTTCGGCAATTTGCATAAAGCGGCTGCGCATATCCAAATCGTAGGCGTTGCTCATATCCGGAAAATACGGCTCTTCGCAAACACCGATAAGCGGATTGGTGCCGCTCATATTGATATGGTCGGCAATCAACATAATGCTTCCGGCCGGCATATACACACGCAGCGAGCCGGCGGCGTTGGTGATAATCAGTTGCCGAACACCCAGCAATTTGAGCATACGGATAATTTCATAAATCATACGCACGTCAATACCTTCATAAAAGTGGAATCGTCCCTGCAGACAGATAACATTGTGCTTACCTAATTTGCCGGCACAGAATTGCCCTTTGTGGCCGCTGACGGTCGGTGTCGGGAAAAACGGCACGTCTGTATAAGGTATAATCAGCGGCTCTTTGATGGCATCAATCAAATCACCCAAACCGGAGCCGAGAATAATCGCGGTATCCGGCACAAAATCGCCTAAGCGTTGTTTCATATATTCATAAGATTTTTCAAGCATTTGTTACTTCCTTTGCATTAAATACATGAGGTAAAAGTTGTTGCAGGGTATAAGTGCGAATCCGGCCGTTGAGGTCGGCGCTGTGTATCAGTGTATCCGCGTTGCCGAATTCGGCGATTTTTTGCAAACAGTTGCCGCACGGCAAAATATTTTCGGTATCGGCAACGATAAGAATCTCGGCAATTTCGGTGCAACCGCCCGCAACCATAGCGGAAATTGCACCGGCTTCGGCACAGGTTCCGCACGGATAGGAGACGTTTTCAACATTACAGCCGCCGAAAATTTTGTCGTTTGCGCAACGAATTGCCGCCCCGACCTTAAAGCGCGAATAAGGTGCGTAGGCGTTGTTACGGCATTGTAAAGCCAAATTCAAAAGTTCTGTTACGGAATCCATTTTTTGCCTCTTGATTTGAAAAATATGTTGATTTATTGTATGAATAATATAAAGTAATTGTCAATAGTATCTTAAAATTCGGGAGATATGCGTTGAAAAAAATAATTTTGATATTGCTGGGTGTTATTGTTTTAGCCGTCGGCGGCCTCAGTATCTATATTTCGTTGTTGGATTGGAATGCACACAAAGGGCGGATTGCCATGCAGTTTTCGTCCGTGGTGGGTGAAAATATTGAGTTTGGCGGAGATTTGAAAGTTTCGCTGTTTCCGCATCCGAAAATGTCGGCAAAGTCCGTTTCGGTCGTGAATCCGCAAACCGGCGAAACGCTCGCGACTATCGGACAAATGGATATGGCGGTAACGCTTTCTTCCGTTTTGCACGGCACGCCGGATATTCAGTCGTTGACGGTTGATAATGTGGAATTGTGGCTCAAGTTTGACGAGAACGGCAAAAGTAACTGGGAGCGTCAGATTGCGCCGCAACAGTCGGCACTCAACGATGTGCGGGTGCGTATTGTGTATTTGCGTGACAGCATTGTGCATATTCAAAACAAAACCTACGGTATCGAAATTGATTTGACCGATGTTGCCGCCGAAATTCAGGCGGAATACCTCGACAGCGGCCCGTATCAGATTGCCGGTAACTTTATTTTTGAAAACGAACGTTACGGTTTGGCGCTCAGCATTGACAGTATGCGTCAGCTCGATGATGTCGGTTTCCATCTCGGATTGCGGCATCCGTCTACTGAGGGCAAGTTTGTGTATGACGGTGTGTTCAGCAAGCAAACGGGCTTGATTAAGGGCAGTTTCTCCGGCGAATTTACGCAAACGGCGGAAATTGTCAACAAACTGGCGCAACGCGAGGTGTTGAGCGAAAAATACAATGTGCCGATGCAATTTTCGGCCAAAGAGATGAATTTGGAGACGGATACGGTCAATATTTCCGGCTTGACGATTAAGTCGGACCCGTATTTTGTCGGGACCGGTAATGTGTCGTTTTCGCGGCATTTTGTCGGCGATAATCCGAAAATATTTGATTTGAAGTATCAGATTGTGGATATGGATGTGCGCTCAATCATAAAAATGCTTGAAGAAAAGTTTTGGCAGTATCCGAAAGAAGTGTATCTGCCGGACAACACTTGGAGCGGCAATTTTGAATTGTCAATCGGCCGTTTGCGCGTCAGCGATAATGATGCGGGCTATCTGGCAAATGTCGGCGCTAAGGGTTCGTGGCAACACAATACTTTGAACATTGATGATTTTTATGCGGACGGGCAGGGCGATGTCGATATTACCGTTACCGGCACTCTGACACCGCAGAACAATATGCCGGAAGCGGTGATGATTGTGGGCGTGCAGGGTGATGATATCAAAACATTTTTCCAAACGCTCAATGTCGATTTGGAGGCGCCGGTGTCGAACGCTTATCAAAAAGCCGCGCTGAATGCCGAAGTTAAACTCAACCCGAAAGAATTGCAAGTCGACAATGTGCGCTTAAAATTGGGTAATGCCGACATCAACGGTCAGGCAAATGCGCTGTTTGCGGATAAGAAAGTGCGGTTTAATGTTGACGCGAATAATCTTAATTTTGATACATACATCTTCCCGCTCGATAAAGAAAAAACGGGCGATATGATTTCGATTTTGCGTCACGATGCCAAAAAACTCGCCGAATATAAGGACTATAATACGGAAGTTGCGGCGCATCTGACAAATGCGACATTCCGCGGGGTGCCGATTAAAGATGCCGTTTTGAATGCGACGTTTGAAAAAGGCGAGCTGACGGTAGAAAAGTTGAGCTTAAAAGAATTTATCGGGACTTCTGCTGAGGCGGCGGGTGTGTTCAAAAACCTCGATGCAGATATGCCGGATATCGAAACTTTGTCGTTTAATGCGCAGTCACAGGATTTCCGCAGTTTTGCCGACAAGTTTGAGATTCCGTTGCCGAAATGGAATCTGTTCGGGCAAAAGAATATATCCGTAACCTCGACCATCAGCGGCAATTATAACCAGATTCAAACCAAAACCGAATTGGTGTCGGAGGGCGATGTTTTCTCATACGACGGTATGTTGACAAAGGCAAACGGACGTTTTCTCTTTGACGGTGCGGCCGAAGTTAAGACGCCTAAACTTGAAAATTTGATGACAAAGGTTAACTTGACGCTCAAAGATGTCAAAGTGTTGCGCGGCGTGTTTAATGCTTCCGCACGCGTCAAGGGTGTTGCCGATGATTATACATTGTCGGATGCAAACTTCAAAATCGGTGCAACCAATTATACCGGCAATATCAAAGTGGTCAAACCGGCCGATAAATATTCGGTCAGCGGTGACATCAGAGCGTCGGAGCTGAACTTGGCGCAATTTTTGGGTGCGCAGAAAGTCAGCGGTCGGGCGGCACCGCTCAAAATGGATAATACCTTCCTGGTGCGTCCGAATTTCGGCAAAGCAACCTTTGATTTTTCGGTGTATAACAAGGTTGATTTTGATATTAAACTTTCGGCGGATAAGGGCTTTTATGAGAGCTTTTCGATGTCGGATTTCAATGGCAGGGTTGTCAATGCGGCGCAACAACTCAGCATTAAGGATGCCGATTTCAAAGTCGGCGCGATGAGCGTGCGCGGCGATGCGGTGGTCGAATACAGTCAGACACCGCACGTCAGCGGTAATATTTCGGTGAATAAGTGGCCGATTAAAAAAGAAGGCGGAAGTGTTTATGCAATTTCGGCGGGTAATGTCGATTTGACCGGAAATTACGAGGGAAGCTTGGCTTCGTTTGAAGAATTGTTCGGCTCGCTTTCGGGTAAGTTGACGGTGCGCACGCAAGAAGTGATGATTTACGGTATCGATTTGGCGGCGATTGCCGACGATTTGAAGGTGCGTGAATATTCCAAAGGGTTGTTCCAAGTGATGCAGAAAAATTTGCAGAGCGGCAGCACCAAGTTTGTGCCGATGGAGTTGAATATTCCGATGCAGGGCGGAGTTGTTTCGCTCGACAATATTGCTTTGCAAAACAGCGATGCCTCCGTTACTCTGAACGGAAAGGTCAATTTGCGTGACTGGCGCCTCAATTCCGACTTTAAGGTAAAATATAAGAGTTTGCCGAATATCGATGCATACAGATTTTCGCTGAGCGGCGCACTCAGTAATCCGGTGTTGGATATTTCGATTGAAGACATTGTGCGCAAATATGACGAACACTGGCAACAGGTGGCCGATGACGAAAAAGCGCGCAAAGATGAGGCCGAGAGAGTTTTGAACAAACGTATGGAACAAGCGCAGGCCGATGTGGCGTCGGTTGCCCAAAAACATACGGCGGCCGTGGCTTTAATCGATAAATACAACGGCAGTAATTTGGCACCGGAAACGGCTCAGCTTTATTTTGAACAAAGCAGACGTTTGGATGAAATCGGACGCACGATTCAAAATATGCAAAACAAGGCGCAACAACCGAGATTTACGGACAGTGATATTGATGACATTAAACGACAAACCGCCGGCTTGCAAAAAGAACTTGAGGGCATAAGCCAAAAAATCAACGAATATTTTGCGGATGATTTGTTGCAAGCCGTTGTCGATGTGCGTGAAAAAGTCGCTCAGTTGCAAGCGCAGTATGACAATATCTATGATGACTTTAAGCAGATGTTGGCCGATGACGAAAAACAGTTGCGGTTGATTAATGCCGAGCAATATATGACAAACGATACCGTTGTTCAGCAATATAAGTCGGGTATGGAAACATATCAGAATGCGGTGTTGCAAGAAATTCAAGACTTTAACAACAAGTGCGAATCGGTTGAAAATATGTCGGCCGGTAGCGATAAGCTTGCGGCAATTCACGCTTTGTCCGCGGTTCCGGTTTCGCTTGAAGAAAAGTATAAGCAGATGCAGGCCATTCACAAGGCAACCGCCGATTTGTTGCTCAAGATTATTAATCAGCAACAGACGGCGTATCGGGAAGAACAAATTGCCGCCGAGAAAAAACGGCAGAAAGAAGCGGCGGAAAATGCCGGTAATCTGCTGATAGAAAATCCTTCTTATGAGGCAACGGGTGCGGATAATCGAATCGGTATTGCCGGAACAGCAGGTCAAAAAGCCAATACGGATTCGGGTGTGGTTAAAAGAATTATCACGCCGGCGGACTATCGGACTCTGTTGCCGTTGGAAGAAGAACAAAATGTGCCGACAAAAGGCGGAATATTAATCCGCTCGGGTGACGGACGCGAACTCTATGTGGCTCCGGAATTGCCGTCGACGCTGTTGACGCCGATTGACGGCGAACCGCAGGCCGAAACCGGCGGATACATCATTGTTCGTTAAATAATTTTTCTTAAAATTTGATATGGAGGTAAATCAATGAATAAAAAACCAGAAGTTTGTGTGTTGCCGGTTGCCGGCTTATCTACACGCAATTTGCCGACAACCAAAGTCTTGCATAAGGGCTTTATGACGCTGGACAGCAAGCCGGTTATTCAATATGCCATAGATGCCTGCGCCGAAGCCGGTATCAACGAAATTGTGTTTATTTACAGCGACGATGCGTGCAAATATATGTTTGAAAAATACTATTCTCCGGCGCCGGAGTTGGAAGCGCATTTGGCGAAAAAGAAAAAAGACGATTTGTTGAAACTGGTCAAAGAAATTATTCCGGCCGGAATGAAGTTTTCGTTTGCCTGCCAAAACGAGCCGAAGGGCAACGGTCATGCTGTTTTGATGGCCAAAGATATTATCGGTAAGCGCGATTTTGCGGTGATGTGGGTTGATGATGTGTATATCAATCTGCACGGCGACGGTGTGCTGAAGCAATTATGCAAAGTGTATGAAGAACGCGGCGGTATTGTCGAAAACATTATGGAATTTCCGCGTGAAGAAATGGTGCGTTACGGTGCGCTTGTCGGCGCAAAACGCGACGGTAACGTGGTGCGTGCCAGCGGTATGGTGGAAAAGCCGAAACTTGAAGAAGTGCCGTCGAACTATGCGTCGATGGGACCGTATATTATTCCGAACGAAGTTATGAATATTCTGCCGGAAGTTTCCAAGGGGTCAAACGGCGAAATTAACTTGACCGATGCGCTGAATTTGGCGGCGCGGCGCGGTATGCCGATTTACGGCGTGCTGGCGAAAGGGTTGCGCTTTGACTGCGGCACAAATGCCGATTTGCAGAAGGCAAACATTAAGTTGAGCTTGATGAACAGCGGCGAGTTGCGTGCTTATACACGGAACTTGCTGGATACAATGGATATTTAAGCTTTAAGAAGCATAATGCGTCTAAAAAAATCCCGTCGGCTGACCGACGGGATTTTTTGGGAGGAAAGATGTTTAATCTTCATCATTTTCTTCTTCGTATTCGTCCTCATCTTCCGGGTCGATTTGAACCTCAATTCTGAAGAAGCCGAATTTTTCTTCTATCGGAAACTCGAGATTTTCGGCATGCGTGCCTTTAACCAACGGTCCGCCGAATTCTTCTTCGGTAAGGTCAAATGTAATCGGCGTAAGTTCTTTGCCCTGCTTGGAAAACAATTTAACATTAATGCGTAAAGTTTCGATTTCTTCGTCACCGTTATATGCGATGTCGCCGCAAATCACCTTTTTGCCGCACTTTTGCATCGATAACTTCAGATTATTTTGGTCGTAGGTAACGACTTCTGCCGGTTGCTCCGTTTTTTGCGGTTGCGGTTCGCCGTTGAAAAGGCAAGACATCGGGGAAATCAAATAAAGCAACACCACGCACAAAATCGCAATCGCCGTGCGCGGAATGCGTTTGCCCTTAATTTCAACATATTGCCCCTTGAGGTATTTAACATAGAGCTCTTTAAGCTTGACACAAACTGCTTTGATAAAAGCAATCAGTTCGTTAAAAGAATCTTTGTATTGTTTTTTGAACAAGAAAGTAAAGATATTCTTGAAGTGTTCAAAAATTGTCGGTTGGTTTTCGGTATTTTCAGTCATGTTTCAATCCTCATATAGTTTTTTTTGAGTTTAGCGGAAATATCTTGATAAAATGTTAAAATCACAAAATAAAAAGATATTTTCAGAATGCGCCGTTTTGCATCAATAATTCGATGATTTGCGGATAATCCTTTTCGGCGGACTGCAAAACGCTCAGACCGGCACGGTTGCGGGCCTTGGTATCGGCACCGGTATTAAGCAATGCTTTGATGAGCTTTTTCGGTGCTTTGGCTTCAATGGCTTTCATCAGCGGTGTTGAGCCGTCGGCACTGTTTTGCGTGTTGACTTCGGCGCCGAGTTCAAGCAGAGTTTGGACAATTTCGGTATTTCCGGCCGCCGCGGCAAACATCAAAGGTGTGTTGCCGGCATTATCCGCGGCATTGACATCGGCACCGTTGGCAACGAGCAGATTAACGGTTTCCGGCGTTGTGCCGTGTTCGCATAAATGCATCAGCGCCGTCATCCCCGCATGGTCGCGGGCATTGACTTCGGCGCCGTGCGTGATGAGCAACTCGGCGGTCGCGGCATCGTCGGCAAACATCAGCGCCGTCATCCCCGTATGGTCGCGGGCATTGACTTCGACGCCGTATTTGATGATTAAGGCGGTTATTTCCGGCGGGCAGTCGTTACGAACGGCGAACATCAGCGATGTTTGTGCGTTTTTATCCGTTGTTTTGACATCGGCACCGTGCTCAATCAAATATTCTATGCTTTCAAGCGAGGCGCGACGGGCGAGCGCATAGAGCAATAGCGGCAAATTGTCGGGTGTCGGGCGCGTCAAATCGGCACCTTTATCTATCAGCAACATCGAAATGGCCTTGTTGTGATGGGCAAAAGAACACATCAGCGGCGTCAGGCCGCTGCCGTCGGCGCGATTGATGTCGGCACCGTAATCAAGCAGCAATTCGATGACCTCCATATCCGCATTTTGCCGCAAAGCCGCGGTGAGCGGTGTCAAGCCGTCGGCAGTCTGATTGACTTCGGCTTCATTTTGCAACAAGGTTTTGATTGTGGCGATGTCGGCTTGGTTTTGCAACGCGGTCAACAGCGGGGTGGAATGTATGTTTTTTGCCGTATCGGTGTATTCGGCATTAACATCGGCGCCGCGTTTGATGAGTGCCTGTATGATGTGCGGCGGAAAATGGTGCTCGAGCGCCAAAACAAGCGGTGGTCGTCCGTATTTATCGGCAACATTGATGTCTGCGTTGCTGTTGAGCAGCAATTCAACCATTTCGGGTTTTGCACCGACAGAAAGCGCATAAATCAGCGGCGAGTGACCGTCATCGGTTTCGGTATTGACTTTGGCGCCGTTTTTAATCAGCAACCGCACGATTTCTGGATTTTTTTCAAACACAAGGGCATAAATGAGCGGTGTGCGACCGGAATCGTCGGTTTCGTTGAGATTGACGCCGATATTGATTTGCATTTGAATATCATCAATTT
>JAFYFJ010000088.1 GCA_017543835.1 Alphaproteobacteria bacterium | reverse complement strand
GGTTAAAATGAAAAAATATTATGCGGCGCTCGGCGCGTTTTTATTGTTGACGGCTTGTTCCAATAAGGTTGATTTGGAAGCAATGTCGGCCGAAGAAATTTATAATTACGCGATGGATGAAATGGAAAAAACGCGTTATGCCAAGGCGGAAACCGCGTTTGAAGCACTCGAAACGGACCATCCGTATTCGCAGTGGGCGGTGCGCGCCAAATTGATGAGCGCGTATGCGTATTACAAAGACGAAAAATATGACGAAGCGGTGATGGCGGTTGACCGGTTTATCAAATATCATCCGGGCAACAAAGATGTGCCGTATGCGTTGTATTTGAAAGGTATGTGCTACTATGACCAGATTTCTGCCGCCGATAAGGACCAAGGCAATACGCAGAAGGCGGCCGAAACATTTGCCTTGTTGATGGTAATGTATCCGGAATCTGAATACGCCAAAGATGCGGCCGGCAAGATGAATTTGACGGAAGATTACAAAGCCGGACAAGAAATGATTGTCGGACGCTATTATTTGCACGAAGGCAACTATTTGTCGGCACTTAACCGCTTTAATGTGGTGCTTGAAAATTATCAGAAGACCATTCAAATCGAAGAAGCGTTGTATCGCGAAGTCGAAATCTATGCGATTTTCGGTTTGAACAATTACGCCAACGGGTATTTCAAGATTTTGCAAAAGAATTATCCGGACGGCAAATGGACGGCCAAAGCCGAGAAAATCATGAAGAAAATCGGGGTTGAAGTTCAGCCGAGCAAAAAGGTTGCCAAGCCGAAAGAAGAGCAACCGCAAAAGGTTGAAGAAGAAAGCAAGGGCTGGTTCAGCGGCTGGTTCGGCGGCGATGACGAAGCCGAAGAAGTGAAGTCGGAAACGGCAGAAGAAGCAACGGAAGCCAAAGAAGAAAACAAGGGTTGGTTCAGCGGTTGGTTCGGCGGCGATGATGAAGATAAAGCCGAAAAAGCCAAAGCGGAAACAACCGAGCAGGTAGAGGTTGTCAAAGAAGAAAATAAGGGCTGGTTCAGCGGCTGGTTCGGCGGTAGCAAAGATAAGGCCGAAACAGCGCCGGCAGTTGTCGAGCAAAAGGCGGCGCCGGTTGTTCAAGCAAAAGACGCGGCAACCATAGCAGACGAAGAAAAACAAGCGGAAACACTTGAAAAGATGGTGTCAAAGACCAATAATTCGGAAAAAGACATCGGCAACGACAACGCCAGTTGGTTCGATGAGTGGCGCAACGGAAATAAAGCCGAAGAAGCTAAGCCGGTAACCGAACGTGAAAGTTGGTTTGACGGTTGGTTCGGCGGCAACAAAGATAAGGCCGAAGAAGTCAAAGCCGATACCGCAAAGAAAGTCGAAAGCGTCAAAAAAGAAAGCCAAAAGGCAGCTGATGCGGGCAAAGCAAAGGCGGCACAAAGCGCAAAAGCGGTCAAAACAGATAATGAAGAATCGTTGGAGCAAGTGCGTCAAGAACTGCAAAAAATTGTAGATACGGACGATGCCGATGCGGAAGAAGCGGTTGAGCCGAAGGAAAGACGCAGCGGTTGGTTCAGTGGTTGGTTCCACGGCGGCAGCGAAATCAGCGATGATATGGCAAAGAGCAAAAAAGCGGCAGATGAAGCCATCAATGAATCGTTGGATAAGGCGCGTGAGGAATCGAAAAACGCCGTAGATACGGCCGAGGAATTACAAGAGTCAGCGGAAGATACCGCTAAGCCGGAAGAAAAGAAAGGCGGTTGGTTCAGCGGATTATTCAGCGGCGGCACGGTGATGAGTGATGACAACGCAGAATAGAAAGGCGCGTCAATGCTCAAATCACTCTCAATCCGAAATGTGATTTTGATTGATAAACTCGATTTGGATTTATCCGGCGGTTTTACCGTGTTGAGCGGTGAGACCGGTGCGGGTAAATCCATTTTGCTTGATTCGCTCGGGCTGCTTTTGGGACAACGGGCCGAAGCATCGATGATTCGAGCCGGATGCGACAAGCTAAGTGTCAGCGGCACATTTGAATATGCCGATAAAGACGGCGGTTTGGCGCGCCTTTGTGCCGAACACGAATTGGAGTATGAACACGAGATTTTAATCAGCCGCACATTGTCGCAGGACGGGCGCGGCAAAATCTTTTTCAACGACCAGCCGATTACGCAAAAACTGTTGAAAGAAATCGGTGCATTTTTGGTGGAAGTGCACGGGCAGTTCGATAATCAGGGGCTGTTGAATCCGGCGACGCATTTGAGTGTGTTGGACGGCTACGGACATTATCCGGCGGCATTGAGCGAATTAAAGCAGGCCTACGCGCATTATAAAGAGGCGCAAAAAAATCGTGCGGCGGCGGAAAAGAGTTTGGCCGAGGCGCAGGCGGAAGAAGAAAATCTGCGACATTGGGTGCAAGAGTTTGCAACGATTAAGCCGCGCGAAAATGAGCTCGAAGAACTCGAACAAAAGCGGCAGATGATGATGAATGCCGAGAAGTTGGCGGAGAATTTCAGCGCCGCGTTTCAGGCGCTTAACGGCTCGGCACAAAGCGTGCGTGACAGTTTGCGGCAGGCCGAATCGGCAATTTCGCGAATTAACGGTATTACCGGCGATAAGTTCGGCAACATTTACGAAATGCTCGATACGGCACTCGTCAATGCCATCGAGGCAAGTGACGAAATCGAAAGCGCACTCGGCGAAATCAATGTGAATCAAAACGAGGCGGACAGTGTGGAAGAACGTTTGTTTGCACTCAAGGATTTAGCGCGAAAGCATCATGTGGCAGTTGAAGATTTGCCGCATACATGGCGCGAAATGGAAGAAAAATTGGCGCATTTGGAGCGCGGTGCCGATGATTTGAATGAGCTGAAACGCGCCGAAAAACAAGCGTTTGACGCGTATGCTTTGCAAGCCGATGCGGTGCATTTGGAACGAATTGCGGCGGCCGAAAAATTAGATGCGGCGATGCGGCGCGAGTTGCCGGCACTCAAAATAGAAAAGGCCGTATTTCAAACGCAAATCAGCAAAAAAGCCGAAAATGCGTGGAACGAAAATGGCTATGATGATGTGTGCTTTATGGTATCGACCAATGTCGGCACGCCTTTCGGCAGTTTGAGCAAAATCGCGTCGGGCGGCGAATTGGCGCGGTTTATGTTGGCGCTCAAAGTTAATTTGGGGCAGGTCGGTGCGGTTGAAACGATGATTTTTGATGAAGTGGATACCGGTATCGGCGGGGCAACGGCGCAGGCCGTCGGCGAAAAATTGGCAAAACTCGGCGAAAACAAACAGGTTATGGTGGTGACCCATTCGCCGCAGGTGGCCGCATTCGGTGCGTATCATTTCAAGGTGGAAAAATTCAGCGCAAACGGTGCGACAACAACGACGGTGCGCTTACTTTCGGCAACCGAAAAGCAGGAAGAAATCGCGCGTATGCTGTCGGGTGAGGTTATCAGTGATGAGGCGCGGGCGGCGGCAAAAGTTTTGATTGGAGCGTAGATGGCGGGGATTCAACACGGCATTGAGGTCATTAAGGGCTATGTCAAAATTGCGCCGACGAATCCCGGTGTTTATCGTATGTTTGACGCAAACGGCAAAGTTTTGTATGTCGGCAAGGCAAAAAATATTAAAAAGCGAATCGTGGCTTATATGCATTTTGAGCGGCTGCCCGACCACATCAAGCGGATGGTGGCGGAAGTCGAAAAAATGGAGTTTATCATTGTTGAAAACGAAGCCAAAGCGCTGTTGATGGAAAATGACTTAATCAAAAAACTCGAGCCGAAATACAATATTTTGCTCAAAGATGACAAGACCTTTCCGCACCTGATGATTAACCCGAATGAAGATTTTCCGGCCCTGCGTAAAAGTCGCGGGGCGCGGCGCGATAAGAGCAAGTATTTCGGGCCGTTTGCCAGTGCAACGGCGGTCAACAATGTGATGGATATTATTCAGAAAGCGTTCAAATTACGCTCGTGTCGCGACAGCGTTTTTCATAATCGCGAGCGGCCGTGTATGCTGTATCAAATCAAGCGTTGCAGCGCGCCGTGCGTCGGTAAAATCAGCCGCGCGGATTATCATAAAGCGGTGGATGAGGTGATTGCGTTTTTAGAGGGTAAAAACAGCGCGCTCAAAGACAAGTGGTCGGCACAAATGCAGGCGGCAAGCGAAGCCGAGGATTTTGAAACGGCGCTCGTTTTGCGTGACCGAATCCGCACGCTCAGCAGTATTCAGGGCGGGTATAATGTGGAGTATGCCGATATTATGTCGGCCGATGCGGTGGCGGCGGTCAAGCATAAAAATATGGTGTGTATTCAGGTGTTTTTTATTCGCTCGGGGCAAAATTGCGGCAATATTCCGTATTTTCCGAAGCAGGCGGCGGAGATGAGCGAAGAAGAAATTTTGGAGGGCTTTTTGAGCACTTTTTATGCCGAGCATTTGCCGCCGAAAGAAATTTATGTGTCGCACGAACTGGAAAATAAAGAGTTTTTGCAAGAAGCCATCGGCGCCAAAATCAACCGCTATCAAAAAGGCAATAAGGCCAAATTGATAGAGCGTGCGCGTGAAAATGCCGTGGCCGCGATAGAGCGCAAACTGGCCGAATCGGCAACGGTGGAATCGAATTTGCTCGAAATGCAACGTTGTTTCGATTTGCCGCGTATTCCGCAACGAATCGAGGTGTATGACAATTCGCATAATCAGGGAACTTACGCGGTGGGGGCGATGATTGTGGCAACGCCGGAAGGGTTTGATAAAAAATCGTATCGCACGTTTAACATTAAATACACCGAAAATACCAATGACGATTTTGCGATGATGAAAGAGGTTTTAATTCGCCGTTTTGAGCGTATGAGCGATGAGAATCGTCCGGATGTGATATTACTCGACGGCGGTTTGGGGCAGTTGCACGCGGTGCACGAAGCACTT
>JAFYFJ010000087.1 GCA_017543835.1 Alphaproteobacteria bacterium | reverse complement strand
TCAAACAAAGCCAGACGGCGATCGTTGGCGCCGAGCCAGATAATATCTTCGGTTACGTTGCGGGTATTGTGCATTTTCTTTCTCCTTTTGTGATGTTGCCTTAAATATAGCGACGATGTGTGCAAAAGTAAATGTTTTATTTTGTTGACGCGGAAAACTCTTGCGCTATAATCGCCGCAGAAAAGGGATAAAAATGCGCTATAAAATTACGGTAGAATACGACGGAACAAATCTCGTCGGGTGGCAAAAGCAAAAAGACGGCGCGAGCGTTCAGGAATTTTTAGAGCGCGCGATTGAGGGCTTTTCGCACCAAACAACCGAAGTATTTGCCGCCGGCAGAACAGATGCCGGTGTGCATGCATTGGCGCAAGTGGCGCATTTTGACGCGGATTTGGATTTGAGCGAATACAAAATGCAAGAGAGTTTAAACGCTCTGTTGCGTGAGTTGCAAGCACCGGTTTGCGTGATTAAAACAGAAAAAGTCGGAGATGATTTTCACGCACGGTTTTCGGCCAAAGGGCGCGGCTATATTTATCGAATCCTCAACCGGCGCGGTAACAGTCCGCTCTTAGTCAATCGCGTGTGGCACGTTACTTATCCTTTAGATGTTGAAAAAATGCGGCAGGGAGCGCAATATTTGCTCGGACATCATGATTTCAGTTCGTTTCGCGGTTCGGGGTGTCAGGCCAAATCGCCGCTCAAAACGTTGGATAAGCTCGATATTGAGCGAATCGGTGACGAAATCGTATTCACGGTTGAAGCGCGTTCGTTTATTTATCATCAGGTGCGTAATATGGTTGGGACCTTAATGCAGGTCGGTTGTGGTAAGTTGAACCCGGAAGATGTTAAGTGCATTTTGGAAGCGTGCGACCGCACCAAAGCCGGCATCAGCGCGCCGGCGTGCGGTTTGTATTTGAGCAAAGTGATGTATTAAATCAGTGCATTGACTTTTTGAGTGCCTTTTTTTGTTCCTTAAAAGTTTTTTTCGTGTCTTTAATGCATTGTTTGGTGGTCATTTGTGTGTTTTTCAGGCATTCTTGCAAATGAGCGCGCATTTGTGCGTCAAGTTGCTTATATTCCGGTGTTTCCATCGTATGCGAATCGCCGGCAAACGCATTACCGCAGAGCGCAAAAAAGCAAATAGCGGCGGCTGTTAAAATTTTTTTCATTTCAAACTCCTTTTTTTGTTGTTACCAAGCCCGATATAAGCATTGAAAACCTGTCGGCAATATGCTAATAAGGTCTATAAATGGGGAGAAAATAAATGAATACGGCTGAAAAATTATCCGAACAAAAATCAAAGCGCGATGTTGCCGCCGGTTTGATTATGTGTGACGGTTTGCTCTTAATCGGGCAACGCAAACACGGCAAAAGCTTGGAATATAAGTGGGAGTTTCCGGGCGGAAAATTAGAGCAGGGCGAAACGCTTGAAGAATGTCTTAAGCGCGAAATGATGGAAGAAATGCAGCTTGAAATCGAGGTCGGTAAGCATTTTGTTGATTCGAGTTATGATTATGATTTCGGCACAATCGTGTTGCACGCCTATTGGGCCAGTTGCAAAAGCCGCGATGTGCCGGTGGTGTTGGAACACGAACAGTATAAATGGGTGCGGCCGCAAGATTTGACGCAATATGATTTTGCGCCGGCGGATAAGCCGATTATCGAAGCGATTTTGGCACAGCTTTAAGGGTTGTGGATTTCCCGTTTTTTTAAGATAAAGTTAACCGAAAACATATATCCTTTCGGTTAAGAGTGGAAATGTGTGTTTAAGCTATTATTTATAAAACAAAAACGGGGATAGTATGGCAGAAAAGAAAAATATCGGATATGTGGCGGCAATCAACGGCGGCGTGGCGGAAGTAGTGTTTGAAGAAAAACTTCCGGCGTTGCATAATGCACTCAAAATAGGCGATTTAACGGCAGAAGTGCAGGGATATATCGATACCAAAACGGTGCGCGCGCTGGTTATGGGACCGACACAGGGTTTGGCGCGGCATAAAGAGGTTATTGACAGCGGTTACCCGATTGAAGTGCCGGTCGGCGACAAAGTTTTGGGGCGGATGTTTAATGTGTTCGGGCAGCCGATAGATAAGGGCGGTGCGCTCAAAAATGCGCCGATGCAGTCGATACACGCAAAGCCGTTGCCGCTGAGTGAGCGCAAAGCATCGTCCGAGATATTTATTTCCGGTATTAAGGCGATTGATTTGTTGGCACCGATGGAACGCGGCGGCAAAGCGGGGTTGTTCGGCGGTGCCGGTGTCGGCAAAACGGTGCTGATTACCGAGCTGATTAACAATATGGTCGGGCGCTATGAGGGCGCAAGTATTTTCTGCGGTGTCGGCGAGCGTTCGCGTGAGGGCGAACAACTGTATCGCGAAATGAAAGACGCCGGCGTGTTGGATAAAACCGTGATGGTGTTCGGGCAAATGAACGAAGCGCCGGGTGTGCGTTTCAGGGTGCCGTTGACGGGGCTGACGATGGCGGAATATTTTCGCGATAAAGAAAAGAAAGATGTGTTGTTGCTCGTGGATAATATTTTCCGCTTTGTGCAAGCCGGCTCCGAAGTTTCGGTGTTGCTCGGGCAGATTCCGTCGCGCGTGGGGTATCAACCGTCGCTCGGCACGGATATTGCCGACATTGAAGAACGGATTGCTTCAACAGATAATGCGGCGATTACGTCAATTCAGGCGGTTTATGTGCCGGCCGATGATTTTACCGACCCGTCGGCCGTGCATACGTTTGCTCACCTTTCTTCGAGCATTGTGCTTTCGCGCGCACGGGCGGCGCAGGGCTTGTATCCGGCAGTGGACCCGCTTTCTTCGGCGTCAAATATGCTGGTGCCGCAAATTGTCGGCGAACGGCATTATCGAGTGGCGATTGCGGTGCGCAAATGCTTGGCGGAATATGAGGAACTCAAGGATATTATCGCCATGCTCGGCTTTGATGAATTGCCGGAACGCGACCAGCACACGGTGCTTACGGCGCGTAAGTTGGAGCGCTTTTTGACGCAACCGTTTTATACCACATTTCAATTTACCGGTATGGAAGGGCGCTCGGTTGATTTGGAAAAAACAATCGAAGGGTGCGAGCGCATTTTGTCGGGCGAGTTTAATTATCTGTCGGAAAACGATTTCTTTATGGTCGGCGATATTGACGAGGTTGTTGCCAAGACAAAGGATAAAAAAGCCGCATACGAACTGGCTTTGAAGGAGAGCGCATAAACGATGAAACTGACCGTGTTCACGCCGCTCGGGACGGCACTCAAAAGCAAAATCAATAAGATAACGCTCGAAACCTTAAGCGGTTACCATACATTGTTGCCGAAACATATTGATTTTGCGGCGGCAATGCGGGCAAATGTCGTGGTTTATACCACCGAAGACGGCGCCGAAAAATATGTGGCGTGTCATCACGGAATTGTTGTTAAAAAAGGCGAGTATGTGACCATAACGGTGCAAGATGCGGTGACGGGCGATACGCTTGATGAGCTAAGCGAAGTAATTTCGCGCGATTTTAAGCAAAATGATGAAAAACGCAAAGAACTAAACAGCGCAATGGCACGGCTCGAACTTGGGATTATGCGCGGATTCGGCCGACTTAACAAAGGGGATAACGATGGTGGAATTTGAAAAAGCGCAAGATTCTAAGGTGCGTGATGAGCTAATTCGTAAAGCAGAACTGATAAAACGTCGTCCTTATCGTCGGTGGCACACACATTTTGGTATGATTGCCTCGCTCGGCGGCGTGATAATTGTGCCGATTTTGCTTGGAATTTGGCTTGGCGGTTATCTTGATGAAACTCTGCCGCAACGCTTTTCATGGCGGCTGTCGCTGTTGTTTGTCGGCTTTGTATGGGGAGCATTTAACGCGTATATGTGGGTGAGTATCGAAAACAGAAAAATTGATGAACTTGAGGTGAAATCGGACGTTATTAACCAAGGAGAAGAAAAATGAATAGCGGGTCGTTGGAACTGATGTGGCAACAGGCAGAAAATTGGCGCTTAATTGCGGCGGCAATATGCGGCATAATTGTCGGTGTGATTTATTTTTATTGTTTGCGCTGGACGGTTAACAAAATGAGCGAGACCAGTCATAAATTCCGCTTATTCGGCTTGACGGCACTGTTTCGAATCGGTTTGTTTTTCGGAGTGTTGGTGCTCATCGGGCATCGTAATGTGGCGGTGATTTTGCTTTATGTGGTGGCATTTTTCTTTACCAAAGCGGCAATTATTTGGAAGGAAAAAAACAATTTTATCAAAGACGAACCGCAACCGCAAACGGAGGATAAGGTAAAAGATGAACTTTAAGGCGGATTTTTCACATTGGCTGGATTTGCCGTGGCAGAATAAGGGTATCGGGCTGGAAAGTTTTGATACGATTGAGTTGCTTGATTTCGGCAGTTTCGGGATAAACGTAACGATTTTCAATTCGTGGATTGTGATAGCGCTGATTACGCTTGTTTCGTGGCTTGCGACGCGCCGTATCAGCCACGGAAAAGAGGTTTCGAAAATTCAGACGGTGCTGGAGATATTGGTGCTGTGGATGCAAAAAGAATCGAAAGAAACCAGCGGTTCGAGCGCTAACGGCTATTTTCAGATGGCACTCGGGCTGTTTTGCTTTATTTTTACGGCCAATCTGCTTACTTTTATCCCGTGGTTTCGGCCGCCGACCGCGTCCTTAAGCACGACGATGGCGCTGGCGCTGACGGTGTTTGTCGCTATTCCGTATTTTTCGATTAAGAACGCCGGCGTTAAGGGATATTTGAAAAAATTTATCGAACCGGTGCCGCTGTTGTTGCCGATGAACATTTTCAGCGAAGTGTTTTCGGTGTTTGCAATGGGATTGCGTTTGTTCGGCAATATGCTGAGCGGTGTGATGTTTGCGGGCATTTTGAGCGCGTTTATTCCGTTTGTGGCGCCGCTGACTATGCAAACTTTGGGCTTGTTGACCGGCTCGATTCAGGCATATATTTTTGCGTTGTTGGCGCTTGTCTATACTTCAAGCGTCAAGGCGCAAGACGATGAGAATTTAACATAACTTAAAAAAGGAGAAAAACAATGGATTCATACGCAATTATCGGAGCAGTTTCGATTTTGGGAGCGTGCATCTGCATGGGAATCGGCAGTATCGGCTCGGCTTTGGGTGAAGGACGCGCCGCGGCGGCGGCATTGACGGCGATGGCGCAACAACCGGACGAGGCGGGACGTATTCGCTCAACAATGTTCGTGACGCTGGCCATGCTTGAAACAACGGCCTTGTATGCGTTGCTTATTTCATTTTTGGCGCTTTATGCGAATCCGTTTTGGAATTACGCCATCAATCAATAAAAAATGTGTGAGGGACGATGCAAATTGATTTGTTCACATTGGTCGCACAGATTCTTAATCTGCTGATTTTGTTGTTTTTGTTGCGAAAGTTTTTGTATTTGCCGGTGCTTAAAGCGGTATCGGCGCGGCAAAAGTTGATTGCTGACGAAGTCGAAAACGCTGAAAATGCACGAAAAAAGGCCGAAGCGGCCGAAAAAAAGAGCTTGGCTGAGGCCAAAAAATTGGAGGCGGAAAAACAATCCATTTTGGAAAAAGCACACGATGAAGCGGCCGTTTTGGCGGCACATCTGAAGGCGCAAACAGAAGAAGAATATCGGCAAAAACGTCAACAATTCAGCGAGCGAATTATTGCCGAGGAAGAGAGCTTCGATTTGGCGATTAAAAAAGCGGCGGCGGAATATTGGACACAGTTTGCACATAAGGCCTTGGCGCAGATAGCCGATGCGGATTTGAACGCGGCGGCGGTAACTCAGCTGATGCGGCGCATCAAAGAATTACCGGCTGATGAGCAGGCAACTTATGCCGCGGCTTTTCAGGCAAAACAGCAAATCGAGATTCGGACGGCATTTCCGCTTGACGATAAACTCAAGGCACAGCTTGAAGAATTTTTGCGCAAAACGTGGAACTTGCCGAAGAATATCGGGTTTGCGTATGATGTTAAGCCGGATTTGATTTGCGGAGCGCAAATTGCGGCCGCCGAGCAATTGGTGGCGTGGAACTTTGAAGAATATATGCAGGAGTTTCGGCAAAATATGCATAAATCGGTGGCGCAACTGTTAAACAGGGGTGAAAAATAATGAAAACGGAACGGACTTTTGAAGCGGTGGCAAAAAGCATTGATAATACCGAAGCGCAACTCAAAAAAGAAGAAGTCAGCGTGGTGCAGTCGATTTCGTCCGGAACGGCGATTGTAAGCGGTTTGGAAAATGTCGAAATGGATGAACTGTTACAGTTTGAGCACAATGTGCAAGGTATGGTGCAAACGCTGAATCGCAATTCGGTCGGGGTGGTGTTTTTGAGTAATCCCGATAAAATTAAAGCCGGTGACCGTGTGATGCGCACCGGACGCGTGCTTGATGTGCCGGTCAGTGAAAATTTGCTCGGGCGTGCCATTAATCCGCTCGGCGAAGTGCTTGACGGCAAGGGCGCATACGCCTACGACGAGCGGCGGCCGGTAGAAGTTGAAGCTGTGCCGATTATGGACCGTGCACCGGTCGATACGCCATTGCAAACGGGAATTAAGGCCGTTGATGCGTTTACGCCGATTGGGCGCGGACAGCGTGAGTTGATTTTGGGGGACCGGCAAACCGGCAAAACCGCGATTGCGCTTGATGCCATCATCAACCAAAAAGGCAACGGCACGATATGTATTTATTGCGCCATCGGACAACGTAATTCGGCGGTGGCCGGTGTCATCGACGATTTGCAGAAATACGGCGTTGCCGAGCAAACCATTGTGGTATCGGCATCGGCAGATGATGAGGCGGGTATGCAGTATGTTGCGCCGTATGCGGCAACTTCCATCGGCGAATATTTTATGGAACGCGGGCGCGATGTGCTTGTGGTCTATGATGATTTAACCAATCACGCGCGGGCATATCGGCAAATGTCGCTGTTATTGCGTCGTCCGCCGGGGCGTGAGGCCTTTCCGGGCGATATTTTCTATATTCACTCGCGGTTGTTGGAACGTGCAACCAAATTGAGTATTGAACAGGGCGGCGGTTCGTTGACCGCGTTGCCGATTGTGTGCACCGAGGCCGGCAATATTTCGGCCTACATTCCGACCAATATTATCTCGATTACCGACGGACAGATTTATCTTTCGGCGCAAATGTTTCAAAAGGGCTTGATGCCGGCGATAGATACCGGTAAATCGGTGTCGCGTGTCGGTGGCGATGCGCAGCTTCCGGCGTATAAATCTGTAGTCGGACCGCTGAAGCTGTTTTATGCGCAGTTCGAGGAGTTGGAGTCGTTTACCAAATTCGGCACGCAACTCGATAAGGAAACACAACAGCGAATCGCACGCGGACAAGCGGTGCGGCAGGTTTTGCAACAACGGCGGTTCAGTTTGCTTTCGGCAGCTGAACAAATTGCCGTGTTTGCAGCAACAAATGCCGGCTTGTTTGACGGTATGGATGCCGCTCAAATAGCCGAAGCGCAAAACACGGTGCTCAAAATCTTCCACGCACAGTTCGGAAAGCTTGAAAAAGCCGTGCTTGACCGACGTAAGCTGACCGATGCGGAATTGTCGCAAATGACAAAGGCGTTTAAGGACGTGCTCAACAGCGGAGAATGATATGCCGATAGAAGCTTTGCAACGCAAAATTAAAACCACAAAGGATTTGCGCGAGATTGTCAACAATATGAAGACATTGTCGTCGGTCAGTATTTTGCAGTATGAACAGGCAAATACGGTGCTCGACAAGTATCAGCGCAACCTGCGTGACGCGTTTCATGCGTTGGCGCTTCATAACGGCATACCGAGCTTGTCGGTGCAACCGTCGTCACATCCGCGCTATTTGTTTATTTTGGTGGGTTCGGATAACGGTATGGTCGGGCGCTTTAATCGAGAGCTTATCGATAAAGTCCGCAGTTTTATGAAGGAACAGCATATTTTGCTTGCGGATACGATGTTTGTGACCATCGGCAAACGTTTGTCGCAGTTGGCCGAGCAGGCGGGATTTAAGATTTTGGCCGGATTTGCGACTTCGAACTCGGTCAAAACGGTAACGTCGCTTGCCGGACAGGCAATTGTGCGAATGGAAGAAGCCGTGCGACAGAAGCATATTTCCGATATTTTTGCGTGCTTCCATCAACGCGCCAAAAATGCGGCGGTGGAAACGCAAATCAGACGGATTCTGCCGGTTGATGTTGCCGCTATGCAAAAATTGCGACATAAAAAATGGGAAACCAACAATTTTCCGATGCTGTCAACCCCGCCGGCGCAAATGTTTGCGGCGCTTTTGAGCGAAATAATGATGATTACGCTCTCCAAACAAATCAATTCATCGCTGGCGGCGGAACATTGGACGCGTATGACCAATATGCAAAATGCCGAAAAAAATATTGATGAAAATCTGGATAAGATGAATTTGGAATATCAGCAACAGCGCCAAGAAGAAATTACCGGCGAGCTGATAGATGTGATTTCCGGCGCCAATGCCATTAAAAAAGACGAAAGCTGATGCTTTCGCCTTTTTATAAGGAATCTTTTAAAATTGATTATCTGTCAATATATTTATCACCTTTGTCTGCGGCTTCAATCTGTTGCCGTGTGCTGAACTCTATGACTTTGTCAGGTGTTTTTGGGGCTTCTTCTCTGTCCGGGTCTTTAGGTGCGGAAAGCTTGTCAACGAACTTATCGAAGCTGTTTTTAACTTTTGTGACAATTCTTTCCTTCACGGAAGGAGTATTTGCTTGCGGTTTAATATCAGTTGTTTTCATAATTTTATCTCCTTTGGTTCATTTTCTATCACTATATCACAAAAAAAAACGAATTACAAGCTTTTTTGTCAATAAAAATATATAAAAGAAAAGAGAGGGCTTTCGGGTCCCTCTCAAATCTTGTTCAGAAAATTACCAGGTTTTGTAAATTAGAACTGACGCGGTGCGTTCATCAACATCGGAGCCGGAGCGCAGTTCGGACCGGAGCAAACTTCTGCTCTGTTATACGGACGCGTTTCATACGATGTGCTCTGGAACGTTTTCGGTTCATATACGGTGCGGTATGTTGTGTTTTGATATACAACTTGAACCGGTGTTCTTACCGTATATTCTTGCGGAGCGCAGCCACATGCCGGAGCCGGCGGACAAACCGGAGCATTGCAAACCGGAGCTGCTTTGCAAGCGCAATTAGATGCTACCGGTGCATAGGTTTGAACCGGAGCCGGTCTCGGTGCCGGTTGAGCACCGCAAGAGCCGGTTTGGCCAGCATACTGATAATTGCGAACTTCGCTTGTTTCGTCGTAGGCGCAAGCTGCCAATCCGGCAGTCAACACCAACACTGATAAATAAAATAAATTTTTCATATATACCTCCAGTTAATTTCCTGAAACTTTTGAATATTCATACCTCAATTTCATTATTAACAGATTTTTAACTAAATGTTAAGCTTTTTTTTACTTTTTCTTAAAAAATACATCGAAAAAGGACTTTTTTGCGCATTTTTGTATAGAATTTTAGAAAATATTAAATTTATTGCAAAAAATGAAAAAAATGAGAAAATTTTGCAACATATTGAAATTACGATATTTTGTAATTTTCCCCGATTCGCAAAATCAGCGTAAATTTTAAAAACTTGTAAAGATTTAATAAAAAAATTTTAAAAAATGTTGCGTAACTTAGGAAAATCCACCGTTTGCGGCGATTGGTAATTTATCTGCAAATCGGACTTGACATTATATATAATCCATTATATCAATGCGCCTTATGAAATTTAATTATTAACGAATTTTGAATATTATAATTTTGAACGATAATGGAAAAGTTAAAATCTGCAACTTGCGCGCAAATCGGTAATTTTGTATTGCGCAACCATCAATGTTCGGCGGTCAAAACCGAAGAATGTATCAAAGGAATCCTGGTCAGTCCGGAATATTATTTGGATATCGACTCGCTTTTGAAAACGCCTATTTCTAAGAAAGAAGCACTGCTTTACGGTCGGAGCTTGAATATGTTGCTGCCCACCAAAAAACAGATGCACCTGATTGAAGAACATTTGGAAACAATCAATAATCGTCTGCTCAGTATCGGACGCGGCGATTGTATGTTGCTCGGTGCGATTGTGAACCAGTTTTGGACGCGCTTTGAGAATCGACCTGATGAACGGCGCAAAGTGCTGTTTTTGGCACCGATTTAGAGAATTAACCATTAAAAAAAGACGGCAACCTTTAAAAAAGGGTGTCGTCTTTTTTTTTGAGTGCTCGGACACAGGAATCAGCCCCAATGTTCCATATCATCCCCCTTATACCAGTCCTCCGGTAAAAGACGAATTTCATCAACTTTGCGGGCAGCGAGATGACCTAACAAACCGGCTGCGATTCCCAGGAAAAAACAGATAAGACCTTTTGTTTTCATTGTTTTTTGGAGTTTTGTGAATAATATATTGAATAAATCTCGTCAAAACCAAGGCAGTATCCGAACGGACACAGTAATATTTTAAGTAATATATAAAATATAATGAATTAGGCGTATAATATGACAAAAAACTTTGTATGTCAAGCAACTTTATGGATTTTTCAAAAAATAATTTGACAAAAAGGAAATGCGCGGCTATACTGACAATGTTTTACATCACAATTAGTATATTTTTTTACTTTATCATTATCATTATGGAGAATTCAAATTTGAAGAATTCGGTTTCACAAGCCCTGTTTGTCGGAACCGTGAAGCGCGTCGGAAAGATTGTTGAACCGCCGCATCGATTCGAGTTTACCGTGGCCGTTAAAGAAACTAACTTGAACGGCGAGTTGTTTACCATCGGCGATAAAATCACCTTTATGGTGGATAACAATCTCTCAACCGGCCGCGTTCTTGTGGTGCTGGCTAACCTTGCCCCCGGTGACGCTGTCAGTGTCAAGGTTGAAAAACGTGACGGAAAGTGGCAGGTTGTCGAGTTGGTGAATTCGCCCGACAGAGGACGTTCGGTTGACGACTATCTCACTGATTTGGAAGAAGAACAGAAAGCGCACAAACGCTGATTCTATGAAAGAAAAACCCCGTCGAGTATGACACTCGGCGGGTTTTTTCTTTGCGCTTGACAATGTTTGAGGTGTTTTATAAAATAACGACAAATACTATAATTATTGCGACTTTAATTTTTTTGTTAAATATCTAAAACATCAAGCTTATGAAAAGATTGCTATTATTGTTGATTCTCTTGTGCCTTGGGGCCTTGAGTGTCTTTGCGCAACAACAAAAACCTTTACCCGTTGTGCAATCCGAAACGGTTATTTCGCAACCGCCGCGCATTATTGTCAGAATGCCGAGTGTGACGCGGTTGACTTGGGGACGAATTCACTATGGCGGCGCGTATGGCAGAAATGTTATTTTTTGGCAGCCGCTGACGGTCTATATTCAACCGGCGCGTGTGGTTTATCTGCCGGCAAATGCCTCTGATTCGCTGTTCGGACGCATGTTGCGTCAGTATAAAAAAGGTTGGCAACACAATGAAAATACGGGGAAAAGCTTTTTGCCGGATTACGAAAAATCCGCGAGGGAGCCGCAAATGTCTGTTTTGCCGCCCCGCCGAATGTATGGCAACTTGCACAAGTCGGATACGTTGATTTTTGTGCCGCATCGTTAACGGGCGGCTCGGTTCTATAAAAAAAATCCTTTAAGCTACAACGCTTAAAGGATTTTTTTGTATTTTTTTTGTGATATTATTATATGTTGCGACTTCCGCGGCGCGGTGCCTGTTGAGATTTATTCATAACTTTGGTCAGAGGTTTCATCGGATATTTGAATACTATTTGATCATTAACATTTTTGTATAACTGCACCTTTTTGATTTTGGTTTGCACCAATGTGTCACCATTTTCACTGATATCCGCAACAGTCTCATTACCTTTTATCACTTCGGTAACAATATTTTTGGCTCTTACAATATCAGACTCTTTAGGTTGTAAATAAGTTGAAACAGGAGTTGTTTCATATTCTCTGTCCGGATGATGCAATGCATTTCTAACGTATTCTTCGCTACCGTCGCTATTTTTTACTACATACTCTCCGACATCTTCCGTATGTGCCTTTTGATGCACCGGTATATATTTCGGATTGCTGTATTTACAGTGTGTTACAACTAAATCTCCCTGCAATTCATCATTTCTGGTTCTGTCAATTGACACCAAAATCTCCGTAATATTGCCATCTTTATCTTTTTTGGATGTGGCAATACCTGCTTCTTCGATTTTCTTGAGCTCAGCTTTGGCGGCATTTTTCCATTTTTGCTTTATTTCCTTTTCTTTATCTTTATTTTTATTTTTATCGACGAGTTCCTGAGTATTTTTTTCTTCATCGGTATTTTGGGGTACATTGGTGCATGAAGTTGCACTAAAACCTAACGAAGCCGCTGCCAATGCAGTACCCAAAAGAGTATTTTTAGCTTTTTTCTGCAATATCTCTTTAATTTTTTTCATTACTTTCTCCTTTGCTTGAATTATTATATGGTCTTATTTTACTTGTTTTTTGTTTTTTGTCAAGTATTTTCCGTAGTGCACAGTAACACCTGATAAACTGCGGATAATTAGTCGGATAGAAAAAAGGTTTCTCGCTCAGTGTATACTAGCACAAAGAAAAACGGCACGGCCACACTAAAAACTCGAATAGCGTGCGTAAATATGCAGAAGGATTCTTTCGCTGTGTACACAAATAGTACACAAGAAAAAATCCTTCAAGCAGTCATCAGCTATACGAGTTTTTATTGTGCGTTGATGAGATAAATCTCAACACGACGGTTTTGCGCTCTGCCTTCTTCCGTTGCGTTTGAAGCAATCGGTTGTTTGGAGCCGGCGCCTGCCGCATACAAACGTGCACCGGCAACACCGCGCATTGCGAGATAGTTTGCGACCGTGCGTGCTCGACGCTCTGACAACGGGTTGTTGATTTTGTCGCTACCGGTGCTATCGGTGTGTCCGATAATCTGCAACTTAGTCTTGTCGTATTCGTTTGCCACCAAAGCAACCGAATCCAAAACCGCATTTGCCGAAGTTTTCATCACATCGTTGTTGGTATCAAAGGTTATGCTGTTTGGCATAATCAAGCGGATATTGTCGCCGTCGCGCGCCACCTGAACGCCGGTTCCGGCGAGTTTTTGACGCAACTTGCTTTCTTGAACATCCATATAGCCGCCGGCTGCCGCGCCGGTTGCACCGCCGATTCCGGCACCGATAAGTGCGCCTTTTTCGCCACCGATAAGCGCGCCGACACCGGCACCGACTGCCGCGCCGATACCTGTTCCCCAAGCGGTTTTAGCCACTTTGCTTTCGCCGGTATAAGCATCGGTTGCGCAGGCGTTTAATAAACCTAAAGCCATTAAGCATAACATTAATTTTTTCATCTGTTTTTCTCCTTATTAAAAGTTTGCAATACGCGCCAAGGCCTCTTCGACTTTGGCTTTATTTTCCATCGCTTCGGCCTGACGGCGTTTTTCTTCCGCCACAACTTTTTCCGGCGCTTTGGCCACAAACTCCTGATTGCCGAGTTTACGGGCATAGCCGTCCAAGTTTTTATTTAAGGTTTCCAGCTCTTTGCTTAAACGAGCGCGCTCGGCCTCAAAATCAACCACGCCCTTGAGCGGAATCAAAATCGTGGCATCACGGCATACGGTTTGAACCATATCTTTGCTGATACTCATATCACCGAGAGGTTCGGCTTTTTCGAGCCGTGCTAAGTTGCAAATCAACGTATTTTGTGCGGCAAGCGTCGTCAAATCAGCGGCAGATGCTTGAACATACGCCGTCAGTTTTGCACTAGCCGGCAAATTCATGGCGGCGCGGAGCGAACGGATGGCCGAAATAAAGTCAACCGACCAGTCAATCTCGCGCTTGTCGGAATCATTGATGGTTTCGTTTTGCGGCCATTGTGCCAAGATTAAATCGACGTTGCGAGCGGTCAGATTATTCCACAATTCTGCGGTCACAAACGGCATAAACGGGTGCAAAATCACGAGAATACGGTCAAGCACCCAAGCCGCAACCGCACGTGTTTCTTCAATATCTGCCACGTTTTCGCCATAGAAAATCGGCTTGGTCAATTCGATATACCAATCGCAGAAAGTGCCCCAAACAAACTGATATACAGCGTTTGCCGCATCGGAAAAGCGGTAATTGTTCAAGTTGTCGGTCACATCTTTGGTTGCTTCTTTGGCTTTGGCGATAATCCACTTGTTGATGGCGAGCTTGGCATTGTTGATGTCAAAACCATTAACCGAGTAGCATTGATTCATCTCACAAAAACGGGCGGCGTTCCACAATTTTGTGGCAAAATTACGATAGCCCTGAATGCGCGAATCCGAAAGGTTGATGTCGCGACCTTGCGTTTCCGACGAGGCCATAAAGAAGCGGAGAGCGTCCGCACCGTATGTGTCGATTGTTTCCATCGGGTCAACCGTGTTGCCCTTTGATTTGCTCATTTTGCGGCCTTGCTCGTCGCGAACCAAGCCGTGAATATAGCATTTTTTGAACGGAACGCGCTTCATCATATACATACTCATCATCATCATACGGGCAACCCAGAAAAAGATGATGTCAAAGCCGGTTACCAAAACCGATGTCGGATAAAATGTTTGCAAATATTCGGTATTTTCCGGCCAACCGAGTGTTGAAAACGCCCACAAGCCCGATGAAAACCAAGTATCCAACACATCTGTTTCGCGGCGTAATTCGACGTGTTTGCCGTAATGTTTGTCGGCTGCCGCTTGTGCTTCTTCAACATTTTCTTCACAGAAAATCGTATCGTCCGGACCATACCAAATCGGCATCTGGTGTCCCCACCAGAGTTGACGTGAAATGCACCACGGCTGGATGTTGTTCATCCACTCAAAATAGGTCTTTTTATAGGTTGCCGGAACAAACTCCATTTCACCGTCATTAACCACGCGACGCGCTTCTACAGCCAGTTTCGGCGCGTCAACAAACCATTGGTCCGTCATATACGGCTCAATCACAACACCGCTGCGGTCACCGTAAGGAATAACCATCGGGTGCTCTTCGATTTTTTCCATCAAACCGAGTTTTTCAAGTTCTTCAATCGTTTTGGCGCGCGCTTCTTGTGTTGTCATACCGTTATACGGCGTGTTTTCGTTGAGCGTCGCATCCGGATTTAAGATGTTAATCATCGGCAGATTATGGCGTTTACCGACTTCAAAGTCGTTAAAGTCGTGTGCCGGTGTAATTTTCACAGCACCCGTTCCCTTTTCCGGGTCGGCGTGGTCATCGGCAATAATCGGAATCACGCGGTTGGCTATCGGCAAAATGCAGTTTTTACCGATAAGATGTTTGAGTTTCGGATTATCTTTAGACACAGCAACTGCCGTATCGCCGAACATTGTTTCCGGACGCGTGGTGGCAATATGAATAAACTCATTCGGATTATCCTCAAGCGGATATTTGTAGTAATACATTTTACCGACAGTCTCTTTTTGCACCACTTCCAAATCGGAAACGGCTGTTTCGAGCGCAGGGTCCCAGTTCACAAGCTTTTTTGCCTTATAAATCAGGCCGTCTTTGTAGAGTGAAACAAAAATTTTGCGAACCGCATGCGATAAGCCCTCATCCATCGTGAAGCGTTCGCGGCTCCAGTCGCACGAAGCGCCCAAACGACGCAACTGCTTGCAGATGGTGCCGCCCGACTGCTTTTTCCATTCCCAAACGGTTTGAATAAATTTTTCGCGGCCCAAATCGTGACGGGTCAGGCCTTGTTTGGCCAAATTGCGTTCTACCACCATTTGTGTGGCAATACCGGCGTGGTCTGTCCCCGGTTGCCATAAAACTTTTTTACCGAGCATACGGTTGTAACGAATCAGAATATCTTGTAACGTATTGTCAAGCGCGTGTCCCATGTGCAAAACGCCGGTAACGTTCGGCGGCGGAATCACAATTGAAAACGCTTCTTTATCTGAGCGCATATCCGGTTGAAAAGCCCCTGAATTTTCCCATTTTTCATAAATTTTTTCTTCGAATTCCTTCGGATTATAGTTTTTTTCTAACATTTTTCTTTCCATAAATTAAAATTGTTGCACGTAAATATTCATAAGATAAAAGGGAGGAAGAAACCTTTTCAGGCGTTGTTTTCTTCCTTTACGCGCACTCGACCGACCGTTGCCAAACGGTTGTTGTAGTAATTTCTGTATTTTTTCATCATCTTTTTTGCAACATCGTTAAAGTTCCATACGCCCATATTGTATGGAATATCTTCGCGTTTAACAATCATTGCCTTAGAAAGCACAAACACTTCATCCTCCGGTCTTTTTTCGGGATAAAAAGAGCGGAAATATGCTTTTCTTTCTTTTTCAATAAGCGCGTTGCGAATGGTGTTTAATATCTCATCCATCGACGCATCTTCAAGGTTATCCATTAAATTATGCCTCAAGTTGAAATCATCACTTAAGGCATAATAACAGAAAATATTTTGTTTCGCAACAATTTTATCTATTCATCTATGGATAAACTTAACCATTTGCCGCGCGTATGCTCATAATTGGCTCTGGCATCGTAATATTCAACATCCAAACCGAGCTTTTGCGCGGTCAGTTTGCCCATTGATTGCAACAGCTTCAGACCCGAAACAAAGTAGTCATGACGCGCTTTAACTTCACTTACTTGTGACATCAGCAGCGTTTGATAAGCGTTCAAAACATCCAACACCGTGCGGTTGCCGAGGGATTCCTCTTTTTGCGTGCCTTCCAAAGCAATCGCCGACGCTTTAACCTGTTCGCTGATGGACGCAATATTGGATTTGCTTGCCTGCATCAAAGCCCAATTTGCCGTCACGCCCGAAACTACGCCGCGTTTAGCTTCTTTTAAGGCCTCGCGGGCTGCCTGACGTTGATATTTGCTCTTGCGGATGTTGGCACGGGTTGCACCGCCGGTATAAAGCGGCATTGTCATATTAAGCGTGTATTCGGTATTGTGTGTTGATGGGTCACGTCCGCTGAATGTGGATATTTTGCTGCGTCCGGTTCTGGCCGTAAAGTCAACCGACGGCAACAAAGCACCTTCTTTGCTTTTAACATTGTATTTGGCTGCTTTAAGTGCGCGTTTGGCTGCGTTCAATGAATAATTGTTTTCAATGGCATAATCCATAGCATCTTTTTCTTGTGTCGGGAAAAATACGTCTAAATTATCCGGAAAATGCACATCTTGCGGCAAACGACCGACAATGCGGTGGTAATAATCGCGTGAGATGGCCAAATTGCCTTCGGCCGAAACCACATCGGACTGTGCCTGTGCATAACTGGCGCGCGATTGAGCTACATCGGTGCGGGTAACTTCGCCCACATTGTAGCGCGCCAAAGTTTCATCAAGTTGTTTTTTTAAGAGATTTTCGTTGTTTTTTTGCAGTTTAACGATGGCTTCATCGCGCACCACATCCAAATAAGCGGTTGAAGCGTCCAACAAAACGGCTTGTTCAACCGCCGCTAAGTTATCCAAACCGGCTTTGGCCGCTTGATCGGCTGCTCTGACGCCGTTATAAGTTTGGCCGCCGCTGAAAATCGACTGCGTTATCGAGCCGCTGTAACCTTTGGAATAGCCGTCGTGTGTCGGTGTGCCGGTGGTGTGTGAGTGGCTGTCGGTATAGTTGGCGCCGGCAGCAATGGTCGGACGGAATCCGGAACGTGCCAAAGCCGCGTCTTCGTTGGTCGCACCGCTGGTGGCGCGTTGCCCGTGCAAGGTCGGATTGGTGTTATAGGCCGTGCTCATGGCTTCAAAAATCGTTTCAGCGTGTGCCGGCAGACTTATCAACAAACTTGCCGCAACTGTCATCAATAAATTTTTATATATATTTTTCATTATGTTATCTCTCTTTTCGTTCATATCTTTCTTTGCTTATAAAGCCGGTTTCAAAAAAAATAAATGATAAGTTAAAAGTTATCTTCAATTTATAAATTAATGTGCTATATTGTTAAATAAATTTCAATCAATTTTGCTTATACATTGGTATAAAACGGTATGTATAAGAGATTATGGGAGATGTATTGTGAAAGAGAATAAAAGTATGTTGACAGACATAGACGCGGCAAGATTAAAATTTTCTATCGAACACCACATTAAGTATTTTATCGGCAAACGCGCTTGCGAAATCACCAAAGAAGAGGCATTTACGGTTATCGCTTATGCCGTGCGCGAATTTGCGATGGATAAAATGTATGAAACGATTGCGCGCTATAATCAGGTCGGAACCAAGCGTATTTATTATCTTTCCATTGAATATCTTATCGGTCGCTCACTTGAAAACAATCTCTATAACTTAGGGCTTTACGATATTTTGAAAGATATCAAAATCGACGGTTGGCCGGATTTGTCGTTGCAGGAAATTTTTGATGCCGAATATGACCCGGCGCTCGGAAACGGCGGTTTGGGACGTTTGGCGGCGGATTATTTGGACTCGATGGCGTCGCTCGGTATTCCGGGGTTCGGTTACGGTATCAACTATCAGTTCGGGTTGTTTAAGCAAAAATTTGAAAACGGCTATCAGGTCGAACAGGCGGACAGTTGGCTTGAAGAAAATTCGCCGTGGCAGTTTGCACGCTATGACCGCACCGTGACGATTCCGATTGGCGGTCACGTTGAAATGTATACCAAACCGAACGGAAAAATCGGTTATATTTGGGCGGATACGCATCGGCTCTACGGTGTGCCGTATGACTTCCCGATTGTCGGCTTTGATGGCAAATCGGTCAACTATTTGCGTCTGTTCTCGGCCAAAACCGATGAAGAACTTGATTTGAACATTTTCAACAGCGGCGGTTATATGGAGGCCGTGCGCGATAAAATCCGCACCGAAACCATTTCTAAGGTTTTGTATCCGTCGGATAATGTGATTTCCGGCAAAGAATTGCGCCTAACGCAACAGTATTTCTTTGTTTCGTGCGCGGTGCAGGATATTATTCGACGCTTTATGGAAAAGAGCAACGATTTCAGCAAATTACCGGAATATGTGTGTATTCAGCTTAACGATACCCACCCGGCGTTAGCTATTGTCGAAATGATGCGCCAACTTCTCGATGTTTATAATCAGGAGTGGGAAGATTCTTGGAACATCGTGACCAAAGTGTTTGCCTACACCAACCATACATTATTGCCGGAAGCACTCGAAAAATGGCCGAGCAATATTATCGGACGTATTTTGCCGCGGCACTTGCAGATTATTTACGAAATCAACCGGCGCTTTATGGAATTTGCGCGCAGTAAATTCGGCAACGACGCTTATAAACTCGGCAAAGTGGCAATTGTTGACGGCGAAGGCGATAATCAGGTTATTCGGATGGCAAACCTTTCGATTGTCGGCTCGTTCTCGATTAACGGGGTGGCAAAATTGCACTCCGAGCTGATTAAGACTTCGCTGGTGCCGGAATTTTATGAGCTGTGGCCGGAAAAATTCACCAATGTAACCAACGGTATTACGCCGCGGCGCTGGTTGGTGCATGCAAACAATGCGCTCGCAAAGCTGATTTGCGATAAAATCGGGCGCGATTGGATTACAAACCTTGATTTGTTGCGCGGTTTGGAAAAATATGTTGATGATGCCGAATTTATCAAACGTTTTCGCGAAATTAAACGCGGCAACAAGCGTCGGCTGGTGCAAAATGTTTACAAAGCCACGCGCATTATGGTTAATCCGGACAGTATGTATATTGTTCACGCCAAGCGGATTCACGAATATAAGCGGCAACTGATGACGATTTTGCAGGTTATCGGCGATTATTTGGCGCTGATTAACGACCACGTTCGTCCGAGTGTGCCGAAAACATACATTTTTGCCGGCAAGGCCGCACCGTCATATACTTTTGCCAAGCTCGTGATTAAGCTGATTAACAATGTGGCGCAAGTTATCAACAATGACCCGCGGGTCGATGACTGGCTCAAAGTGGTGTTTATTCCGGATTATAAGGTTTCGGTGGCCGAATATCTGATTCCGGCGGCCGATTTGAGCTGTCAGATTTCTACCGCCGGCTTTGAGGCGTCTGGCACCAGTAATATGAAATTTGCTTTAAACGCCGCGCTGACCATCGGCACGCTCGACGGCGCAAACATCGAAATTCGCGAGGCGGTGGGCGCCGAAAACTTCTATTTGTTCGGTCTGACGGAAGAACAAATCAGAGAACGGCGCATGACCTATAATCCGCGCGAAATCTACGAAAAATCGGAATATATCAAGCGCATTTTGAATGCCGTCAACTCGGCAATGTTTGCCGATGCCAATTATCCGCAACAGTTCAGCCCGATATTTGATGCGCTTTTGAATAACGACTATTACTTTATTTTGGCGGATTTGGAGGACTTTAACAACACTATTCATCAGGCGGAAAAGGATTATAAAAATAAAGACGTTTGGGCGAAAAAAGCACTGCTTAATATGGCGCGAATCGGATATTTTTCAAGCGACCGCTCGGTTATGGAATATGCTCAAAATATTTGGCACGTCAAGCCGGTGGAATAGGGAATTGATTTAAGCAAATGCGGCCGCGGAATAATCTTCGGTCGCTTTTTTGATTATATTTCTTCACACTTGCTAAAATGCCGTTTTAACCGCACCATTAAGTATACCATATCAGCCATTGTCTTTCTTCTCATAAAACCAAAGTTTCGGGCAGTCTTTTAAGCGCTCGGTATATTTAAAAGATGACTCGTTGGCGCGGATGCGGAAAGTTTTATTCCTCGGTTGCTTTATAACCTCAATATCCACCGGTTCTTTGTAGCCATTTTCGGCCGTCAGTTTGAAAGTCATATCCGCCGCAACTAAATCTTCCGAAGAATCTCGTTGCCAGCATATCACCGGCACCTCAAGAATTTGCGCCGCGTCTTTGAGTAACAAAGTCGCTTTATCTTCATCAAGACCGAATCTCAATTTGAATATCGGCGTAATAATCGCCAACAGTTTTTTATCCTTTAAGTGTTGAAACTTTTTCAGATTTAGCCAAGCGGAATAGCTTCTCAGCAACAAATCAACATCTTGTGTCGGGTCGTCTTGTATAGGTAGTCCGCGCCGCGTTAAAAGTTTGTTTTTCGAGATTCTGTCGCTAATCAGCGCATAATCATAATCGGCAGGATTCTCGTCGAAAACAGTGGAAGTAAACGATGGAAAATCAAGCGTGTTCATCAGCAATACAAAGCCGTCGTTATGCTCCGTAATGCTTTGCGTTAAGCTAAGGACAAATTGCTCGGCTTGTATGCACTCTCCCTGTACCGTTGCTAAATCGCCGGCGTGAAGACCGCCTAAATCCGTATCAATAAAAGAAAAGCCCGTTTTTATCATTTTAATTCCTCGTTGTTAATTGTTGTAACCTTGTCGCCGCAGGCGTTGAACACATCGATTTTTCCGGCGATATCGGATTCGGTGTAAACGTAATCTTTATCGACCTTGACAATCGTTTTATCTACACCCCATGCCGGACAGCGTATGCACCCTTGGTCGTGAATAATCGCTATCATACCTTCTAAAGTGTGCGGAAACTTATCAATCGGTCGGCTAAACTTTATCATATCCCTGATATATTCTATCATGCTTCCAACTCCTCTATGCTGATTTCTTTAACTTTTACCATATTTTTATCGAGCAAATCCTTGTCGGTTTCGGCCGCGGAATCTATATGCTCGAGCAGGGTTTCGGCGCTTGCCAGTTGTTCATCAAGACGCTTGAGAATCTCTCTATCCGCCTCGTCAACACATAACGCCGACATTTTATCTCTGATTTTTTGCACAATCGGCGCAAAATCATTATGAATTGCCTTCAGCAACGATGCTTGCGTTTTTAGCGTTTCTTTTTCATCCATAAAATTTCTCCGTGTTTTAATTTCTTGCATTCAAAAATACTAAAACACGGAGATGCGACAAATCATGACGCAGGAGGAAAGATTGTTTTTATTACGGATTTTTTATAAATTCTTCAACATCGTTTTTACACTTAGCATATTTATATGCATAAGTTGTCGTCTTGCCCTTACGATTTGCTGCGATAAATTTCTTTGCAACAGCTTTTTGTTGTAAATCTTTTATCAAGGCCTTGCTATTGAGTGTTGCTTTTTTATTTTCGCCCGAAAATTTATAACACAATTTAACTCGTGACGTTTTGCCATTTGCAAAAGAAATTTCAATTTGTTTATAGTCTTCACCACTAGGAACTTTATACCCATCAAACCAACAACCATAAAAACCACCACTCTGATTATGCACCCATCCAATATCGAATAGATGTCCATCCATGATTTTAAATAAATAATCAAACCATTTTTCACTATTCCAGGTCATAATATCAGTGTCATCGCATGATTTTATACGTTCTTCAACAGAATTTAATCTTAAGTAATAACTCTTAAGAATTAAATTATCGGAACAATTATTTTTCAAAATATCAATTATATGTTTACGTTTGAATGAGCAACAATTTTCTTGTGGTAGAATTGAAGGATTAGAAGTTTTATATTCATAAACATAATCACCAGTTTTGTAATAACATACCTTAATTTCTCGGTTTTGTGAGAGCTTATCTTTTTTTAAAGCCTTAACGTAACGAATAATTTGGTCACTATGCTCTTTTGTGTAAGTTTTGTCTTCAATTATTAAAATATAATTGTCGGTAATTACCAAAATATCAATTTTATTGCTCTTGGAATTTTCACCCTTAATACTGTATTGATGTTTAATATCTATAATATTCTCATCAATGAGTCCGCATTTTCTTAAGAAATTGTGAGCCGCAGAATATTCTTTTGGAAAATCATCCTTATATTGTTCTTGGCCAAAAGATAACAAATAACAAATAACTGCATCTTGCGACAATTCGCTTGTGGCATAATCAAAAATATTCGGTTGATTCATTTTCCCCTCCTTTGTTGCTTAATTAAATTTTGCATTCAGTTTATCCGACAGATGCTCAAAGTCAATCGGAATTCTGTTTGTTTATAAATCTCATATGCGGCAAAATGTGGCGTATTTTCTTTATTCGGCAGATACAAAAAAGCCGTGCGACGAGGCACGGCAAGAAATGGGGCGGATGATCGGATTTGAACTGACGACATCTGGTACCACAAACCAGCGCTCTAACCAACTGAGCTACATCCGCCATAAGCAAATCACTTTTAACCTTTAAAATATAGAATGTCAATAAGAAAATATGCGCTTTCGGATTTTTTAATTTTTGCAGTGCTTCGGTCGCAAAAAAAAGGCAGGGAAGATATCCGCTGCCTTTTTATCAGTGAATCCAAGAAAATTATTTCTTGTTGTTGTTCACAATGTCTTGCAAGGTTTTGCCGGCTTTGAATTTAGCAACTTTGCGAGCTGCAACTTTTACCGGTTGACGAGTGCGCGGGTTAATAGCCGTGGTAGCTGCTCTCTTAGATGTGCCGAATGTGCCGAAACCAACCAAACGAACATCGTTGCCGCTCTTCAAAGAATTGGTAACGGTTGTAATGAAAGCATCCAATGCCTTTGCGCTATCTGTTTGGGTCAAGCCAGACTTGTCAGAAATGCTCTTAATCAATTCACTTTTATTCATTTTTTTATTCCTCTATAATTAAATTTGTAAAACGAGAAAAACTTCTCAGCGCTTATAGTAGTCGCACAAAGAATCGATTGTCAAATAAAAAAATGCCGTATTTCCCCAGTTTTCCACGCTTTGAGCGGATTTTTTGCATAAATTGTGCGCTTTTTGCATTGTTGTTTGACAATTTTACGGATTTTCGGTAGCGTATAGCCAAGAAAAAACGGGAGAAAATGATGCGAATCGCAATTTTGGCTTTATCGGCACTTTTGATGGTTTCCGCTTGCAAAAAGGCGGAAAAAAACGAAATCTATAACGAAAATAATACCGTCGCCAAAGACGGTGTGGTCTACAACATCGACGAAAAGCCGATTAACGGCCTGTATCGCACTTATCACAGCAACGGCAACATCAAAATGGAAGTGTATAGCAAAAACGGTTTGCCGAACGGACAGGGAAAGTTCTATAACGAAGACGGCACACTGTTGTATGAAGGAACGTTTGAAAACGGGGAGCCGATTGGCACGATTTATCATTATTATCGCAACGGTAAAGTGCATAACGAGCAAAATTATGCCGAAGGTGTTTTGCACGGCGTGCAACAAGCATTTGATAAAAAAGGCGAACTCAGCGTCGAAGTTGTTTATGATAAAGGCAAGGCGCTCAGCGGATATGTGGTTGTCAATGGCGAAAAAGTTACCTTTACGCCCGAAGAATTGGAACAACTTGAAAATAAGGAGTAATGATGAAGGCACAAGAGGGCGGCATCAAACGAATCTTAAAAGCTTTTACGTATTCGTTTGACGGCTTTAAGGCGGTTTTTAAAAGCGAGGCGGCATTTCGACAAGATTTGTTGTTTTGCCTTGTTTTCGGCGTTGCTTTTTGCTTTTTGCCAATATCAAATACGGCGCGCGTGTTTCTGTTTTTTGCGCTGTTTCTGATTCTATTTATGGAGCTGATTAATACGGCAATAGAGGTGATTGTTGACCGAATCGGCGAAGAATATCACCCGCTTTCCAAAAAAGCCAAAGATATCGGCAGTTTGTTGGTATTGCTGGCATTTATGCATTTTTTTGTTGCCGCCGCCATTATTTTATGGCCGCTGATTTTCGGTTAAAAGCATTTAAAAAAAGACACCGCCGATGTTCAAAGAACACGGGCGGTATCGATTATTTGCGGCGCATATTTTCGGGAAAACCGCGCGGCTTCCCGATTTTGCGCGGCGCGTAGGGTTTTTGCTTGCGTTTTTGCTCCTCTTTAAGACGAGCGACCATAATGGCGGTCTGCTGCCTGATGTCATCAAAAGTGTCGGTTCGTAAAACAAACTTTTTTTCTTTTGATTCCGGTTCAATGTCGCCTTCTTGCTTTAGGGTTTCGGATACGTCCGGCATACCCCTGAACGACAGAAGCACCAGTGCCTGTGCGATTTGCTTAATGTTTGCCATATTTGTAATGCCAAGCTATGCCGAGCACCGCTAAGCCGGAAAGTAACAACCACGCGAAAATGCGCTGTGTCATAACATTCGCGAGGCCGGCGGTAATCAGAAAACCGATACAGCCGATGAGAAGAATCGCGCTGACGGCAATTTCAACCCCAAAGGCAATGTTTGAACGGCCGGATGCAAAGCAATACGGCAACACATAAGCCGCACCGGACAGAGCGGCAAGATGAATCAGCAGATAGCCGACCAAGCCCTCTCCCACAAAAGTTGCGGAAGCCGAAAGGCACATAAGTAAGGCGGCGATAAAGACAACGACGCCGATAAATGCTTTTTTCATACGCAGAAAATTTTTGGTGAATGACTATGTAGATAATATATTTTTCTGTCTAAAGAATACGGAATTATTTTGCGAAAGTCAATAAAAAAAAGCCCCGCAAAATGCGGGAGCTTTTAATTTTTCAACGATAGCGGTGTCCTTCAAAAACAATGGGCTGTTCCTTGATTTGCTTAGGAAGACCGTTGTCAAAGCGGTAGAGAATAACCGTCGAAATGTGGCGGTCAAGCAAACTGTCATACACATCGCGGAAGTTCAGCGACGAGAACAGTAGCTCAAACGCATCAACGGTGTGCCAGTCAATTTCCGTCGGGAATTGCTGCAAAACCTCATCTACGCTCGGCATCAAACAGCCGTAGAAGGCGCCGGTGTCGTGGTAGCAAGTAAACTCTCCGACCTTCTGATGCTTGGGAACAACACAGGGTTTGCCTCCGGAAGTTACGATTCGCGAAGCATTGAAGTCGTAGAGGTAGCTGCGGGCGCGGATATCGCAAGGTTTGCAAAAGCAAAGCTTATCGGTGTCCGCAAAGTCATGACATTTTTTACGGAAGCCCAAAACACTGTTGTGGTCACCATCAACCCGAACAAGCGGCTTAATTTTTTTGGCGCGTGCAAGCAACTCTTTAAGCGGCATTGTTTCTGATTTGAGAAGACGAGTTTCAAGCTCGATGTAGGCCTCTTTTTCACTTTCAGACATAACATAGGAATTAAGAGTGTTCCTAAAACTTGCTAATTTTCTTTTTATATCCATATCTCAATAGTTTTTAATTCGGACTCAGTATAAAAACTCTTTAAGCTTTTGTCAACATTAAAAGATGTATCTTGACACAACGCGGCTTTTTGCGTAAGATAAGTGAACTTAATGCTATTATTGATTGACAATATAATTCTGAATCTATGGGAAAAATTTTTATGATTGTAACGGGGGTGATGATGCTGACGATTTGGCTCGGCTTTTTAATCCCTCAGTATGCGGCTTGGAAGAATAAGTGCTATCGAACCGTTGCCGTTTGTTTGAGCGCCTTGACCGTCAGCATTGCCTCTTTTGTTGCTATGCTGGTCTACGGTAGGTTTCTCAACGTGTTGCTGGATGGTATCGAAAATGCGCACACGGACGAGGTAAGCGATTGGGTTTTGTGCATCTTGGGCTTTGTGTGCGTTGTCGGGCATTTCTTTTGCTGGTGGTATATTTACGGGCGCAAATCGCTTGATTTTATTCATCTTAAAGGACATACCGCCGATGAGTTAAAGCAGATTCTTTCGCCGAAATGCAAAAAAATGCTGGGCTTAAAATAAAATAAGTCCGAATATAAAAAAACTCGCTGACAGCATTTAACTGTCAGCGAATTTTTTTAATGCAAACGTTGCGGTGTGCGAATAACCTTGTTCGGTTTTTCCGGTTCTCTGACCTTGTTGACTTCGGGAGTCGTGCGAACATTCAAATCTTCCGGCTCGGGAGAGGGAAGTTCTCGTTCGCGCGTTGCCAAAATGTGCGGAGAATAGCTGTAATAATACAGCTCAACCGTTGCCAGATGGCACTTCAGCACATGGTCGTAGCATCTTTGCGCGTCGTCGGAAGACAGACGAACCTCGAACAGTAAGTCGGTCAAAGTCAGCCGGTCGGGAAGCTGTTGAAACACGCATTCGACCGACGGGCGAAAAACCGCGGGATTGTCACTCGGAAAACAGACGGTGATTTTGCCGCCGGACAGCACGGAAGCGGTCACGGGGGTAAGCTCTGCGTCAAATTTTCCGGCGCCGGCAAGGCGGTTGAAATCATTTACGGAAACCTTCGTCAAAGTGTCACTCGGTTGATGGCCGTGCCAGACAATGTTGCCGTTGCGAATGCGCAAAAGAGGGTGCACTTTCAGCTTAAATGTTTTCCACAGCGGATTGCCCAAAAAACAAAATTGTCCTCTCAGCAGGCGCATTTTTACGGCCATATACTTACGCCATTCATCACCTGAAACACCGCGGTCAATTAAGATAAGCCGGAACTCGCTCAGCTCATCTTGAATAAATTGTTTATAATCCATATACCAATGATTTGATTTTATCGTCAGTTTAACATATTATAGACAAAAGTCAATAGATAATCCGCTGAATCTGCCGATTACGGTCAAACGGGGCGAAAACCGCTTGCTTCAGCGTTGTCCATAACTTGCGTAATTTTGCGAATTTGCGCGGCCGCAGATGTTGATAAACCTCGGCCAGCAACCGCGCGTCAAGCAATGCACCGTGCAGCGAACGCATCGAATTATCGACATTAAAGCGGTTGCACAGGCAGTCGAGCGTGTTTCGCTGATTCGGAAATGCCTGTCGCGCAAGTTTGAGTGTATCGACAATTCGATGATTATACAGGCCCCGATAGCCCGCGCGTCTGAGTTCGCAGTTCAAAAAGTCGAGGTCAAACGACGCATTATGGGCCACGAGGATGCTATCGTTGCCGATAAAATCCAAAAATTGCGGTGCGATATTCTTAAAACACGGATAACGACGCAAAAAGTTTGTATCTAAGCCGTGTATGGCGCGAATATCTTTCGGAATCGAACGGTGCGGGTTGATGTATTGATGAAAAACACGGCCGCTCGGTTTGCCGTTAATGAGCTCGACCGCGCCGATTTCGACCAGTCTGTCGCCTTTGTAAGCATTTACGCCGGTTGTTTCGGTATCTATAACTATTTCTCGTATTTGTTTCATATTTTTCATCCTTTTGAATTTTGTTGATAGAACATATATGACATATCAATGCGTCAAAAGATGACGCATTGATTAAGTGTATGAATAAAGGGAAAAATATCCAGAACTGACGGCGATTTATTCTTGATTTTCCGTCGGTGCCGGCTCCTCATTTTCTGCCGATTCTTCGCTTTCCGTCGCTGTTGCTTCGCTTTCCGCCGGCTCTTCATCTCTCGACGGGGTTGCTTTGCCATCGGCATCTTCTTCCATCATTTTACGCAGTATTTCTCTTTGTTCCTTCTCTTCTTGCTGCTTTTCCTGTTGCATTTGTTTGAAGTCCAACTCTATCGGCTCGTCGATTTTGACATCATTTTTGAAGACGCCTTCTTCGGTATATTTATAAACCGTTTCCGAGCTGTCCTTAGAAGTATCGATAAAATCTTTGAGCCCTTCAAACATAAAGTCCGGCGCGCATTCCGGCTTGTCGGAGTCGTCAGACTTGTCAGCGCATTTTTTTTGCTCCGGAAAGATGTTGTATAAATTTGTGGTTTTGACTTTGCCGATGCCGTATAAATAACCGTTTTTGCGTTCTAACACAAAGTCCGCCGCCAAAATTGCGTTGTCGAATTTGGTTTCGATGTTTGCGGTCAGTTTGGCCTTATCAACCGCTTTATCCAAGAATTCGGCCAATTGCGCATCGTTGGCATCTTTGGCCGCCATTATTTCATCAAAAGATTGCGCTTTTTCCATACGCTCGGCTCTGTCTTGCTGAAGATTATGCAATTCGGTTAATGTTTCCGGCGGCAAATCTTTGATGGCATATTTAATTTCGATGGATTTCGGCTGTTTTTCTTTGTTGATTAAATCGTCGGACAGGTTAATGTTGGCAAGCAAAAAAGTGCCGGAGGTGCTGATTGTTTCGTCTTTTTCGCGTCGGGTGTTGTTTTTGATGTCTGTATCAAACGTGACGGAAACACCGAACATATCGACCCCGACTTTGATACCGCGCCCGACAACCGCCGATTTTGCCGAGAGTATATTCGCCAGATTTTGCGCAATATCCGCATAGTCAAAGCTCTGATTTTTCGGGAGATTATATTCCATTTCGGAAACATGTTTTTCTGACTTAATATGCAGAGAGAAAAACGGCAAAACGGCATTTAACATATCCATATTTGTGCTCACGCGGAACATCAGTTTGTCGCCTTGTTTAGAAGTTTCTTGCAAAAGTTCGTATTTTTGTAAATTGCCGATTTCGCTCTTTAAGCCGGTTGTTTCGTCTTTTTGCGTATATACGGCATCGTTGAGCGTGATTTTTTGCTTGCTGACAAAGCCGAGTTGCGGCACGATTTTCAGCTCTTCGCTAAAGCTTTTGATTTCGATATCTTTAAGGAAAGAAAGGCCCAAGCGGTTATAAAGCTGGGCAATAAACTTGTGCGGCGCGTTGTGGCTGATTTGATATTGCGCGTGCGAATCAAAATCCTCCACTTTGGCGCATCGAGCCGTTGTTGCCGGAATTACATTTTTTACCGTCTTGGTTTCGAGTTGCGGCTCTTCATCGGGGTTTTTCGGCTCGGTATATTGCGATTCCGCAGATTCTATCGTGACTTCCGGATAAATAACGGTGCATTTTTGTTCGTCTGCTTCAACCGTAACTTCGGCACCGTAAGATGTGTTCAAAATGGCGGTTAATGCTTCAATATCCGTTTTTTCTTCGGCCTGCGCGGCAAAACAAAACATCGCGGCAACCGAAATAATTCCGAAAACTGTTTTTTTCATAATTTTTACCCCAAAAGTTTATGATATAATTTACACAATGAAAACAGTATATTCTTTTTCTGCAAAATCGCAACAGTTTTATGGGTTATTCTTTAAGTGCCGATTTTGATTTTTTTGTTTATGACTTGGGGTTTTTGCTTGAATTTGCCGCATTTATCGGCTACTTTGGCGATAATTTGAGAGTTTTTTGAGGGTAAAATGTCCGATTTATTTGAAACGAATACATCATCAACGCAAAGCAAGGCCGAATATACGGCTACCGATATCGAAGTCTTGGAGGGCTTGGAGCCGGTGCGTCATCGGCCGGGTATGTATATCGGCGGCACGGATATTCAGGCAATGCATCACTTGGTGGCGGAAATCTTGGATAACTCGATGGACGAGGCGGTGGCCGGATTTGCCAACCATATCGATGTGACGATGAACGCCGACGGCACCGTTACGATTACCGATAACGGACGCGGTATTCCGGTGGACGAACACCCGAAATATCCGGGCGTTTCGGCGCTCGAAGTGATTTTGACGACGCTCCATTCCGGCGGTAAATTCGGCGGCGGTGCGTATAAGGTTTCGGGCGGTTTGCACGGCGTCGGTTTGTCGGTGGTTAATGCATTGTCGGAAACTTTGGTGGTCGAAGTGGCGCGCGATAAAAAATTGTGGCGGCAGGAATATTCGCGCGGCAAGCCGATAACGCCGCTTACGCTTGTCGGAAATTGCCCGAATCGGCGCGGAACCTCAATTACGTTTAAGCCCGATGCCGAAATTTTTGAGGGTAACAACCAGTTTATTGCTAACCGCGTTTATCGGATGGCACGCTCTAAAGCGTTTTTGTTCAAGGGTGTGCTGATTAACTGGAAATGTGCGCCGGAGTTGATTACCGAAGGCGATACCACGCCGACGGAAGCGGAATTGCACTATCCGAACGGACTTTCCGACTTTTTGAATATTCAAATCGGCGAGCGGGCAACGATTAACCGCACGGCGTTTTGTGGCGAATCGGAACTTGCCAACAACGAAGGGCGCGTCGAATGGGCAATTACTTGGCCGTTGGACGAGCGTGGTTTTTCGTATTCGTATTGCAATACCGTGATTACACCGGACGGCGGCACGCACGAAACCGGCTTTCGCTCGGCGCTGACACGCGGGCTTAAAGAATACGGCGAGATGGCAAATTATAAGAAAATATCCGCGATGACCGCCGATGATTTATTGAGTGACGCCTGCCTGATGCTTTCGGTGTTTATTACCGACCCGCAATTTCAGGGGCAAACCAAAGATAAGCTGACCTCGACCAAGGCGATTCATTTGGTGGAAACGGCAGTTAAAGATTCGTTTGACCATTGGCTGTCGAGCGATGTCGAAAATGCCAAAGCGCTGATAGAATATGTGCTCGAACGTGCCGAGGCGCGTCGTAAAAAGAAAGAAGAAAAAGCGCAAGCGCGTAAATCGCCGACAAAAAAATTGCGTCTTCCGGGGAAATTGGCCGATTGCTCGCAAGCGGCGGCCGAGAATACCGAAATATTCATTGTCGAGGGTGATTCCGCCGGCGGTTCGGCTAAGCAGGGACGCGACCGTGTGACGCAGGCCATTTTGCCGTTGCGCGGCAAGATTTTGAACGTGGCAAGTGCGTCGGTTGAAAGAATTGCGCAAAACCAAGAAATTAAGGATATGATAGAAGCACTCGGTTGCGGTGTGAAAGATAATTATAACGAGGATAATTTGCGTTATGAAAAAATCATCATCATGACCGATGCCGATGTTGACGGAGCGCATATTACATCGCTGTTGATGACCTTTTTCTATCAGCATATGCCGAAACTTATCGAAAACGGACATCTGTTTATTGCCACGCCGCCGTTGTATAAGATTGTGGCGGGCGGTAAAAACTATTATGCGCTTGACGATGAGGAAAAGGATAAAATTCTGGCCAAAGTCGCTAAGGGTAACACTAAGCCGGACATCAGTCGCTTTAAGGGCTTGGGCGAGATGAGCCCGACGCAACTCAAAGAAACGACGATGGATAAAAATAACCGCATTTTGCTTCGCGTGATGATTCCGAGCACCGATACCGAAGAAGGCCGTGCCGAAGATTTTGAAACTCGGCGGCAGGTCGAACGCCTGATGGGTAAAGATCCGGAGCCACGTTTCCGCTTTATTATCGAGCGTGCAAAGTTTGTCGATAACTTGGATATTTAGCCGATGATGTGGGGACTCAAAACAGAAGCGTCGTTTGATGTGTGGTCAATAGAGCACTTGGTGATGGGTGTTTCGGTCGGATGGCTTTCGATGTGGATAGCGGACCGGTTAATCGGTGATGAAAAAATATCGGATGCGTTGCGGCTTAAAATCAGCTTTGTGGTGACGCTTTTGGTGGCGTTTATGTGGGAATCGCTGGAGCATTATCTTGAAGTCGGACTTGCCGGAAACACGGTGCAGAACTGGCTGCAGGGAGTTGAGCATTGGAGCAACCGGCTGATTTTCGATAATTTGATGGTGATGAGCGGCTGGTGGATTTATCAGCAGAAAAATCGGCTTGTTTGGTTTGCGCGCGTGTTCTCGATTGTGTGGCTGTTTGTGCATATCGTGATTTTTCCGCACAGTATGTATTTGCACGAGCTGTTTTAGAATTTGATGTTGCCGATACGCACCACGGATTCTTTGTGCATTTTATAAATAAGGTAGATTTTTCCGTGTTGAACAACAATGCCGAAATGTCCGGTTAAGCGGACTTTGAAGCCGCTATGTCCTTTGTTTTGCCAAAGTTTGATTTTGTTGATGAAATTGTTCATTTTGCGCTCCGATGATGTTTTTATGCCTTAAATTATTCGGAGTCAATTAAAAAGTGTGATATTTGTTAAATAATATCAAAAATAAACTTTAAGCAAAAAAAAGCGGGACAACCTTTAATAAGCCGCTGCTTATGAAGTTGTCCCTGGTTTTGCAATAATCATTAATGGCACATACTGCGCCGGGTTAAGCCGGGAAGGTGATACGCTTGATGCGTGTGCTCTTACCTAAGCCCATGGCTTCCATTGTCTTGATACGATTTGCGTGGCGCAGACAGGCAATATCCTCGGGGGAAAAGCCGTCGTCAGCAAGTCGTTTGTCTGCTTTCTTCTGGTCCTCTGCAAGCTGTGCTTTGAGGTTGCGGCCATGAGCGAGGGCACGAAGGCGACCTTCTACCTTGCTCTCAGGAACAAGCATACCAGAAATCATGACCATTTTCACACTGTTTTTTGATTTTGTTGTAACCATAATATAAGAATTTTTTTTTGAATAATTTGAGTTTCTGTCTAAAAACTAACACAGAAAAAATATTTTGTCAATATATTTTTTCAAAAAAATGTTGTTTTTATTTGCCGGTTTGTTAATATCAATGCAGATGTAATAAAAATGTGGCGAAACAATGGAAAAAACGCAAAAAAAATTAGGGATTATTGCCGGCGGCGGCATCTTGCCGCAGATTTTGATTCGGCATTGTCAGAACACGGGGCGCGAATATTTTGTGCTGGCGGTCGAAAACAACGCGGATAAGGAACTTTTTACGCCGGATATTCCGCATCAGTGGATACGTATCGGGCAAGCCGGCACCGGATTTAAAATGATGCACGAGCAAAATGCGCAAGAAATCGTGATGATAGGCACGATTCATCGTCCGAGTTTGGCCGATTTGGTGCCGGATTTGCGCACCGCCGCGTTTTTTGCGCGTATTGGCTTAAAAGCCCTCGGCGATGACGGAATTTTGCGCGCGTTGGTCAAAGAAATCGAATCGGATAATTTTCGCGTGGTCGGGATTCACGAAGTTTTGCCGGACTTGCTGGTAAAACAGGGCGTTTTGACCAAAGCAAAGCCGGATAAACAAGCACTTGCCGATATTGCACGCGGCATCGAAGTCGGGCTTGAGCTCGGTCGGTTGGATGTCGGGCAATCGGTAGTTGTGCAACAGGGCTTAGTTTTGGGCGTGGAAGGTATTGAAGGCACGGATAAATTGATTGAACGTTGCGGCACATATCAGCGCAAAGGCACCGGCGGCGTGCTCGTAAAGTTGCGCAAGCCGCAACAGGATATGCGGATTGATTTGCCGACCATCGGCACTAAAACAATCGAAAATATGCACAATGCCGGATTACGCGGTGTGGCGGTTCACGCCGGAAACGCGCTGATTGTGAACGAAAAAGAAGTTATTGATTTGGCTGATAAATACAAAATGTTTATCGTCGGAATCGAACCGACGGAGGAGATTAAATGAAATATTATCTGATTGCCGGCGAGCCGTCGGGCGATTCACTCGGTGCACACTTGATGGAAGCCATCAAACGTCAAGATAAAGACGCGTTTTTTATGGGTATCGGCGGCGATTCAATGCAGGCGCAAGGGTTAAGCACTCTGTTTAATATATCCGAGTTGGCGGTGATGGGGTTGGCCGAGGTTATTCCGAGCATTCCGCGCATTTTGAAGCGCATTAAGCAGACGGTTGCCGAAATCGAGCGCTTGAAGCCGGATGTGGTGATTACGATAGACAGTTGGAGCTTTTGCGCACGGATTCATAAAAAACTGCGCGAGCGTAATTTGGGGATTCCGCAGGTGCATTATGTGGCGCCGCAAGTTTGGGCATGGAAGAAAAAACGCGCCCGCACGATGTATAAATATATTGATTTGTTGCTGACGCTGTTTCCGTATGAGCCGAAATATTTTACGCCGTATAATTTGGAAACGGTGTTTGTCGGGCATCCGGTAATCGAAAATGCCGTTATTCAAAAAATCAGCGCGGATGATTTTCGCAAAAAATACGAAGTGCCGACCGACAGTAAGATTATGCTGATTTTGCCAGGGTCGCGGCATAATGAAGTGGAGCGTTTGCTGCCCGATTTTTTGGAAGTTGCGAAGAAAATGCAGAAAAAACATCCGGAGTTTGCATATATTTTGCCGACGGTCAGCACGGTGGCCGAGCGCGTGCATAAAACCGTTGCGGCGTCGCAGTTGCCGATAACGGTGGTGGAAGGCGAAGACGAACGTCGCGCCGCGTTTCAAAACGCCGATGTGGCAATTGCCGCGTCCGGCACGGTGGCGCTCGAATTGGCGATTATCGGCGTGCCGCATATTGTGGCATATAAGGTGCCGAAGCTGACCGAGTGGTTGGCACGGCGCTTTTTGCATATTCAGTTTGTGAATCTGACCAATATTTTGCTCGGTTACGAAGTTGTGCCGGAGCTGTTGCAACAAGACTGTAATCCGGTGACGATTATGCAATATGTTGAGCAATTTTTGGCCAAAGAGGGTCTGTATAAGCGGCAAATCGACAATTTTGCCAAGTTGCGCGCTTATCTCGGGTTGGGCGAACAAACGCCGAGCGATAACGCGGCGGCGGCAATTTTGGAACTTATACATCGGCGCAAATGAAAAAATTATGGTATAAATTGAGGGCTTATATTTCCGAAAATCTTGACGGCGAGCAAGAACGTTTGATTGCGTGGATGCCGTTTTGGTTCGGGGTCGGAATAGCGCTCTATTTTGCCTTGCCGACAGAGCCGAATTTGTGGCTCACGCTCGGTATTTTCGAGTTGTGGTTGGTGCTGTTTTATTTGCTGCGTTATAAAAATCTGACGACTTTTTTTGTGGTCGGGTTGTTGATTTGGGGCGGTTTTCTCAATATGCAGGCGCAAACACTTTACAAAGCGCAAAATATCGAAAATATAACTGCAAAAACAACAACTTATTTAAGAGGAAAAATCCAGAATATTTCGTATTCGGAAAAAGGCAAAACACGGTTGTTGCTGACCGATGCGGCCGATTTTGACAAGGCGCTCAAAGGCGAATTTCGCATCACGGTTTCGCCGACGCCGGAGGACTTGCAAATCGGGCAGTGCGTTGAGATGGTGGCGACGATTTTTCCGCGTGCGCCGTTGCCGGTGCTGAACGGGTATCGGCTCGACCGCAAGTATTTTTACGAAAATATGAGTGCCATCGGTTATGCCGACAGCGAAGCTTTTGTGATAGAATGTCCGCAAGCCGCGCCGTCATACGATTTTATCGAGCGGCTGAATTTGGCGCGTAACGGGCTCGTGCGTTACATCGGCTCGGTTATGAATGCGGCGCAGAGCGGGGTTGCGGCGGCGGTGGTGGTTGGCGAAAAAACGCGGCTGCCGAAGCAAATCATCAGCAATTATCGTGATTCCGGTTTGGCACATTTTCTCTCGGTTTCGGGCTTGCATTTGGGAACGATTGCCGGCTTGATTTTCTTTGTTGTGCGGTTGTTGCTGGCGCTGTTTCCGGCGGTTGCGCTCAAGTTTGACATCAAGAAAATCGCCGCGGTTTGTGCAATTGTCGGCAGTGCGTTTTATTTGCTGATTTCGGGTATGGCCATACCGGCACAACGCGCGTTTATTATGACGACGGTGGTGCTGGTCGGCGTAATGTTTAATCGGCAGGCGATTTCGCTCAGGATGGTCAGTTTTGCCGCGCTGGTGGTGCTGATTATCGCACCGCAGGCGCTGATTTCGATTAGTTTTCAGATGTCGTTTGCCGCGGTTTATGCGCTGGTGGCGTTTTATGAGAGTTACAAGCGGGCGCCGTATCGCAAACGCGGTGTGTTCGGCACGATTTGGCTTTATTTGGTCGGTATTGTGGTGTGCGATTTTGTGGCGAGTTTGGCGACTGCACCGTTTTCGCTGTATCATTTTCATCGCTTGGCGATTTACACGAGTTTGGGCAACTTGCTTGCCGGTCCGCTCATCGGGTTGTATTTAATGCCGATGATTCTGGTTTGCTTGGCGGCATTACCTTTTGGTCAGGCATTTTATCCGCTCAAGGCGCTCGGTGCCGGTGTTGATGTTTTGAACCGCATTACCGATACGGTGGCGCATTTGCCGCATAGCGTATGGCAAACCGACGCTTTGCCGCTGTGGGCACTACTTTTGATTGTGTGCGGCGGCTTTTGGCTTTGTGTGTGGCACCGGCGGTGGCGTTGGTGGGGCGTTGTGCCGATTATTATCGGTGTGATACCGTTGTTTTTTGCGCCGCGTGTGCCGGATATGGTGTTTTCGCCGTCCGCTGAAGATGTCGCTGTGCGTGACAACAACGGTGATTTGGTAATGTTGCCGCGGCAAAATGATGCGTGGGTGGAAAGCTTGTGGACTGAGAATTTGCACCTTAAGCCGCTTTCTCGCACAGAGCGGGAGAGTTTGCAAATCAGCGATTTGAAGTGCGATGATGAGGTTTGCGTTTATAAAAACGCGGTAACTTTTGACGCGACGGGTAAGGTTATGCTCGGGCAAGAGCAAATCGACAGCGCGGCGGGCGGCTACATCTTTTTGAGCAAAGAGCCGTATTGGCGGCCGCTGTGGAACAATAAGCATTGTCGTTTGTGGCAACAATGCGCAAACAGGGAGTAAAAAATTATGGAAATGTTGGAGAAAATTATCGCAATGTATGTCGGCGGATTCCGCAAGTTTTTGGACTTTAAGGGGCGAAGCGGCAAGTTCGAGTTTTGGAGTTTTACGTTGATGAATACATTGGTGACGCATATTATCGGCTATGTCGGCAAATTCGGCATAGTTTTGTTGCTGTTGGCCATTGTGTATGGGTTTGCGGTGTTGGTGCCGTTGGCGGCGATGTTTACGCGGCGCGTGCATGATACGGGACATTCGGCATGGTGGGCAGCCGCGGCCGGCGCGGGAGTGATATATCCGTTGGTGCAGCCGTTTGTGCCGTTGCCGTTACTCATTTCGGGTATTTTGAATTTGCTGTGTTTTGTGGCGTTAATTTATGTTTTGGTGCTGACGGCTTGCCCGAGTGACGAAAAAAACGAATACGGCGCAAAGCCGGAAGAAACTGTTTTGGAAAAAAGAGTTTCAAATATTTTTGTCGTAATTTTCTTTGGATTAGTGGTATGGCATATTTATGCAATTATGCGTGCCGGTGTGGTGTTGCCGGAGATTGATACATCAGTAAGCGCGCAATTGCCGCATCATACCGTCGAATAAAATAGAAACGCACGGTTTTCTGTAAAAAATATTTGACAAAATAGAAAAAAGTGCTAGACTAAAAATATATGAGTATATTCAAGGAGAACGATGATGGCTACTTACAATAATTTTTCCGATGTTGCGGATAAGGCGGAATTTCTGGAATTTATCAAAACAGAGTTCGGAATTGACGATGTTGCGAAAATTTCGCCGATTGAACAACAAGCGATGTTCTACAAGTTTAAGAGTCATGAAGGCGATTTGAGTGATGCGGATATTGCATTTTTAAAGGAAATCGACAACGCTAATAAGCCGGAAGATATGGAAGCTTTGGCTAAAGCTCAGTATGATAAAAGTCTCTCGGGATTGACTGCGGATGAGAAAATTTTTGTATCCGTCAAGGCATATGAAGCTGCCGATAAAGGTGTTTCGGTTGATGAAATGGTTACCGAATTGGCTAAGAAACCGGCTCAAAAAGAAGCCGAAGAAAAGAAAAAACGCAAGGCAAAGACAAAGCAAGACGAGCCGCAAGTAACGCAACAAAATGACGATACGGAATATCATCGCGACTTGTTGTATAGAGATTTTTTGGATTTGAGTGCCATCAAATATTTGGAAGAAGATGCAACCCGCGCGCGTCGTGAAGATATGGATGCGTTTGTCGCTAAAAAGGATTCCTTTATCAAATCTCATCCGGAAATGGAAACAGAAGTCAACAATCAGCTTGATGATTTTGTAAAGACCGAGGGCAACGAGATTATGTGGAAAGGCGAGCCGTATCGGATTCAAGATGAGTTCAAAAAGTATTATATGGAGCGCTTCCATCCGGAAAAGAAGTCGGAAAAAGAACAAAAAAACAAAGAAACAAAAGTAGCAACGCAGGAAGCGGTTGAAGCCGGAAGCGCGCAAGTTATTGTGGCATTCAGAAGCAGAGAAGAACTGTTTGACGCGTTCCATAAGCTTGGTGCGGAAATCGAGGTCAGCGGTATCGGCACGGCAAAGCAACAGGTTAAGGTGTCGGATATTCACGATTTTGTGGCGCGCAAAGAGGGCTATTTTGAGACACATGCGGCAGAAAGAGATGAAATCAACGGTCAGATTGACGATTTCTTAAAACAAGATTATGTGGTGGCCGAGGGATACGGCTGGACCTACGCGCCGAGTGATGAGTTCCGCGAGATATACAAAAAAGTATCGGCCGATTATGCCGCGGCGAATACCGGCAAAGGCGGAAAAGGCGGTAAGGATAACGGCGGTAAAGGTCAAAAACCGGAGTTGCAAACCATCGTCATCGGCGGCAACGGCGGAAATGACAACGGTGGCAAAGGTGGCAAAGGTCAAAAGCCGGAGTTGCAAACCGTTATGGTCGGCGGCAACGGCGGTAACGACAACGGCGGCGCACAAATTCCGCCGCAACAACAAT
>JAFYFJ010000086.1 GCA_017543835.1 Alphaproteobacteria bacterium | reverse complement strand
GAGCGCGTGTGTGTTAAGCTTGAAGCAATGGTGGAGCTGACCACCGAAGAATTGGCACGTTTGGTCGAAGAATACCGAAACAGCGATGCACCGGCAGAACAAATTGCCGAAGTGGTTGAAGAAGTTAATCAAAAACTGGCATTTAAACCGCGCACGCTGAGTGATAAAAAATTGCTCTATATTCGCAATATGGTGTTTTGGAACGGCGATGAAACGAATCACTATAAAGATTTGTTGACGGGGTTGTTTTCGCATAGTCAGTATTTTTATGTGACCGACGATGAAAAGTTGGCCGATTTTACGGTAACGCCGCGTTTGAAAAAAGCCGATGTCGACGAGATAGATAAGCATAATCATAAAATGCAAATGCAAGTTGAACTCGAGGTTTTGTCTCGCACCATTGAGGAGTTCAGCCCGATTGCCGAACATCAGAATCACTTTATTTTGTTTGCGGCAGATAAAGACGAACAGAAAATTGCCGATGATTTGCTCAGAAAATTGCTGAGTAAAGCCGCTAACGATGCCAGCGCGAAAATCGATAATTTTGAAGCAAAACGCATCGAAAATGCCGCGTTGAACGGCAAATAATCCATTATCTTTCGTTTTGGCATAAATAATTTATGGAAAAAATTTCATGTCCTATTGTAGATGTGAAAAAAGTGACCTATATATTATAGAAATTGTCCGATAAAGAAAGAAAGTCAAATGAAAGAGAAAAAAAAGGAAGATTTGAACGAAGAAAAAACTGAGTTTCTGCCGGTGTTGCCTTTGCGTGACGTGGTGGTGTATCCGAAAATGATTGTGCCGATATTCGTCGGGCGCGATAAGTCAATAGAGGCGGTGCAAAAAGCCAACGATAAGGGCTCGGAGATGGTGCTGGTGATGCAGAAAAAGGCCGATGTCGAAGTGCCGACCGCCAAAGATTTGTATAAGGTCGGAACACTGTGTAATGTGTTACAAATGCTTAAACTGCCTGACGGCACGATTAAGTTGTTGGTTGAAGGGTTGGAACGCGTCAAGGTGACGGCGTTTCATGACAATAAATCTTATATTGCGGCGGCTGTCGAAAGTTATCCGCAGAAAGATACCGACGATAAAACCCTTGAATCGTGGGCGCGGGCAGTGGTTAGCCAGTTTGAAGAATATGTCAAACTCAATAAAAAGATTCCATACGATGTGATTCAATCGGTTAAACAAATTCGCGAGTATGATAAGCTGGCGGATACGATTGCGTCGCATTTGTCGCTCAAAACAGAAGATAAGCAATTTTTGCTCGAAGCCAATAATTTGCAGGACCGGCTCAATAAAGTTTTGCAGCTGATTGATACCGAAATGATGGTGCTTGAGGTGGAAGATAAAATTAAGCACCGTGTTAAAAAGCAAATGGAAAAAAGCCAAAAAGAATATTACCTCAACGAGCAAATGAAGGCGATTCAAAAAGAATTGAATCATGGTGAAGAAGATGAAAACAATGTTTATCTGAAGCGGATTAACGCCACAAAGTTCACAAAAGAAGCGCGTGAAAAAGCTTTAACCGAGCTGAAAAAACTGCGCAGTATGGGCGCTTCGTCACCGGAAAGCACGATTGTGCGCAACTATATTGAGTGGCTTTTGGATTTGCCGTGGGATAAAAAGACCAAACTCAATAAGGATTTGGAAAAAGCCATCGAAGTTTTGGAAGAAGACCATTACGGGTTGGAAAAAGTTAAAGAGCGCATTGTTGAATATTTGGCGGTGCAATCGCGTTCAAAGCATTTGAAAGCGCCGATTTTGTGCTTGGTCGGACCTCCGGGGGTGGGAAAAACTTCGCTCGGAAAATCAATTGCACGTGCCACGAATCGTCAGTTTGTGCGCGCGTCGCTCGGCGGTATGCGTGATGAGGCGGAAATCAGAGGACACCGTCGGACCTACATCGGCGCGATGCCGGGCAAGATTCTGCAGTCGATGAAAAAAGCCGGCACATCGAATCCGCTGTTTTTGCTCGATGAAATCGACAAGCTCGGCAGCGACTGGCGCGGTGACCCGAGTTCTGCGCTGTTGGAGGTGTTGGACCCTGAGCAGAATAACACATTTGAAGACCATTATCTTGAAGTCGATTACGATTTGTCCGACGTGATGTTTGTGACAACCGCCAACTCGCTCAATATGCCGCGGCCGTTGTTGGACCGTATGGAAGTGATTCAGCTTTCGGGCTATACCGAGGACGAAAAGGTGGAAATCGCCAAGCGGCACCTTTTAGGCAAAGTGTTTGATGAAAATGCGGTGGAATGTTCCGAATTGGTGATTACCGATGATGCCATCCGCGACATTATTCGCTATTATACGCGTGAGGCGGGTGTGCGTAATTTGGAACGCGAGTTGGCAACGAT
>JAFYFJ010000085.1 GCA_017543835.1 Alphaproteobacteria bacterium | reverse complement strand
GCAAGACAACGAGCTGTATGATTATCTGAAAAAAGAAAAATACAAGATTTCGGCATATAAGTCGCGCGATATCGATATGTGCCGCAAGCATCACAAATATAACGTCAGCCGCTGTGTTGAAAAAGTTAATCGCCCGATAAATCTGCGCACACACAATGTGCCGCTCGGCAAAAGAACAAAAGTATTTGCAATGGAATGGCTGACCAGTATGCACCTGTTCGGCGATATGTCTACGGTATATAAGTTCTTGAATAAGTTTATAAATATGAACAATATTGAAGCGGCGCATATCGACTTTAATAATTTGTATGTGGTTGACTCGTTCAAAACGCTCGATGTCGTGTTTGATGATATCGAAAAAGACAGCGGTAAACAGGCATACTTTATCTTTATGGATTTGCCGTCAAATATGTATGTTTATGACGAATTCTGCCATCTTAAAGACCAGACAGAATGGACCAATATGGTGAATATGTCGTGGACACGTCGGGATGATAAGGATGAAAAGCAAACGGCTTATATGCAACAAACGCTTTGCTTATACGGCAAAATCGAGCAATTTATGGAAAAAATGAGAGATGAACATCTGCTCAACGATACGGTGCTTGTGATTCAAGGCGTTTCCGGCGTTCATAACTTTAAGGCAGATTCTACCCATGACAACTCCATCGATAAGTTTATGGGCGATAAGTCTGTCGTAATGGCAATTTATGATAATAATATCGAAGATAAGTCGGTTGATGAAAGATTATGCTCGGCCAATCAGATTTTGGCGGAATATCTGTTCCCGAATAAAAAATGCGTCGAGCATTTGGACGGCTACCATATCAACATCGCCGAAGGTATCAATAAGCGCCTGACAAACCTGACGCAAACAATTAAAGATGCGACCGTCGATAAGTTTGACCAATGGTATCGCAACTGGAAACAGGGCGTTGCCGGCGGGAAAGTCGGTTCTGTCGTTGCGCCGAAAAGTCAGAACGGTAATGATTTCGGAATTGATGATTTATAATAAGGTCAGAATCTGATGAACAGCGCGGAAAAAATCCGAATTTTTTGCAAAAATAGACGTGCTTTCTGGTCGCTTGTTCTGTTTGCGGTTATCTTTGTTCTGTCGCTGATATCGGAATTGATTGCCAACGATAAACCATTGATTGTAAAATATAATAATCAAATTCTGTTTCCGGCGTTTCGGACTTACAGCGATGCGTTTTTCGGCGGCGATTTTCCGACGGCGGCGAATTATAACGATAAGCTGATTAAGGAAAACATCGCGAAAAACGGTTGGATGATTATGCCGCCGATACCGTATTCGTTCAACACGGTCGATTATTATTTGGGCACGGCCACGCCGTCGGCACCGGATAAAAAACATTGGCTCGGCACGGATGAAGAAGGACGCGATATTGTGGCGCGGTTGCTTTACGGCATACGGCTGTCGGTGATATTTGCGTTTTTTCTGACCGTCATTTCTTCGGCCATCGGCATTTTCATCGGGGCGATTCAGGGTTATTTCGGCGGGAAAGTTGACCTTATTTTTCAACGACTTATCGAAATTTGGGACTCGTTGCCGCAACTGTTTATTTTGATTATTATCGCCAGCGTGTTTTTGCCGACTTTCTGGAGTTTATTGGTAATTTTGCTGCTGTTTTCGTGGACGGGGCTGACCGGAATGGTGCGCGCGGAGTTTCTGCGGCTGCGCAATTTTGAGTTTGTGAAAGCGGCAAAAGTGCTCGGTGTCAGCAACTTCCGCATTATGTTCCGGCATATTTTGCCGAATGCGCTCGTGACATCGGTTACGTTTATTCCGTTTATTATGGCGGAAGCAATTACTTCGCTGAGTGCGCTGGATTTCTTGGGTTTGGGCCTGCCGACCGATTATCCGTCGCTCGGTGATTTGGTGCGGCAGGGCAAGGATAATTTGCAAGCACCGTGGATCGGTATCAGTATATTTGTGGTGTTGTCGGGGTTGCTCTCCATGCTTATTTTCATCGGCGAGGGTATTCGTGATGCGTTAGATACGAGGAAAAACGGATGAGTTTGCTTGAAATAAAACATTTATCGATTGCTTTTAATAACCGAGAAAATCAGAAATTTCAAGCGGTTAAAGATATAAACTTGAAGTTAGAGCAGGGCGAAATTTTAGGAATCGTCGGCGAGTCCGGCTCCGGTAAATCGGTCACGGCGCTGTCGATTTTGGGTTTGTTGCCGTATCCGAAAGCCGAGCACACACCGAAATCATCAATTATTTTTGAAAATCAAGAACTTATCGGTATGGATAATCGGCAATTTCAGAAAATTCGCGGCGACAAAATCGCTTTTATCTTTCAAGAGCCGATGTCCTCGCTTAATCCGCTGCACAAAATCGGCAAGCAAATCGCCGAAAGTTTGAAATTGCACCAAAATTTAAGCAAAGACGAGATAAAAAAGCGCACGTTGGAATTGCTTGAAGCCGTGAAAATTCCTAATCCGGCGGAAAAAATGAACGCGTATCCGTTTGAACTTTCGGGTGGTCAACGGCAACGCGTGATGATTGCGATGGCTATTGCCAATAATCCGCAGATTTTAATCGCCGACGAGCCGACGACCGCGCTTGATGTTACGATTCAAGAGCAAATCATTGATTTATTGTTGGAATTGAAGCAAAAACTCGGTATGGCGATTATCTTTATCAGCCATAATTTACGCTTAGTGCATAAAATTGCCGACAATATCGCCGTGATGTATCAGGGTAAAATCGTGGAATATGGCACAGCGGAACAAATCTTTAATCAGCCGAAACACGCTTATACCAAAAAATTAATTTCATCTAATTTGTTATTGAATATAAAAGATAAAGATAAAAAACAGACTATTTTAAAAGCCGAAAATGTGGCGGTATCTTTCCCAATTAAAAAGAATCTGTGGGGAAGGGTAATCGAGGAGTTAAAAGCGGTCAACGATGTCAGCTTTACGCATAATCAG
>JAFYFJ010000084.1 GCA_017543835.1 Alphaproteobacteria bacterium | reverse complement strand
CTAACACATTACTCCAGATACGCTACTCAAAACTTACCTTTCCCTATTTTTATCGGTAAGCCCTGCGATAATCTCTTCACGTACACGTTTTCAGACGCACTCCGTAAATTACGGTTCTCTCAATTTTCCCAAATCGAGATTTTGAAGCAATGCTGTGTATTTTGAACATCGGTAGAAAGTCACATCCATACCGCGCTAAAATTGATTTTCCGGCTAAAAACCTAGGGGCTTGATACGTTTGAACGTTATACAAGATTAGCTATGTTTTTAGCAGAAAAAATACAATTCATATATTAATTCTTAAAACATAATCCCTAGGTTTGACAACTATATGATACCTCATTTTGAGGAATTTTGCAACAAAAAAAGCCCTCTGCCGAAACTGCAGAGGACTTTCTCGGAGTAACAATGAGAAATTAATACATTCCGCCCATACCGCCGGCCGCAGCCGCGCCGTCACCGCAATGGCATTCTTTTTCCGGAATTTCGGTAACCATTGCCTCGGTCGTAATCAGCAAGCCGCCGACAGAAGCCGCATCTTGCAACGCCGTGCGCACCACTTCGGTTGGGTCAACAATACCGGCTTTCAGCATATCGACATACGCATTGTTTTGGGCATCATAGCCAAAGTTGGTGTCTTTGCTTTCGAGCAATTTTCCGGCCACAACCGCACCGTCAACACCTGCGTTTTCGGCAATTTGACGCAACGGCGCCTGCAACGCTTTGCGAATAATGTCAATACCGACATTTTGGTCTTGATTATCGGTTTTAACCTTTTCGAGCGCTTTTGTGGCATACAGCAAAGCCGCACCGCCGCCGGCCACAATGCCTTCACGAACGGCCGCACGCGTGGCGTGCAAAGCGTCATCAATACGGTCTTTGCGCTCTTTAACTTCGACTTCCGATGCACCGCCGACTTTGATGACGGCTACACCGCCGGAGAGTTTGCCCAAACGTTCTTGCAATTTTTCACGGTCATAATCGGAGGTTGTCGCGGCAATTTCTTTACGAATTTGTGCGGCTCTGCCTTCAATATCTTCCTTGTTACCGGCACCGTCGATAATGGTGGTGTCATCTTTGGTGATTTCCACACGTTTTGCTGTGCCGAGCATATCGAGTGTTACATTTTCGAGCTTCATACCGAGCTCTTCCGAAATCACCTGACCGCCGGTCAAAGTGGCAATATCCTGCAACATGGCTTTGCGTCTGTCGCCAAAGCCAGGTGCCTTAACCGCGCATACTTTGAGGCCGCCGCGAATACGGTTGACAACTAAGGTTGCCAAGGCCTCACCCTCAATATCTTCGGCAATAATCACCAAAGAACGACCGTTTTGCGCAATCGGCTCCAAAATCGGCAACATTGCCTGCAAATTGGATATTTTCTTGTCATAAAGCAAAATAAACGGATTATCGAATTCGCAGTTCATCTTTTCCGGATTCGTTACAAAATACGGCGAAAGATAACCGCGGTCAAACTGCATACCCTCGACCACATCGAGTTCTGTTTCCAAACCCTTTGCGTCTTCTACCGTAATAACGCCTTCGTTACCGACTTTTTCCATGGCTTTGGATAAATATTCGCCGATGGTGGTGTCGCCGTTGGCGGAAATGGTGCCGACTTGCGCGATTTCGGCCGAAGATTGAACGGCCTTCGAGCGCGATTTAACATCATCAACAACGGCCGCAACCGCCATATCGATACCGCGCTTGACATCTTGCGGGTTCATACCGGCGGCAACCGCTTTGCAACCTTCGCGAATAATTGCTTCGGCCAAAACGGTGGCTGTTGTGGTGCCGTCACCGGCCTTATCGGCGGTTTTTTGCGCCACTTCCTTAATCAGCTGTGCGCCCATATTTTCAAACTTATCGGCCAACACGATTTCTTTAGCGACGGAAACACCGTCTTTGGTCAGTTTCGGTGCGCCGTATGATTTATCGAGCATAACGTTGCGGCCTTTCGGTCCGAGCGTTACTTTAACGGTTTTTGCCAATGTTTCGACACCTTTGAGCATTTTGCTGCGGGCATCAGTTCCGAACTTAATATCTTTTGCTGCCATTTTATTTCCCTCTCACAAATTATTCTACAACTGCCAAAATATCGGATTCTTTTACAATCAAGCGGGTTTCGCCGCCCAATTTTACTTCGGTGCCGCCCCATTTGGCGAACAACACGCGGTCGCCGACCTTAACGCTCATCGGCACGATTTTGCCGTCATCGGCTCTGAATCCGTTGCCGACTGCTTCAACAATACCTTCAGACGGTTTTTCTTTTGCCGTATCCGGAATAATGATTCCGCCGGCGGTTTTTGTTTCTTCATCGACACGCTTAATCAGCACTTTGTCGTGTAAAGGTTTAATATTCATTTTTAACACTCCTAAAATATTAGTTTTTTAACTAATACTTTAGTTAGTGTTACGAATGCGCAAAGTCAATAAGTGCCGAGAAAATTTTTTTGCTTAAAATAAAAACAGGCACAATGTCAGGGTTGCATAAACGATTGACGGGCCGAAAGCACCGACGCGTTTGCGGTTAATGATGCAAGCACCAGCAAACACAATGCACGAGCCGAGGATAATGTAGCCGATAACTTCCATACCGACCCAAGCACCGATGGCGCACAGCAGTTTAATATCGCCGCCGCCGAATGCATCTGGATATTTCCAGACCAAGAACATACTGGCAACAACCGGTATCACATAGCCCATAATTGCACCGAGCGCGCTGTTTTCCGTATAACTTAAAAAGTTGATGTCCGGCGTTGCAAGCCACGGACCGTGTTGTGCCGCATAAGCAAAACCCAAGAGCAGCAACGGCCAAGTTAAAATATCCGGCAAAAGTTCGAAGCGCTTGTCAATTTCCACCAAAAGCAGAAGAATCCATAAAAACGCCACATACCACCAGCTGTATCCGACACCGAAATCGGTTGCAAACAGATAAGTCGCGCCGGCGGTAAAAATACCCCAGCCGATACTGCGCATAACATAGCGGCGGAACAACTCCATATATTGCGGATTATTTTCGAGCTTTTTGTAGGCAACCGAATGTGACGGCACAAACAGTTTGAGCAAAATATAGCCCATGGTCGCCGGCATCAATTTACCGATTCGACGCGCCAGATAAGGAATAAAAAGGCCGTAAATAAAACCGCATAAAATATATGTCATGATGTTTCTCCTCATAAATTTGCTTATCAGCATAGCAAAGAAGTGATAAAATTTTGTTAAAGACAATGCGGTTGTTTGAAAAACAAATAAATTGCACAGAAAAAATAAAAATTTTATTGACAATAAAAATATGTTTGGTTATATAACTTACTCAGTGACGCCGACATAGCTCAGTTGGTAGAGCAACTGATTTGTAATCAGCGAACAATTTTCCAAACAATCAAAAAATATTTAATAAAATCAATATGTTATGCAATTTATTTTTTGCATAAACCACCGCTTTTTTGCCCGAGTGAGCG
>JAFYFJ010000083.1 GCA_017543835.1 Alphaproteobacteria bacterium | reverse complement strand
TTGCCTTTGACGTTGCTGGTTAAAAGAGCGGTTTTTACGCCGATTAAACGGCATAATTCGGAGATGGTTTCAGCGTGTTGCTGAGCTAAAATTTCAGTCGGGGCCATAATTGCCGCCTGCAGACCGCATTCAACCGCATCAAGCATGGTCATCAGCGCCACAATGGTTTTGCCGCTGCCGACATCACCTTGCAACAAGCGCGACATACGATAATCACTGAATAAATCGCTTTCAATTTCAGCAATTACGCGTTGTTGTGCCGCAGTTAAGGCAAAGGGTAGAACTTGCTTTAGTTTATCTTTGAGTTTGCCTTCGTTTATCAGCGAGCGGCCCCTTTGTTTTTTGAGCCTTCCGCGCACAACGGCCAGCGCCAGCTGATTGGCAAGCAACTCATCATAGGCCAAACGCTTTCGCGCCGGTGCGTTCGGTTCAATATCGGCAAAGTTTTGCGGATGATGCGCTGTCCATAAAGCTTCTTTAAAACTCGGCCATTTTTGCTGAGCCAGATAATGTTCATCCAACCACTCCGGTAAATCGGGCACGCGCGACAACGCTTGCATAATTTGCTTGTTGAGCATTTTGTTGGTAACGCCGGCAGTCAGCGGATACACCGTTTCAATCAGCGGCATTTGCTCGGGTTTGGCGGCATCTACCACGTAGTCGGGGTGGCTCATTTGCAGCTGATTATTAAAAATTTCGATTTTACCGCTGATGATTTTTTCGGCTCCGACCGGAAATTGTTTGGTTATGTTGTCACCGAATATTTTGAAAAATACCAAAATGAGCTGGTCGGTATTATCTTCAACCACAATTCGATACGGCTGTTTTTTGGTTTTGGGAACCGCGTGTTCCACCACCCGCACTTTGCCGGTCCAGATTTTGCCGTCAACCGCCTGACTGAGAGCAATGTTGCAACGTCGATCGATAAAACCGCTCGGCAAATGCCACAGCAAATCCGCCACTTTGTTGCCGCATAAACTGCTCATCAGCGTGCAATAACGCTTGCCGATACCTGTCAGCGTGTCAATCGGGGCAAAAAGCGGATATAAAATACTCGGGCGCATGTTGATTATTCTTCTTTTTTGTTGCGATAGTGTTTGTATTGTATATATTTTAGATAAGTTTGTAAATCGGAAAGAAAGAGATATGCAACAAGATTTTAACGCGCTGTGCGGCAAGCAGATAACCTCGGTGTGCGACGGTTATGAGCCGTTTGTGCTGGCGATGATGGCGGCTGAAGAACGTCCGCTGATTTATATTGCCTCCGACGGTAATACTTTGGCGCAAACCGCGTCAATGCTGCGTTTGACGCATCCGGAATTTGTGGTTTTGGAATTTCCGGCGTGGGATACCGTGCCTTATGACCGCGTTTCGCCCAATTCAAACATTACGGCCAAGCGGATTGCTACTTTGTCGCAGTTGGTGTTTGGCAAATTTAAGCAGCCGCTGATAATTGTTACGAGCTTGGGAGCGGTGTTGCAAAAACTGCCGCCGGCAAAGATTTTCCGCAATGCGCAGAAAAAAATCAAGGTCGGCGGAAAACTCGATTTTGATGACTTTTTACATTATATTGCGATTAACGGCTATACGCGGGTAGAACAGGTGATGGAGCCGGGGGAATATGCTGTTAGAGGCGATATTACCGATATCTTTCCGAGCGGTATGGAACATCCGTTACGTATAGATTTGTTTGATGACGAAGTGGAGCGTTTGCGCTTTTTTGATGCGGTGACGCAACGCACATTGGGCGAGTTGCAAGAGTATGATTTTCAAGTGGCGGGCGAGGTGGTTTTGGATGCCAATACTACTCGTTGTTTTCGTGAAAAATATCGCGAATTGTTCGGCGCTGACGGAATGAAAGACGAAATCTACGAAGCCATATCCGAGGGTCGCAAATATATCGGTATGGAAAATTGGCTGCCGCTGTTTTATGACGATGCTTTGCCGACGTTGTTTGATTATGTGCCGAATGCGGCGGTGGCGGTAGGGCGCAATGTTGACGAGGCGCTGAAAGCCAAAACTGAGGGAATATTCGATTATTATGCTGCGCGTATGGAAGCACTGGGTATGCGGCGCGGCAAACTCGAAGACGAAGCATATCGCCCGCTAAAACCGGAATTGCTGTATTTGACCGAGACCGATTTTGCGCAGAAATTGCAAACCAAGAATGCCGCGATTTTCAGTGCCTTGACGGTTGCGGCGGGGGCGGATACGGTTGATATGCAAACCGTTCCGGGGCGTGATTTTGCCCATGCCAAAAATGTGAGCGGTGCGGCGGTTTATGCCGAACTTAAGGATTATCTGAGCGAAAACGGCAAGTTGAAACGGATTATTTGTTGTTATGCCGAAGGTTCGCGTGAACGTTTGCTTAATTTGATGAACGAGCACGGTATCTCTAATGTGGTTTTGGCGGAAAATTGGGCGCAGGCAGTGCAATTGGCGGCGGCCAAGAAAATTGTTTTGATTTTGGCGGATTTGGCACGCGGTTTTCGCGACAGAGAATTTTGCCTGATTTCCGAGCAGGATATTTTGGGTGAACGCCAGCATCGCAAGGCCAAAAAAGTAACCTCCAAAGATTTTATTGCCGATGTTTCTTCGCTGACTGTCGGTGAGTTGGTGGTGCATATCGAGCATGGTATCGGGCGCTTTATGGGCTTAGAAAATATTATGGCGGGAGGAGCGCCGCACGATTGTCTCAAAATCATATTTGCCCATGATGATAAGCTGTTTGTGCCGGTGGAAAATATCGATGTGCTGTCGCGTTACGGCTCCGATGACGAAAACGTGCAACTTGATGTGTTGGGCGGCGCGGCTTGGCAAGCCAAAAAGACCAAGGTTAAAGAAAAAATCAAAGATATTGCCGAGAAGCTGATTAAAATTGCCGCCGAAAGACACTTGAAAACCGCCGAATGTTTTGTGGCGCAAGGCGGAGTTTATGACGAATTCTGCTCTAAATTTCCGTTTAGCGAAACCGATGACCAATTGCATGCCATTCAAGATGTGTTGCAGGATTTGGGTGCCGGCGAACCGATGGATCGACTGGTGTGCGGCGATGTCGGCTTTGGCAAAACCGAAGTGGCTTTGCGTGCCGCATTTACGGTGGCAATGTCGGGTTCGCAAGTGGCGCTGATTGTGCCGACCACTTTGTTGGCACGTCAGCACTATTTGAACTTTGCCGAACGTATGCAGGGTTTTCCGCTCAAAGTACGGATGTTGTCGCGGTTGACTACCGCCAAAGAGGCACGCGAAACCAAAGAGGGCTTAAAATCCGGCGCGGTTGATATTGTTATCGGCACCCACGCTCTTCTTGCCAAAGATATTGCTTTTTCCGATTTGGGTTTATTAATTATTGATGAGGAACAGCATTTCGGGGTGGCTCATAAAGAAAAACTCAAAGCCCTGAAATCCGAC
>JAFYFJ010000082.1 GCA_017543835.1 Alphaproteobacteria bacterium | reverse complement strand
GGCGCCGGAGGAACAAAAACAACCTCAAAATGTTGTTTTTGGACGACGGGCGAAGACCACTTAATGAGCCGGAACGGTAGAAACGGCGAATTTAGTGGACGAGTGACCGAAGCAAGCCGAAGGCGTAGCAAGAAAGATCTCCGGATACAGTGTCAAGGTTGAAGAATATATTTTTGAAGTCTTTCTTATACGATGAGATCTTGACGGGGCCTTCGCTAAACGCTCAACCCCTCAAGATGACAGAGAAAGTTATTATATGTTGTGGTTTTATTTTGGCAAATTCAATAGTTGGCGAGAATAATCGCGGGCGGAGAAGGTATCTAAATCCTCGATTTTTTCACCGACTCCGATAAAATAAATCGGCAACTTGCTCTCTGCGGCAATCGCCACCAGAATTCCGCCTTTGGAAGTGCCGTCAAGCTTGGTGATAATCAACCCATTAACACCTACAATCTCACGGAAAATCTGCACTTGCGACAGTGCGTTTTGGCCGGTGGTGGCATCCAAAGTCAGCAACACCTTGTGCGGAGCATCGGAAATCACTTTTTGCATTACACGCACGATTTTTTTGAGCTCGTCCATCAAGCCGCTTTTGTTTTGCAAACGGCCGGCGGTATCGATAAACACCACATCATCGCCGTTTTTGACGGCGGCATTAAGACCGTCGTAACATAAACCGGCACTGTCACAGCCGTCGGGACCGGAAAAAACGCGAATATTCAGACGCTCAGCCCAGACTTTTAACTGTTCGACCGCCGCGGCACGGAAGGTATCGCCGGCAATAAACGAAACTTTTTTGCCCTGTTGTTGCAGTTTGGCCGCTAATTTGCCGATGGTGGTGGTTTTGCCGGCACCGTTGACACCGACCATCAAAATAACATACGGCTTATGCGCCGAATCTATGGTAAAAGGCTGTTCGCACTGGGCTAAACGCGTTTCAATTTCGGCGGCGAGCAGGATGCGGATTTCTTCGTCACTGATTTCTTTATTTTGCTTTTGCGCTGCGAATTTTTGCATTATTTCGCCGGCAGTGGTAACTCCGAAATCGGCCGTAATCAGCAGTTCTTCCAGCTCATCAATGGTGGCCGAGTCCAGTTTTTTCTTATTAAATATATCGGAAATTCCGCTGGTTATGGTGTTAGATGTCTTTTTTAATCCGAGTCCTAATTTTTCCCAAAAACTCATTTACTCCTCACTTAATTCTCTTAAAATTGCGGCACGGCGTCGACGTTCTTCCATCGGCAGTTGTTCCATCTGCGCCGCCGGGGTGCCGGAACGCTCCGAATACGGAAAAACGTGCAGTTTGTTAAGACCGGATTCCGCAACCAGTTTGCAGGTATTTTGAAACGCTTCTTCGGTTTCGGTCGGGAATCCGCAAATAAAATCGGTTCCAAATTTAACTTGTGGTTTTATCTTTCTGATTTTATTACATAAATTTATAATATCTTCACGTTTGTGGCGGCGTCCCATTCTACGTAATACATCATTGTCTCCGGATTGAATTGATAGATGAAAATAATTAGATATATTATTGTATTTTTGTAATAATCTTATAAAATCTTCATCTATGGCGGCCGGATCGAGCGAACCGAATGCTAAGCAAGGTAATTCCGGAATTTGTTCCAAAATATGTGCAATCAAACCGCTGAACGACGGCTCGTACGAGCAAATATCAACACCGGTCAGGCATATTTCGGCAAATCCGGCGGCCAAAAGTTCGCGAATTTGCTTAATAATAAGTTCTTCCGGCACACTGCGACTTTTGCCGCGCGCGTAGGGGATAATACAATAAGTGCAGCGATGGTTGCAACCTTGCTGAATTTGTACAAAGGCTTTCTGCCGCCCTTCAAAACCGGTAATGATATAGTCGCCGCAATCGGTATCGGCAAAAATATCGCTGACTTGATTTTTATCGGCAAAAATACCGGCAACATATTTTTCTATTTCGCGTTTTTCCTTATTGCCCAAAACCAGCGTAACCTCCGGCATATCCGCCAGTTTAGCGGCATTAATTTGCGCCGAACAACCGGTAACGATAATTTCGGAATCGGGATTTTCACGCTTTAATTTGCGAATAGTCTGACGGCATTGACGCTCAGCTTCGCCGGTCACGGCACAAGTGTTTACGACAATCAGCTTATCGTAATTTTTGAGCTTTTCTTTAATGACTTCGGACTCGTACGCATTGATACGGCAACCGAAGGTAACAACTTCTGCCATTTTTTACCTCTTTGTCGGCAATATAAGCGATATTTTTACACTTGGCAAGGATTTTATAAGCGCCGTATGATAATTTTACCGGAGGATTTATGCACTTTTTTACTTATGGTAATTCATTGTTTTTACATTATTTTATAAAATATACCGCAAAATCTTCGGGAGAAAGTGAAAATAATGCTTGTCAAATGAGATATTTTTGTGTAAACGGATAATCACAGGCGCTTTCGTCTGAAAAAATTTGTTTTAATTTTATGAGGTTAATTTACAATGAGTGATACCGCAGAACGCGTAAAGAAGATTGTCGCAAAACACTTAGGTGTTGAAGAAGCAAAGATTGTTGAATCTGCAAGCTTTATTGATGATTTGGGTGCAGACAGCTTGGATACAGTTGAATTGGTTATGGCTTTTGAAGAAGAATTCGGTTGCGAAATTCCGGATAAGGCCGCTGAAAAGATTCTGACTGTTAAAGATGCTATTGACTATCTTTCTAAGAATGCGTAAGTCGTAAGGCTTTGTTTAATTAAACTCGCTACGTTTTTAACAGCGAGTTTTTTTAATAACTGAAAAAGAGGTTTTATATGAAAAGAGTTGTTGTGACCGGTTTGGGAATCGTGTCGCCTTTCGGGCGCGGCGTTGATTATAACTGGGAGTGCCTGATGCAAGGCAAGTCCGCTATTCGCAAAATTGAAAATATCGACTTGAAAGACATTCCGGTGACTATTGCCGGACAAGTGCCTTGGGGCGAGGGCGAACATGAGTTCAATCCGGACAGCGTAATGGCGCCGAAAGACCAGAAAAAGGCCGATAAGTTTATTTTATACGGCATTGCGGCGGCTAATGATGCGTTGAAAGATGCAAATTATGAGCCGAAAGACTTAAGCGATGAAGAACAATGTCGTGCCGGTGTAATGATGGGTTCCGGTATCGGCGGTTTGAACAATATTTATGATAATTCAATTTCGTTCAACGAAGTCGGAATTAAGCGCATTTCGCCGTTTTTTATTCCGTCTTGCCTGATTAATCTGATTTCCGGCATGGTGTCGATAGAGCACGCTTTGCGCGGGCCGAATCACTCTTGTGTGACGGCTTGTTCCACCGGTACGCATGCCATCGGTGATGCAACGCGTATTATTGCCATGGGCGATGCCGATGTGATGGTGGCCGGCGGTGCAGAATCGGCGGTTAATGTGTTGGGATTGTCGGGTTTTGCTCGTATGCATGCAATTACGGCTGAATTTAACGATGCACCTGAAAAAGCTTCGCGTCCGTGGGATAAAAAACGCAGCGGCTTTGTAATGGGTGAGGGTGCCGGTGCCGTGGTTTTGGAAGAACTGGAACACGCAAAGGCACGCGGTGCGCATATTTATGCCGAAGTTGTCGGCTACGGTATGAGTGGTGATGCTCACCATATGACAGCTCCTTGTCCTGATGGTGACGGCGCTTATCGTGCTATGAAAATGGCGGCTGACCATGCCAAAGAACATGGTGTTGATATTGCTGATATTAACTATGTTAATGCTCACGGTACTTCAACTCCGCTCGGAGATTTGGGTGAAGCTCAGGCCGTTCGTCGCTTGTTTGGCGATAAGCTCGGTAATATGTCGATGTCGTCGACCAAGTCGGCTGTAGGACACCTTTTGGGTGCGGCCGGTGCGGTTGAGGCAGTTTATACAATTAAGGCTATTATGGAGCAAACATGCCCGCCGACACTAAATTTGGAAGAGCCGGAAGAAGCAGTTGCCGATATGGATTTGGTGCCGTTGAAGCCTAAGAAAAAGACCATTAAAGCGGCAATGTCGAATTCGTTCGGATTCGGCGGAACCAATTCTTCGCTTGTTTTCAAAAAATACGAAGGCTGATAATAGAGGTTTGTTATGAAAAAGCTGTTGTTACTTTGGGCAATTATCGGAGTGGCAGCAGCTTTTTTGTATGTGGTGGTTAATGACATTATTTATACGCCGCAGACAGTATCCGAACCGATTATCGTGCAAGTTAAGCGCGGCGATTCTTTGGCGGCAATTGCGGCAATGTTGCGCCAAAACGGGTTGATTGATAAAGATGCTTATTTTATTTGGTATGCCAAATTCAAAAAGCTGTATCCGAAGATAAAAGCCGGAGAATATCTGGTAGAAGGTGATATTTCATTGGTGCAACTGGCAGATTTGTTGGCAAGCGGCAAGGTGTATTTGCGCAAAATTACTTTTGCTGAAGGGTTGACCTCGCGGGAAATTACAGAAATCCTTTATAATAACGATTTGCTGGATGAAGATTTTGAAAGCTTCGCCGAGGGAGAATTTCTGCCGGAAACCTACACTTTTTCGCGTGGTGAGAGTCGGCAAAAGATTGTAGAACAGGGCAAAAATGCTATGCAGAAAACTCTGGAGCGGGCATGGAATGAACGAGATGCCGATTTACCGCTGAAAAACAAAGAAGAGTTGTTGGTTTTGACTTCGATTGTGGAAAAAGAAACCGGAATAGCAAGCGAGAGACCGCAAGTGGCATCGGTATTTGTAAACCGCTTAAAAAAAGGTATGTTGCTGCAGACCGATCCGACGGTTATATATGCCGTTACTAAAGGACAAGAGGAATTGAAACGTGCGCTGACATATCGCGATTTGGCAATCGATAGTCCGTATAATACCTATAAATATGAGGGTTTACCGCCAAAACCGATTTGTAATCCGGGAGCGGCGGCAATTATGGCGGCGGCACATCCGGATAAAACGCCATATTTGTATTTTGTGGCTTCGGGAAACGGCGGACATAACTTTGCCAAGACGCTATCAGAACACAATGCCAATGTTCAAAAATGGCGTGCCATAAAAAAACAGTGATAAAAATGTGAAAAAGTTCTTGCAATTTACCAATATCTTTGTTATTTGTAGTTTGCTCTTGAATATATGGGGTTGTAGCTCAGTTGGGCGCGAGGATAAAAATAGCCTCTAAATGCTATTTTTACCGCAAGCGGCGAAGTTTTCTTAATGAACAAGTGAGGGTGACCGAAGCGCAGTGAATTTAGAAAATGAGTGACCGAGCAACTGCAGATGCAGTGTTAAAAAATAATTGGGGTTGTAGCTCAGTTGGGAGAGCGTCTGAATGGCATTCAGAAGGTCAGGGGTTCGATTCCCCTCAGCTCCACCATTTTTTTTGGGGGTATAGCTCAGCTGGGCTGGCGAAAGAAAAAACATTCAGCGAATGTTTTTTTG
>JAFYFJ010000081.1 GCA_017543835.1 Alphaproteobacteria bacterium | reverse complement strand
GCATTGGCTACGCTTGCATTTGCACTACGACCTAATGCTATTGTGTCTGCCGCACCAGCACTTGCACTACGACCTTCGGCGATAGAATCTGCACCACTAGCAGTTGAATCGCCTATCGAAATTGCATAACTGCCGCTTGCCGCTGAGCTATAACCTAATGCTGTTGCATAGGTGTTACTTGCATTTGCGCTATCACCTAATGCTGTGGCACTCGTAGCAGTCGCTGTAACTGTTGCACCATTACCTAAAGCTGTCGAGTTTGCAGCACCTGCGCTGGCACCTTTACCTAAGGCCGATGCATTTGTTGCTGTTGCGTCTGAATCACCTAACGCCAAGGAATCTGTGCCGGTCGCATTTGCACTGTAACCTAAAGCAGAAGCATTTGCTCCCGTCGCAGTCGCACTGGCACCTAACGCCGTTACGTTGGAGTTAGTCGAAGCCGTTGTGCCTTCACCTATCGCTATTGCATTTGTGCTACTTGCCGTACCTTTGAATGCAAAGGCATTAGCACCGCTGGCCGTACCGTTGGCGGCGAATGATGTCGCGCCGCTCGCTGAGCCGTTTAAGGCAACCGCATCTGCACCGCTTGCCGATGCTCCTTCACCGATGGCAATCGCATCTGCCGCACCTGCCGTTGCACCTTTACCGATGGCAACCGCTTCTGTCGCAGTTGTCGAACCGAGTAAGGCGATAGAATATGTGCCGTCTGCTGCTGTGCTTGAATCGGTGCCCATTGCAATAGAGTTAGCACCGTTCGCTGTTCCCTTGAAAGCAAATGAGGAAGCGCCATTCGCCGTACCGTTTGCGGCAAAGGATGTCGCGCCGCTCGCTGAGCCGTTTAAGGCAACCGCATCTGCCGCGCTTGCCGATGCACCATTACCGATAGCAACCGCATCTGTCGCACTTGCACCCGAGCTCAAACCAATCGCTATGGCATTAGCAACGCTTGAAGTTGCACTATGGCCTAATGCTATTGCATCAGCAACATTTGCACTTGCTAACGGGCCGATAGCTATTGCGTCTGTGCCGGTCGCACTTGCGCCGTCTTTTGAACTGGTAATCTTAATATATTTAGAATTGAAGTTACCGTTGACGGTTAAACTTCTTTCATTTGTGCCAAGTGTCCCGATGGTAACGTCACCGTTAAATTGCGTAATCGCGTCGACAATCAACTCATCTACAGTTTTAGCCGAACCAATCGTGATAACGTTTTTGCTTGCCTGCGTATCAACATCCAACGCTTTACGACTTAATGTCGCATTGTTCACAACCAAGTTATCTTGCATTGTGGTTGCGCCGGTTGATGTTACCGTAAAGTTGCCGGCTGCCAAAGAAGCACTGCCGTCATCGCCTTTTAATTGTATCTTTTGCGTTGAGCCGTCGCCGGAATACATTGTGAACGTGCTACCGTTATCAATTTGAACATTATTATTAAAGTCCGTAATTGCATTAACCGTCAATGTATCGGTTGCTTTGTTTGCGCCGATAGTGACGGCATTATTGGTGCCCGTAACAACCTTAAACGCATCAGCCGTGCCGTTTTTCACATATAAGTCATCTTTTGCCGTCGTTAAACCGGTTGAAGTGACCGTAAAGTTTCCTTTTGCCGCGCTTAACGAACCGTCAGAAGCCGTAACATGGAAGTTATCCGCACCGTTTGAACCGATTTGCAGATTACCCCAGCCGGTGTATGTGCTCTTATTAACTGTGGCACCGGTCGAAGCAATCGTAAAGTTGCCGGCCGCAAACGAAGCATTACCATCAGCAGCGGAAATATGTGCTTTTTCGGTAAAGCTGGTTGTGCCTGTGCCAAAATACATTGTCTTGCTGTTATTGACATAGGTATCGTTTTGGAACTTATTTGTGCCGTTCCAAATATTATCATGTCCGAGCAAGTCTTCGATTGTTGCCGCAACTGTGGCTTGTGTTGCCAATGTTACCTGTTGTGTGGCTGTCGGTGTACCTCCGTCTGCCAAATATTGCGTATTACCTTGGTCAACACCTGTATATACAACATTATCAATTTTAATATCGCTAAAGTTGGTATCACCCGATGTCATATTATCGATTGATTTATCAACCGTCAATGTTGTCGCCAAAGTTCTCTGATTACCGGCTTCTTTACCATATGCCGTTGTGCCGCCATCAATGGCCGTCACGTAGTTTGTGCCGTTAATGTTAAATTGCGAAGTGCCGTTTGCCGTGCCGACATTTAAGTGTTCTCCGCTCTTAATTGTTACATCGCTGTTAAAGGTTGAGGTTGCATTAACCGTCAATGTATCGGTCGCCGCATCACCTAATGTTGTATTCCCCGTAACACTGGCCGCACCGTTAACCGTCAAGTTTGCATTTGAAGCTGTTGTGCCGATGGTCACCGCGCTATTAAATTGCGAAGTGCCGTCAACGTTCAAATTATTATTCAAATCCGTCAAACCGGTTACTTCCAAACCGTTTTTCGTAATCGTGACTTTATCGTCAAAGTTCGATGTGCTGTCAACATCTAACGTGCCTGAAGTATGGACATTACCTGTTGTATCGGCAACCGTAAACTTACCGCTGTCGGCATTAATACCGCCATTGAAGTATGCTATATTCGTAAATGTGTTGCTGGCACCATTCCATAAATTAGTGTGGCCGAGCAAATCTTCTATTGTTGCCGCAACGGTCGCTTGGGTGGCTAATGTTACCTTTTGCGCATCGGTTGGTGTGCCGCCGTCTGCCAAATATTGCGTCGTGCCTTGGTCAACACCCGTATATTTGACATTATCAATTAAGATATCTGTATAGTTCGTGTTACCGTTGGTTAACTTCGTTACCGTGGTGCCGATGCTCTTCATTGTGGCTAAGGTTCGATTATCCGTAGAGCCGGCGCCGTCATTGCCGGTATCAATTGCCGTCACATAGTTTGTGCCGTTGATATCAAATGTTGCTGTTCCGGTGCCGCTGTCGCCGACATTCAATGCCTGACCGTTAGCGATTTTTGCGCCGCCGTTAAAGGTTGACAAACCGGTAAAGGTTGACGCGCCCGTAACGCCCAATGTGCTACTAAGTGTTGTTGCGCCGGTCACGCTCAACGTGCCACCAACTGTTGTGTTGCCGGTAATATCGGTTGTGCCGTTAACCGTCAAATTCTTTTTGCTTGACGACGTGCCGATTGTTACATTATCATTGAATTGTGATGTGCCGTCGACATTTAAATTGCTATTTAAATCTGTCAGACCGGTTACTTCCAAACCACCGGAAGAGATGGTCAATTTGCCGGTCATCGTATCGCCGGTTACGTTGACATACCTGTCCTCAGCGTCTGTCTTCGTATAATAGTAAGTAAGGTCGTTTTGATTTTTGACCCAGCCGACTGTCGCTAAGTGCGAGTTTGTTCCCGTATCTCCCGAAAAATCAATACCGTTGGCCTCGCTCGAGCCGTTGACATAAATACCTTCACCATGCATACCACTTCCGGCGGAGCCGTCGACTTTTGTAAGTCTGAGATAACCGCCGGTTGTTGTAAAATCAAGCACAGCTTGCGCAGAACCTGCAGACGCACTAAGCGCAGTGGTACCACCAAGACTTAAGTTTCGGTAAGTAGTATTAATATTCAACGTATTGCTCATCGTATCGCCGGTTCTCTTAACATAACCGGCATTGGCGTCATTAAGGTAATTATACACACCGCCGGAAGTAATAAGCTCCGTGCCGTCGCTTGAAGGTGTTGCCGTAATACCGGTCGCCGTAATGGAAGAATTGTTGAGTTGAAAACCGGTAGCACTTAATGAACTGCTTTTCCATCCAGTTGGGCCCGTCTGCTCTTTTACTTCAATGGAACCTTCATTAACATTTGTTAAAAGACCGGCTACTGTATTACTCTTAACGACCAAAGGTCCCGACATCGTATCACCGGTTCTCTTAACATAACCGGCACCGGCGTCATTAAGGTAATTATACACACCGCCGGCGGTAATAAGCTCGGTGCTGCCGCTTGAAGGTGTTGCCGTAATACCGGATGCCGTAATGGAAGAATTGTTGAGTTTGAAGCCGCTATCTGTAAGTCTTGTTGGATGGCCACTGCCTAATTCGATATAAGAACCTTGATCACCACCGGCGATGTATGTATCTCCGATATAGATAGAACCATTGGAGATCATCACAGGACTGGTGCCACTGGCATTAACAGTAATTCCATGTGAAAAGCTATTCCAACCTGTAAATACTTGATTATTGCTGGAAGTTCCGCCGGCAAGTAAGGCGTATCTGTCATCAGCATCGGTTTTGGTATAGTAGTTGGAAAGTTTGGTATTCAAAAGTCCAGTTGTGGCAAGGTGAGCATCATCTTGGTTGGTTGCGGCAGTATCCGCAAAATCAATACCGGTAGCTCCTTGACTTGAATTTAATTTAAATGTCAAACTATCACCGCTAATATCAATTCCGTACCAATCCACAGATATAGAGCCTATATCTTCGTTGATTACACTTATCCGACCAGGATCTACATATGTTGTGCTGTCATCACTATCATTATCATTATCTGATACTCTGATTCTATCGCCAGAAATTATTACGTCAGGAGTCCCAGTAGCACCAGGATTACCCAAAACTGTCAATGTCCCAGTCATCGTATCGCCGGTTACGTTGACATATCTGCCATCAGAAAAACCGGTTGTGGCTAAGTGCGTTGCTGATCCCGTATCTCCCGAAAAATCAATACCGTCGGCCGGGGATGAGCCGTTGAGTTTAAGATTATTCGTCGTTAAATATGTTGACGCTGCCCCACTCGACGGAAGCCCATTAGTAATCCAAATACCTTCTGCCGTAATTTCTGTAGAAGCAGCTCCACCATCATTGAAAAGTGATACGGCACCGCTATGGCCGTTATTAGATGTTTCCCAAATATGGACATAATTGTTACCGGTACCGCTCGCTGTACCGCCAACACTGATTGCATCGGAAAAAGTATTATGCTGCGTAAATGTATTTGCTGCCCCAAGTTGTGCATAGCCGGACATATCCGGTGCGCCGGAAATATCGCTCCAGCTCACAGAAGGGGAATAGCTGGATAAAGCATTAGTTACATAATCATATACCGCACCACCGGAGACCAGATAGCCACTGCCATTGTAAACACTACCAACATCCGAGAAATTAGATCCACTGAGATAGTTGTAAATCGCACTGCCGGTTACAAATTTATCGCTACTCCAATTTATATCACTGGAATAAGAACTGTAGTAATATGCGCCCCAAATAACACCGACATATTGGTCAGATGAGCCATCACTAGAACTAGAGGCCGTAACCACAGTTGATTCAGGATCCTGACCTGATTTAACATACCAGTGGTCACTAGTTGACCGTGCCATCGCCTCATTCGGCGTCATCACTACGGCCGCACCGAGTGCGAATATCCCTACATTTATCATCCAACATTTTCGTAGGACACTCCTGTATTGACGAGTAAGTAATCCTATTGCAGAGCGAGTATATTTTAACATGGCGAAGTCCCCTTCATAATAACGTTAATAAATTTTCCATAACTTTTTGCTGGCGGAACTACACGAATTTTGGGTATAGTTATGCCTTTGCGTATGTGCTATTCTACCCTAATTTTTATGAGAAGTCAATATCAGAACGCACAAAAAAATTATACCGTATTTTCAATGTGTTAACCCGTTCTTTCTTAACAAATCTTTAACTCGATTTTTGCGTTTTCTGTCTATTTTTAGACTTTATAGAGGTTCGTCGGGCGGTTTTTCGGTCGGTTTTCGTGGTGTTTAAAAGGTGCTGAAATTGCGGTGTTTGCGATTCGCGGTTTTTGCGAATCGCGGAGGGGTATAACGGGAATCGATGATACCAAATCAAACCCCGCTTTTTACCGATGTTTTGAGGGGGTAAAACGCGGCAATTTTCGCGGCATTTTTCGGAGAGAAAAAACGGCCTTTTTTGTCGTATTTTTGAGGGCAATTTTTCGGGCTCAAAAAATTAGTATTTTAGTCATATTACTTTGGTAATATTTTTGTCATAACTTTAGTAATATTTTTCGCGCCAAACCGTTATATTTCCTAGGTTTTCCGGCATTTTATACGCCCGCCGATTTTTGACGCTCTGCCAGCAGAAAGAAAGTCACCCCTCGCCGAGCCGATAGGCGAACGCGTCAAGGGGGCTTCCGATTAAAATTAGCGCTACGCAGGAACAAGAAAAAGCAGCGCTACGCAAAGACCGGATGCCTTGACGCACGAATACGCCGCATCGTGCGAGGTATGACAATATTACCGTCGCTCATCGAACGTGGTGAGGTCAAGGGGGCTTCCGATAAAAAATCAGCAAACACTTTGACCGCAACGGTGGGAAAAGTGCCGACGCATAAAGCGTCGTTTGCCGTCACGGAAGCAAACAAGTTTTCTTTCGTGACGGAACAATTATCAGCCGAGAGCTTCGCTAACACTCATACGGAACACACCGCGCCTGAGGAAATTTTTCATATCGCTGGCGCACATTCAGAATGACAGTTTTATCCCACTCCGTTGCTTTACCCATCGTTCTGAACGAAGCACAAAAAATAAGAAAAATCATACCACAAAAGATATATTTAAAATAAGAAAAATATAACCAAAAATACTGCTTTGAGGGTGGAAATTTTTAATCTTTCTTTACTATTTGCCGCGTATACTTACAAAAGTGATTTTGTAATGAGGAAAAAATGTTCAAGAAACTAGCGATTTTTTCAGTTATTTGCGGCTTTGTATGCGGCGCAAACAGCGCAGCCGCCTCAACTTCGTCCATTATGCTCAATGCCGACGACGGCAAGGTTATGTATGAAACAAATGCCGATGAATTGCGTTATCCGGCGTCGCTGACCAAGCTGATGACACTTTATATTACGTTTAACGCGCTCGAAAACGGACGCCTCAAACTGACCGATAAGCTTAAAGTTTCGCGCGTGGCGGCAAGTCGCTCGCCGTCTAAATTAGGTGTGCGCGCCGGCGAAACCATTACCGTTAAGGACGCGATTATGGCGGTTATCGTCAAGTCCGCCAACGATTGCGCCACCGTCTTGGCCGAACATTTTTCCAGAACAGAAGCGGAGTTTGCCGTTTTGATGACCAAAACCGCACGCAAACTCAATATGAATCACACGACTTTCAAAAACGCCTCCGGCCTGCCGAATTCGCTGCAAAAAACAACCGCGCGCGATATGTCGAAGCTGGCAATGGCGGTGTATCATCACTTTCCGCAATATTATAAGTGGTTTTCGGCGCAGAGCTTTCGTTATAGAGGGCAAGTCGTAACCGGACACAATCATTTGCTGAAAACATTTTACGGCGCCGACGGCATGAAAACCGGATATACGGCCGCCGCGGGATTCAATATCATTACTTCCGCCAAGCGCAACGGAAAGCGCGTTATCGCCGTCACCATGGGGCATCGCTATGTGACCGAACGCGACAGAAAAGCCGCGTTGATGATGGATAAAGGACTGGTCGCGCTCGATAAATCGAAATGGGTCGATGTGGCCGCCTTAAGCCGCGAAATCAACGGTCACGGCGCAACGCAAGTTGCCACGGCACAAGGCAGAAAAGGCACTTTTGTTCCGCTCTATTCTAAGCCGACAACAGCAGGCGCGGCACCGAAAGCGCAGTCGCCGGTTGTGTTGGCCGCCATCGAAAAAGAAACGCAGGCGCATAATGCAACGATTACAAGCGGCGGCGGTTATGCCGTGCAGGTCGGCGCATTTTCCGATTATAAACGCGCCCAAAATTACGCGACCGACGTGAAAAATGATGTGGCAAAACATTATGCCGCGTATCAAGTCGAGGTTGAAGAAGCCAATAATGCCAGCGGAAAAATGTATCGCTCAAAGCTGGTCGGGATGGAAAAAAGCACCGCCGATAAAATCTGCCAAAACTTGAAGAATCAAAAGAAATCTTGCTTGGTAGTGGCACAAAACAGTTCAACAAATTGGGCGCGTAAATAATGAAAAATGTTCCGGTAATCGTCATCAGCAGCTCGGTCGCAGGCGTCGGCAAAACAACGCTGACACTCAATTTGGCGGCGGCGCTGTGGTCGGACGGCTATCGCGTCAAGCTGTTTGCGCCGCACAACGAAACGGTCGCAAATTTCATCAAACAGCGACAAATTTTGCGCACGCAGAGCAAAACGAATCTGCCGATGCCGGAGTTAATGGAAAACTTTAACATTGAGGCGGATAATTCCGGTAAAACGGTGATTTTGGCCGATATTCCGACGGCTGAAAATATGGCGCATAAAGATGTTTTTGCTCAGGCGCATACGCTTATAAGCGTGGCGACGGATACGCGCGATTTGCAATGGCAACTGACCGCCCCGTATATGAGTTTGGTGTGGGAAACCAAAAAGAGCGTCGCGGCGCGCGGCATTAAATATCTGAACTGGATTGCGGTGCTGAATATGGCCGAAGAAGAGCAAAATCCGACTTTTCCGGAGTTGGCGGAAGCGGCTAAACGTTTCGGATTTCGGGTTGCCGAGCCGTTGCATACGCGCGATGCATTTCGCTATATCGAAAACGGCTATTGCGCGGCGGATATGGCTGAATATCGCAAATTGTTCAAAATGTCGATGGCCGATGTTTATGCGCGGCGCGAGATTTTAACCTTGACCGATTTTTTGTGGCAGAAATAATATAAAATAAGAAAAATATCTCCGAAAGTGACTAACTTTCGGAGATATTTTTCTAATCGAACCAGTGCCAATCGTCCGGATACATACTCAATTTCCGCTTGCGAAAACACAATCCGTGTTCAAGCTGAGCCAAGAGCATACGCACAAAATCGCGGTCATCTTCGTCACCGAAATTGCGAATCGTCAAAAGCAGAATCAGCTGACTGAGCAACATCGCCAGTATGAAAAGTGCAAAGCGGACATCTTGATTTGATAAGAAAGATATCAGAAACAAAACCGTTGCCACCCACACAATCCAAATCCGACAGTCAATGCTAGCCATCGCAATAAACAAGCGCAAGAGCCATTCCACCGGCTTAAACAAAGCATACTTCAGCGCATAATATGTGGTAAGAATTGTCTTTTTCGGTCCGAACATATATGCGCAGATAAATAGGAATGCCATTAAGGATACAATAATAACATTTGCTACCATAAACGTAAAAGATTAATTATATGATTTCGGATATATTCTACCCGATTTTTCGGATTTGGCAACAGTTTTGTGAAACGCGTGAATTATCTGCAGTTTCCGGCGTGAACATGGTGCAGATATTGCCGCGCCACATCGCACAGACGGTGCACCGTTTCGACCGGTGTCGGTCCGATATCCATCAGCTTATAATGCGGAAAATAGCGGCTGATGTGCAACGGAATCTCCGGCGAAAGCGACGCCAGCCATTTTGCTTCGGCCGCCATTTGTTCATCGCTGTCGTTTTGGGTCGGCACTATCAGCGTCGTTACTTCAATATGGCACTTGTCAAACGATGTCGCTATCGTATTTTTAACACATTCAAAACTGCCGCCGACAAACTTATAATATTCATCGGAAAAGCCCTTCAAATCGATGTTCATCGCGTCGATTAACGGCAACAGTTTTTCGAGCGGCTCTTTGTTGATATGCCCGTTTGTCACCAACACCGTTTTCAGCCCTTGTTGATGCAGAAGTTCGCAACAATCGCGCACATATTCATAGCTGATAAACGGCTCGTTATAAGTGAACGCAACACCCAAATTGCCGTGCGGACGCTTGGCTAAATCAAGTGCCAAAAGCGTAAGTTCTTGCGGTGTCATCGGCTGCGTCGGCACTTCGTTCATTCCGCCCATCGAAATATGATGATTCTGGCAAAACGGACAGCGCAAATTGCAACCGAAGCCGCCGACCGATAAAATCGCACTACCGGGGAAAAAATGATACAGCGGCTTTTTCTCTATCGGGTCCAGCGCCACCGACGATACGCGTCCGTAGTTTAATGAAATGATTTTGCCGTTAAAACAGGCACGCGCCTTGCAAAACCCGATTTGACCTTCGGATAAATTGCAACGGCGCGGGCATATCGGGCAAATCGGCATCAGAAGTGTCTCTTAACTTGAAAGTAGAACAAATCAACCGGCTCATACAGGCCGATTCCGGCTTTTTTCTTGGCAATTTCGATTTGCTGTTCGGTGGTATCGACCCCATCCAAATCCGGCAACAACAAGCCGCGACGGTTGCCGTTTTGCACGATGATACCGTCGACTTTCGGATGCAGGATAACGCCCGGCGTAACCGGTTTCGGCGATGTCAGAACATCGACGCTGTAAACAATATCGTTCAGTTCATCCGGACGCACCGGCTTAAAGCGCGGGTCTTGCGAACAGGCCGAAATCGCGTTGCGCCAAATTTCGCGACCGATGTTTTCGGTAACCGGCTCAAAAGTGCCGATACAACCGCGCAACTGCCCGTTTTTCTTGAGCGACACAAAAACGCCCGCCTTTTCTGAAGTCAAACTTTCCGGCAAATCCGACGGAAATTCGAGCGGTAAGCCGGTGTTCACATAATGCTCAACGCATTTGCGCGCAAACGACACCAAATCATCTTCCTCAGCCCGACGCGCCGCCATTTCCTGCTGAAATTTGGTAATGTATTGCGTGCCGAAATTGCGGGTATTGTCAACGCCGTTGACCTTAAATGTGGCCACGCCGTAGCCGACTCCGAACGGTCCTTCATACGACAGGAGTTTGCTCTCCACCGCCGTATTATCGAGCGCACCCGCCATAATGATAAACGAGCGATGTCCGCACTCGCCGGCCGCCTCACAAAATTCCGGCTTAAAGGTAAATAAGTCGCCGAAATCGCCGCTGCCGAGCGCTTTGGTAATTTTCGCGTCAAACTCCGGCCCTTCTTTTGCGAATCCGTAAGGACCGTCAGCAAGCAAGCGGTGCGATAAGTCACCGCTGGCCACAAATACAACTTTGCGGTTAAGCTTGTTGACCACATCTTTAATCAATTGCCCGAGTTGATAATGCTGTGTCAGCGACAACCCCGACAAGCCGATGCGCACCACCTTATACTTAGGCCATACCTCATTTAAGTAGCGCAACGGAATAATCGAACCGTGGTCAAGCGCCGGATTGCGTTCGCCCAAAGTGCCGCACGGAAAGTTTATCCGCTTGCACATAGCTTCCAATTCGCTGACAAATTCTTGGTCATAATAAGCGTGAATTTTAACTTGCGGCGCACCGAATTGCGTAAAATCGCCCTCGGCTTCGGCCCCGCCGGCAATATGAAAATAATCGGCATAAAGCTCGCTGTGCGGTGTGGTTAAAATAATCGTTTCCGGTTCAAAAGATGCCACAAACTTCATTGCTTCGCGATAGGCATTGATGGTTTTGATAATTTCCTGCTCGCGCCCGTGTCCGACTTCTTCAAAAATAACCGGCGGATGCGGCACGGCAACAGCTGCTAAAATCGACATTATTTTCACTCCTTGTTTGTTATAAAAAAAGCAGGCCGTTGCGCCTGCTTAAAACTGGTGGAGCTGAGGGGAATCGAACCCCTGACCTTCTGAATGCCATTCAGACGCTCTCCCATCTGAGCTACAACCCCGAAAACGAGATAACATATAGCATATACATTTTCAAATGTCCAGCAAAAAAATCAGCCCTGTGTCAAATTCCGAATAAGCGAAAAAATATTATCTTGACATCAGGTACAAAAACAGGTTATGAAACACTCAAAATCGTCAAACGAAAAGGATTTGCCATGACAATATTTTCAGTTAAACACGAAGATATTACAAAAATTAAGGTTGATGCCATCGTAAATGCCGCAAACGAAAGTCTGCTCGGCGGCAGCGGTGTTGACGGCGCGATTCATCGCGCGGCCGGCGCCGAACTTTTGGCCGAGTGCCAAACACTCGGCGGTTGCGCAACGGGCAGCGCCAAAGTCACAAAGGGCTATAATCTTCCGGCAAAATATGTTATTCACGCAGTCGGGCCGATTTATGACTTTTATGATGAAAAAACGGCGGCGGCATTGTTGGCGGGTTGCTATCAAAAATCGCTTGATTTGGCGACCGCGCTCGGAGTCAAAAGTATTGCCTTTCCGGCGATTTCCTGCGGTGTGTTCGGCTATCCGCTCGAGAAAGCGGCGCGGATTGCGGTTCAATCGGTTTGCGAACATCCGAAAATCAACGAATTGGATGAGGTCATATTTTCGGTGTTTGATGTGCGAACGCAAAATGTATATAACGAAATTTTGAAAACATATAACAGAAAGGATATAAAATGAAAAAACGAAAACAAATAAAAACGGGCGAACAACGGTGTTTGTTGTTTGATTTGTATCACAACGGGTTGTATCGCTCCAAAATTATCGCCAACAAAAAGAAGAAAAACGACCGAAAAACCTGGCGCAACAAACTTAAAGAGAGTTATTATTCAAACATCCTGCAGCAGTGTGCTTAAATAACAACTCTCTTTTTTTGACTGCCGATGATTTCATTATTGACAAATACACAAAAAAATGCTAAAAGAATCGCACAAAAAAATTATTTATTCAAAAAAATCAGCTTATGAAAATTATTAAGTATTTTATTTGCTGGATTAAGGCACGATATGTGCTTTTATCCTCTGCGGATTTTTGCGCGTTGTGTGATGCGTTTGAAAGCGAGCCGCATTCAAAAATTGCGGAATACGCCCTCAAAACTTATTTTTCCCGTCATGTGCCGGAAAAAAGTGAACTCGACCGCATTTATGCCGGAAAATATGAGTTGCGTTGGCTCTATCTTCAGAATATTCAGCGCGGTCGGCGTCTGACGGATTGTGAGCAGCACCTTATGGTGACATCTATGCCCGTCGGCGGCACTTATGCTTTTCCGTCCGCATTGCGCGAACCGGCGCTCAAAGAGTTGTTCGATTCGGGAAATGCACACAAAATCGGTGAATATACTCGCGATTTTGCCCTGCCGCGAAACTACGAGTTGCGTCTGATTGAGCTGTGCCGAACGGAAGAAGATGCGGATTATCTGAATTCGTATCACCGCGCATTGAGCCATTATCTGAGGTTTGCCAAAGGGGAAAAGCTGACCGCTCCCGATGTGCAGTTGGCCGTTCTCGCCTTAAATGACGAGGAAATGACCGTTGCCATGGTTGAAAACTGCACTATGGCCGAGAACATTCTGTTTGTGCCGACACTGCGTGTTTTGGCAGAAGAAGGAAGCTTGAAGGCATTGCAAAAGCTGTTCTTCAACACCTATGTCGAATCGGATGAACTGGCGCAAATTATGCTGGAACGTTTTCCGCAACTCAAGCGCATATACGATATGTCGTGTCTGCGCCGGCCGCTTTACAAGCTTGAACGCGAAGCCGGTAAATTCTGGGGAACGGTTGCACCGAATATGGATGAATATCAGTTCATTATCTGGGTCATCAAAACAGATGTGCACAACAGCAAGCGTTCAGAGTTTATCCGCGACAGTTTGTTGCCGATGTTGGAACAGCCGAAAGCCACCGCATATTTTTGCGCTTGGTGTGCCGATAACTTCCCTGAAGTCAGCGAGCAGGCCTATCAACGTTTGCGCAAAATCGCAAAATTCTATCGAGATTGTTACAAAAGGTAACGATTGCTTAACAAGAAAGGCGTTTAGTTTCAACACTAAACGCCTTTCTTAATTTTTATCTGTCGCGCCTATCTTTTGCCGCGCAAATAATCTCCCGGCATCGAAATCCCGCGCAACGCCGCGATTCTGGCCGCCATATTTTGCTTATGGCTCGAAATAGAATCCTGTGTCGGCGTCCCTTCCGCATAAGACGGTTGCGGAGCTTGTTGCATTTGCCGCATTTCTTCCGGCGACGGCGCCTGATACATCGGTTTTGCCGGCGCACTCACAGCCGCATTAAACGCGTTTTCCAGAGAGTCATCCTCTCCCAAATTATCCGTATATGCGGCGTAGTTTTCCGTATTGAAAACATCATCGCTTTGCAGATAATTCAATTTGTTTTCCACCGCCTTTTCCAACGGAACAAATTGGTCATGCAGGGTTTGTTTTAATTCTGATTTATCCATTGTCGCGTTCCATAATGATTTCGCCGGTCTTGGATAAAATCAAGCTATCCAGCACCCAACGGTTGATTAACACTATTTTATTGTCTTCGATACCCATAGCGCGCGCACTGTCTATCACAATATCCAGCTCGTTATCAGCCAAATCATTATCGATATTGGCCAATACGCACATTTCTTTCACGAGTTGTAACGCGTGCTGGCGGCTTTTGATTTTTCGGGCCTCATCCACATAATTTATGCGCGGCTCTTTGATGATGCTGACGACCGTGTTGTTGTCAATGCCGTAGCGACCGGCAATATCCTTCAAAAAGCTGATTTCGTCGGCCTCGATTTTTCCGTCGGCACGAACCAGACAGCAAAAAATCTTCAAAAACACGATTTTCTCGTCATAGCTCAAAGTTGAAATATAATCTGAATCTGTCATAAAAAGTCTCCTTATATTTTTAATGTAGCCGCAAAAACTTAATTTGTGCTTAATGCCTTCGTCGGCTCACGGCAACACTCGCAAATTATGCCGCGTCTTCGGCCTTTTGCGGATAATGTTTTGCCACCAGATAATTGGCCAAAAGCAACAACACAAGAGTCACGATAAAAAACCGGTCGGAATCGCAAATGCGCCGATGATGAAGAGCGCCAAATAACCGAGTGTTGTCACGCGCAATGTGCGGCCAAAACCGACCTTCAGCGCAATACCGAGGAAAAGTTGCACCAAAGCGGCATAAATCAAAATTGCAAAACAAATATAAGCAAGCAAACTGAGGAACATTGTCACATAGATATAACCGCCGGAGTGATTTTCTATCCACTCGGCACCGGATTGCATCATTTCTTGGTCTATTGTGATATTCGATACTTCGGACAAACTCCGAACTTCCGTTCTGTCGGACTTAACGCCGTAAATAAACTTGCGGCTGGCATAAACGCCCGGTGTCGTAATATCGGCGGCACTCAGCTCATCGGTGCGTGTATCCAAAACCACCGAAAATGTATTGTTGCCCTTGCCGTAACTTTTGCTGATAACCGTATCTTTCGGTTCAACGATGGCACCGTTTTCAATGGTAATCGGCAAGAAATCCGCCGTTTCGGTCACTACCGTCGGCATAATCGTTTTGAGCGCATTGATGGTATACGAACCCGCCATCAATGCAATAACAAGCGAAACCACGACCACACATATTGTGCCGAGCCATTTTGTATTCAATAAAGTTTTATCCATTGTTTTATCCTTTTCTGTTGTTGGTGCAACTTAAAAATCGTCAAACAAATCCGGTTCGCGATGACTGTTAAGTTGCAAAAATTCCATCGCCTTTCTGACTATTATATAATTCACCGAGCTTTGATAAGCAAGCGAAATTTTATCGATTTCTTCAACCAGCGCTTCAATATACGCAAACGAGCGCGGTGCCGTATTGATGATATAGTTTAAAATCTCCGGCGTGATTTTGATTTGCCGGTCGTTAAACAGCTTGACAATCAGCATTTGCAACATCACATCGTCCGGCTCTTTAATCGCGGCGCGCGGCATCATATTAAGCCGTGTTTGCAGGTCTTTAAGCGCAAAATTCATTAGATTCGGTGCGGTTTCCGCCGTCCAAAGCATAAACTTGCCCTCAACATTAAACAAATTGAACAAGTGAAACAGCGCCTCGTCATTGTTTTTCGGCGACACATTTTCCACCGCAATTGCCATATTTTCTTCAGCCAAACGCTTGACGTTGCGCATATTTACCGTTGCCGCACTGACAATAGCTACGGCTTGCGGCTTGGCGGTCGAAGCCCGCACCTTGTCGACAAACAAATGCGCCAAATGCGATTTACCGCACCCTTGCGGACCATATATCAACAACCCCGAACCGAACCACTCGGGCCACGCGTCAATCAGCTTAAACGCCTCGCGGTTGCAGTCCGACACCATAAAATCATCGCGTCCCAATTCGCAACGATTGGCAAAATTCAACGGTAATTGTCGCAAGTTTTCGTTGTTATTCATTTGCCAGCACCGTCTTTACTTTTTTGTTCAAATCATCAAGTCCGTATGGCTTGGCGATAAAATAAAAATCCTGCGAACCGGCAAGTTCTTTGCGCGCAATTTCTTCCGAATAGCCCGACGCCAAAATGATTTTTGTTTCCGGATATTTTTCGTGAACCGCCGCCGCCAACTCGGCACCGCTCATCCCCGGCATACGCATATCGGTTATCACAAGGTCAAACTTTTCGCCGGCATCAATATGCTCCATCGCATTTTCGGCCGAAATGCAATCCGTCACATCATAGCCCTTTTGCCGTAAACCGCGCGCGCCGACAATTCGCACCGCGTCTTCATCATCAACAAACAGCACGCGGATTTCGCCCGGATTACGCAAAACAGTGCGCTGGCTGTCAAATTCCGAAACATTTAAGCCCAAAATAACCTGCTGACTGTTAACACCGGCGGTATGTGGCAAAATCGTAGTCATTGCCGCGTTGCCCGACTTATCCAAAATCACTTCTTCTTGTGGTTTGTCTTCAACCTGCACGCTTTCCGGCGTATCATAAGACGGCAAATATACTTCAAACGTTGTGCCTTTGCCGACTTCGCTGTAAACCTTCATAAATCCGGCCATTTGCCGCACAATACTTTCAACCGTTGCCAAGCCCAAGCCGGTGCCGGAATTGAGCATATTCTTTTTGGTGGAGAAGAACGGCTCAAAAATCCGCTCTAAATTTTCCGGTGCAATGCCGCATCCCGTATCGCTGACACTGATAACGACAAAATCCCCCGCTTCAATGGTTTCGCCACGATATTGATACGGCTTGTTTAAACGTTCGGAACGCGCAGCAAGCGTCAAAGTTCCGACACCGTTCATCGCGTCACGCGCATTTATCGCCAAGTTCAACAACACCTGTGAAAGTTGCACCGTATCCACGCGGATATAACCCAAATCCGTGCCGTAATTGACGATGAGCTTGATTTTTTCGCCCAAAATACGCGAAATCAGGTGGTCATTTTCGGTAAAGGCCTCGGTGGCTTCGATTACTTTCGGATTCAGCGGCTGACGGCGCGAAATTGCCAACAATTGCCGCGCCACACCGATGGCGGTCGTCACATTGTGCTTCATCTCAATCAGGTCCGTAAACGACGGGTCGCCGATACCGTGCCGACGCAACAACAAATCGCAATATCCCGTTACGGCGGTCAAAATGTTGTTGAAGTCGTGCGCCACCGTGCCGACCAGTTGTCCGAAGGATTGCATTTTTTGCGCCTGAGCCACTTGCATTTCCAAGCTGCGCCGGTTGGTCGTATCTTGCACATAAAGGATATTGCCGACCGCGTTTTCATCATAAGTTTGGCTCTGCAGACCATACACAAACACGCGAACACTGCGCTTTTCGTCCGCCGCGATAATGTTGGAATCAAACGCATTATCTTCGCCGTTTTCGGCCACATCCGCCGCGGCCGCCGCCTCGATTTTTTTCTTGGTGCCTTCTTCAAAATAAGCGCTGACCGTCTGACCGGCAATTTCTTGACTGCGACGCCCGAGCAAATCCTCAACATATTTATTGATTTCGATAATTTTGTGTTTTTTATCGGTAATAATAATGCCGACCGGCACCGTCTCAAACAAATGCTCAAACTTATCAACCACATTATTCAGACGAGCGCGTAAATCTTCGTCATTCGGCAAATTCCACATCACCACACCGCGCGTTTTAAGTTCGCCGCTTTTGCGCACGTTGCGTTGTTTAACATAAGTTTCGATGAGTTCACCGTCGGCCTTAAAAGTCAGCATATCATCATAATTACCGCCGGCAGAATGTAATAACTCCGCCTTGCGTGCCACAAAATCGTCCAGAGATTTGCCGAACGCATCGTTTTTATCGATTTTCAGCTTTTCGGCCAGCGCATTGTTCAAATATTCGATTTTGCCATCGGCATTACAGGTATAAAGTCCTACCGGCAGATAGTCCAAAATATGATGCAACGACGACATTTCTTTTTGGAACACCGCATCCATATTTTTATAGGCGGTAATATTCTCGATGGTCCAAAAGATATAGCTTTCTTTGCGGATTTTTTGCAGCGAAAACTCACTTTCAAAAATATCGGTTTTGTTCAAATAAATCGGCTTAACGCTTATTTTCAGCCATTCTTCCGCCACAAACACGCTGTCTTTTTTGGGGTTTATTGAAAGTTCGACGGTTGCCGACTGCAATTTGCTCACGGCCGAAGTCAGTTTTTGCAAATCCATTTTATTGGCCGGCAAATCAATAATATTCTGCTCCAAAAACTTCAGAATCGGCGTATTTTGAAAATATTCCGCTGCCGCACGGTTAATCAGAATCGCCTCGCCGGTTGAATTATCCACCCGATAATATTTGGTTTTGTCGTTCAAAATCTCGGCCGAAAGCGCACCGAAGCCGATGGCGGTTTCGCTGACTTGCAAAATGCGAATCGTGATTAAAATACACAGCACATTCCATACCACGATGGAAATAATGATGTAGAGCGAATATTCGGGATAAATAAACAACGCAAACAAACTCAGCGACATCAGCATAATCGCATACGCCAACAAGAGCAACGTGCGCTCAAGTTGTCGGTCCGGACGCTTTCTGTTGATATCTCTGAGCATTTGTTTTGCGTTCCTTTGTTATTATGTCAGCAAATCGGCCTTAGTTTTGCCGGTGCGTTCGATAATCTCGGCAATCTCGCGCGAAACATCGGCCAAACCTTCAAGCATTTGTTCAACATTTTCATCAAATTTTTCGGTTTCATAGCGTTCGAGATAAACGCGCAGAGTTGCCCCGACACTGCCGGTGCCGTAAAGACGATACACAATGCGTGATTTGTCGGTAAAATATACCATCAGACCGTTTTTGGTCGAACTGCCGTCGACCGGATCATTGTAGATAAACGGATAAGCGTCACTAACCGTGTATGCGCCGAAAGTCTTACCCTTCAGCGATGACAAACGTGCTTCCAAATCCGCCATCAGCTTGTTGGCAACTTCGGTATCGGCAATTTCGTAATCATTACGCATATAGTAGCTGCGGCCGTATTTCTTCCAATGGTCGTGCGCAATTTCTTCCACCGACTTGCCGGTTGCGGCAATAATATTGAGCCAGAACAGAATCGCCCAAATACCATCTTTTTCGCGGATATGGCTCGAGCCGGTGCCGAAGCTTTCTTCGCCGCAGAAAGTAATGCGATTGCTGTCCATCAGGTTACAGAAATACTTCCAGCCGGTCGGCACTTCATAATAGCCGATGCCGAGCGCCTTAGCCACGCGCCCGACAGCCGTTGAGGTTGCCGCCGATTTGGCCACACCGTAAATGCCGTTTTTATATGCCGGAATCAGCTTATAATTATCGGTCAAAATTGCCAAACTGTCACTCGGCGTAACAAAGAATTTTTTACCCAGAATCATATTGCGGTCGCCGTCGCCGTCGTTGGCCGCACCAAAGTCCGGCGCATTATCCGACCACATTAAATCCACCAAATCTTTGGCATAAATCAAGTTCGGGTCCGGATGCAAACCGCCGAAATCTTCCATCGGCACATAATTGACAACCGAGCCCTTCGGCGCACCCAAAATTTCTTCAAAAATCTTTTGAGCATACGGACCGGTTACGGCGTTCATCGCATCGAAACGCATGGTGAAGCCACCGGCAAACAATTTGCGAATGGCATCAAAATCGAAAATATTCTGCATCATATCGACATAATCTTTAAGCGAATCGATGACTTCGATTTCCATATCGCCGAGTTTCTGCACGCCGATTTTGCTTAAATCAACATCTTGCGCGTCCAAAATCGCGTATTGCTTAATGTTTTTGGTGTTCTCATAAATTTTATCGCTTAAGCTGGTCGGGCATTGTCCGCCTGACGCCACCGCGTATTTAATACCGAAGTCGCCGTTCGGACCGCCCGGGTTATGCGAAGCCGTCAGCACAAAACCGCCGTCTGCTTTGTTTTTGAGCAAAACGCGCGACGCCGTCGGGGTAGAAATATAGCCGTTTTGCCCGACAATCATTTTTTTCATACCGGCCGCCGCCGCCATTTTCATAATTTTTTGGATGGCGATTTTGTTATAAAAGCGACCGTCACCGCCCAAAATAAAGGTTTGCCCTTTCACACCGCCGATAGCATCAAAAATACTCTGCACAAAGTTTTCGACATAGTTTTCCTGCATTGCGACTTTTGATTTACGGCGCAAACCCGCCGTTCCCATTTTTTGGTCGGTGTAAGGTGTTGTCTGAACAATTTTAATCTGCATAATCATACTCCCTTTGCTAAAAATAATCCTGTTTGCTATATATGTAACATTAAAAAGGTTGCAAGGTAAAGTTTTTTTTGTTCTTCATAAGCAGAATTTTTCCATATATAGCTTTTGTCAATTTTTTGTTTGACAATGAAACTCGAGCGTGGTAAAAAATGAGTATGAATCAAAACCATTATGCGTATGAAAAGTATTATTAACTTCTTGAAAAAGCACCATTTGCTTTGGATGTCGTCGCTCGGATTATTTGTCGCAATGTATATCGGCTATGCCGTGTTTATGTATTTCGGCGCCACAGCAACAAGCTACATCTACGGTGTTACCGCGTATGCCGGAATTTCTCTGCTGCTCTACTTTGATTGGGGGTATCACGAAACGGATCCGGCAGCATTCGGAAACTACACCGGAACGATAATTGTGTATGCGCTTGTCAGTATCGCCCTAAGTATTGCCGCGACTTATCTCAGCGCATTGGCCGGTTATGCCACCTTTGTGATTTGCGCACTGATCGGTGTTTACTTAGGTATCCCGATTATCCGCTTTTTGCAAGCAAACGGATGGCTTTAGAACAAAAAAGAGGGGTATTCGCCGGTGGCGGATTTCCCTCTTATGTTTTTAAATATTCCTTGATAAGTCAAAATAAGTGGTTTATGATAGCCGCAACAAAAGCAAAGGAGGAAACAATGGTTGCCGGTATTTGTATCCATAATGCGACCGTGTTTAACGGCTATTCGCGTATGCAAAACTGCGCGGTGTTGATTAAGCAAAATAAAATCATTGACGTGTTTAACGAAGAGAGGTTCGCCAAAAAAGTTTTTAAGGCGGATACCTATTTTATTGATGCCAAAGGCGCAAATGTGGTGCCGGGGTTTGTTGATACGCATATCCACGGTTTTGGCGGCTACGGCACGGAAGATTGCTCGGATAAATCTATCTTAAAAATGTCGGAAGGACTGATGCAATACGGTGTTACCTCGTTTATTCCGACGCTTTATTCCGGCTCAAAAACGCAAATGCTCAAAGGAATCCGCGCCGTTGTCAAAGCTATGGGACGCGAAAAGGGTGCGCGCATTTTGGGAATGCATCTTGAAGGTCCGTTTATCTCGCCTGACCGCTTGGGCGTGCAGTCGGCAGACAGTATCAGTCCGGTGGACTTAAATCTGATGGACGCGCTGTGGGAGGCATCGGAAGGGCATATCATCAATATGACAGTGGCACCGGAGTTGAAGAATATGCGCGAACTGGCGCTTTATTGCTTGGCCAAAGGCATTGTGTTGCAAGCCGGTCACACCAATGCCACTTATAAGCAGATGATTGAAGCGATGCAGGCGCGGATTATGCACGTTACACACCTGTTTAACGCCATGAGTCGTATGCACCATCGTGACCCGGGCACTGTCGGTGCGGTGTTTATTCACCCCGAACTTTCGTGCGAAATTATTGCCGACGGCATTCACATCAATCCGGAAATCATTAAGTTTCTGCTGACCTGTAAATCTCTCGATAAGGTCGTGCTCGTGACCGATGCCCTTAAACCGACCAAACAAAAGAGCAAACCGCTGATAGCCAACGGTGAGGAAGTCTATCTCGACCAATGTTTTTACCGCAAGTCCGATGACGCGATTGCCGGCTCGGCACTGACTATGCTTGACAGCGTGCGCAACATTGTTTCTTACGGCTTTAATTTGGAACAGGCGGTGCACATGGCTTCAACCAATCCGGCGCGAATTATGAAACAGGACCATTTGGGCGTGTTGGCTCCGGGATATGATGCCGATATTACGATTTTGAGCGAAAAACTCAATGTGCTTTATACAATGATACAAGGAAAAATCTATCAAAAAGGAAAAGAAATATGCGTGTCGTAATTAAAAAAGACAAACAAGCCGTTGCCGAATGGGCAGCGCATTATGTAGCTTATAAAATCAACCGTTTTCGCCCGAGTGCGAAGAAGCCGTTTGTGCTTGGACTTCCGACCGGCTCAACACCGCTCGGAATGTATGAAAAACTGATTGAACTTAATCAGGCGGGCAAAGTTTCGTTTGAACATGTGGTAACTTTCAATATGGATGAATATCTCGGATTAGAGCCGACGCATCCGCAAAGTTATCATTACTTTATGTTTGAAAACTTCTTCAAACATATTAATATTCAACAAAAAAACATCCATATTCTCGACGGTATGACCAAAGATTACGCCAAAGAGTGCCGCAACTACGAACAGGCCATCAAAGATGCCGGCGGCGTGCATTTGTTTATCGGCGGTGTCGGTGAAGACGGACATATTGCTTTTAATGAGCCGTTTTCATCACTTGAATCGCGCACGCGTGTCAAAACTCTGACCGACAGCACGATTAAAGCCAACTCGCGTTTTTTTGACGGCGATATTTCAAAAGTTCCGACGATGGCGCTGACCGTCGGAGTCGGCACAATTATGGACGCGGAAGAAGTGTTGATTTTGGCTACCGGCGCCAACAAAGCCAATGCGCTCAAGCACAGTATTGAGGGCGCCATAAGTCATGTTTGGACTCTTTCGGCGTTGCAACGTCACCCGCACGGCATAATTTTGTGCGACCGCGATGCCACCGGCGCGCTTGCGCCGGAAACGGTCGATTATTTCTTGGATATAGAAAAGAACAATTTCTAAAGATAAATTTTTAATCCGCAACAAAAAAGTGCTCTCACCAATTGGCAAGAGCACTTTTTATAAGCAACTGTGCGGTGAATTACTTCAATTCAACCTTAGCACCGGCAGCTTCCAATTTAGCTTTAATAGCATCAGCTTCTTCCTTCGGAGCACCTTCTTTAACAGTCTTCGGTGCGCCTTCAACCAAATCTTTAGCTTCTTTCAAGCCCAAGCCGGTAATAGCACGAACTTCTTTAATGACGTTAATCTTGTTAGCGCCGGCGTCAGCCAACACAACATCAAATTCCGTCTTTTCTTCAGCAGCGGCAGCAGCACCACCGGCAGCGCCTGCAACAGCAACGGCGGCAGCAGCGGAAACGCCCCACTTTTCTTCTAACATTTTTGACAATTCAGCAGCTTCCATAACGGTCAACGCTGACAATTCATCTACGATTTTGGCTAAATCTGCCATCTTTTTTCTCCAAATAAAGTTAATTCTACAAATTTGTTACTAAAACTATTTTTCCCATTTGCTTTACACTATTTTATTTTTAGGTGTGGTATCGCGCCGCTGTTTTTGAGAGCCGTGTAGAAAACACTACACAATCGAAAAAACGGCAAGCGAGAACCGCATAAAAATAAAATTATGCAGCTTCTTTTTCGCTATATGCCTTAAACACACGAGCAACTTTAGAAGCAGGCGCTTGCAACAAGCCGATAAGTTTGGCACGCAATTCATCCATCGACGGAATAGATGCCAATTCTTTGATTTCGTTAATGGTCAACATCTTGTCAGACAAGGCGCCGCCGACGATAACCAACTTTTCGTTTTCTTTTGCAAACTGAACACAAGCTTTGCAAGCGGCAATCGGGTCTTTGGCATAAGCCAAAGCAATCGGACCTTTAAATTGGTCTGCCAAGCCTTCAAATTTTGTGTCTTTCAATGCTAAACGGGCAATACGGTTTTTAGTAACTCTTAAAGAAGCGCCGGTTTCACGGATTTTCTTTCTCAATGCTTCCATTTCAGCAACGGTCAAACCGATATATTCGGCAACCACTACAGATTCGGATTCTTTAAAGATACCGTTTAATTCAGCCAGCAATTCTGCTTTTTCTTCGCGGTTCACTTATTGTCTCCATACGAATTATGTTCCGATAAAGGAACGTTACCAAAACCCACACTATGCTTTGCGGCACAATGCGGAACCCAATTCTGTCCTGTTAGGAGATAAAGATTTAGATAAAAATCCTCAAGTTCACTCCGTCTGCGTCGGAAATTAAGAAACAAGGTTCTTTCATAAAATCCCCTCGTCTCACCCACGGTCTTGGACAGTAATGAACACAGCAATTTGCATTCATTGCTTGCGTGTATAAAACAGAAATTTTCGCTTGTCAAGCAAAAAAAAATTTTAACTATTTTTTTATAAAAAACGCTTGCATTTTTAAATTTATATGTTATACACAACAGGCATCTTGAGGGCGAATCGCCTTTTGAGGTGTATTGTGTTAATAATCTTGTGGGGGACAAGCCATTGTCTTTACCACAAACCTAAGAGAGGTATAAAATGGCTAAATCTAAAAAGAAAATTTTAGGTCTGATTAAGCTGCAAATACCTGCGGGTAAGGCGAATCCGTCTCCGCCGGTAGGTCCTGCTTTGGGCCAAAAGGGCTTAAACATTATGGAATTTTGTAAAGCATTTAATGCACAAACGCAAAAAATCGAACCGGGTGTTCCGGTGCCGGTAATCATTACCGCGTATGATGATAAGAGCTTTACGTTCATCACCAAGTTGCCGCCGGTTTCTTATTTGATTAAGAAAGCCGCCGG
>JAFYFJ010000080.1 GCA_017543835.1 Alphaproteobacteria bacterium | reverse complement strand
GACCCGCATACGGGGAAGGTGTTGGCGCTTGTGGGCGGATTTTCGTTTGCAAAGTCGCAGTTTAACCGCGCCACGCAGGCCTATCGTCAGACCGGCTCGAGTTTTAAGCCGTTTGTGTATTTGGCGGCGCTCGAACTCGGATATTCGCCGACCGATTTGATTTTGGACGCGCCGTTTGTGCTTGACCAAGGTGAAGGTATGCCGAAATGGAAACCGGTCAATTTTTCCAAAAAGTTTTACGGATTGATGACATTGCGGCGCGGTGTCGAGCTTTCCAAAAACCTGATGACCGTGCGTTTGGCGCAAGATATCGGTATGGATAAAATCGTCGATATAGCACGTCGCGTCGGGGTGAACGATAATTTGCCGCCGTATTTGTCGGCATCTTTGGGTGCTGCCGATACGCGCGTTATCAATATGGTCAGTGCGTATTGCGTGATTGTCAACGGCGGCAAAAAAGTTCCGCCATACATGATTGAACGCATACAAGACCGCAAAGGACGCACGATTTATCGGCATGAACAAACGCCGTGTCCGGAATGTGCGGCGGATAAGTGGGAAGAACAGTCGGAGCCGGATTTTGAAGTGTTGCGCGAACAAGTGGTGGACCCGCTGTCGGCATACCAGATGACCTCGATTTTAGAAGGTGTGGCCATTCGCGGCACCGGTGCACGTTTGAACGGCTTGCATCGCCATGTGGCCGGAAAAACCGGAACGACCAACGAAACAAAAGATGCGTGGTTTATCGGTTTTTCACCGGATTTGGTGGCCGGCGTCTATGTCGGATTTGATGAGCCGGAAAGTTTGGGCTCGGCCGAAACCGGTGCGCACGCGGCATTACCGATTTTCTACGACTTTATGGCGGAAGCGCTTAAAGATACGCCGGATACGAATTTCCGTATTCCTGAAGGAATTAAATTGGTGCGCGTTAATCCTTACAGCGGTCATCCGTCTGCTCCGGGCGACACGGTGGCGATTATGGAAGCACTGAAACCGGACTTTGAATTTTACAGTCGGCAACGCGTTATCGGTAATGGTGATTCTTCAATTGCCGGACCGGAAACAGACGGCGGAAGTTTGCAGATGGGGGGAGAATATTAATGCGCGCGGAGTTTTATAACATAGTGACTGAAATCGAGCAGTCTTTGGGGTTGCTCAGGAGGTATCTTTGACTACGACAATGCGGTGCTGCGTCGCGAAGAATTGAACGTGTTGACCGCAGATGCGGATTTGTGGAACAACCCCGAAAAAGCGCAAACATTGATGAGCGAAAAAAATACGCTTGAAAGTAAACTCGGGGATTACGAAAATTTTGAACAAACTCTCAAAGATTATCGGGAAATGGTCGAATTTGCCGAAGCCGAAAATGATGAAACAATGCTTGCCGAATTGTTGCAGAATTTAACCAAGTTGCAACAACAAGCTAAACGCGCCGAGCTCGAATCGCTGCTTTCGGGTGAGGCGGACGGAAATGATGCTTATTTGGAAGTGCATGCCGGCAGTGGCGGAACCGAGGCAATGGACTGGGCGCAAATGTTACTCCGAATGTATATGCGGTGGGCCGAAACACACAATTATAAAACCGAATACATTGAAGAAACCGAAGGCGATGTGGCGGGGCTGAAATCGGCAACCATAAAAATTTGCGGTAAAAATGCTTACGGTTGGCTTAAGTCAGAAACCGGCGTGCATCGGTTGGTGCGGATTTCGCCGTTTGACAGCGCGGCTCGTCGGCATACGAGTTTTGCCTCCATCGGCGTTTATCCGGTGATTGATGATAATGTGCAAATCGACATCAATCCGGCGGATTGCCGTATAGATACATATCGGGCATCCGGTGCGGGCGGACAGCATATTAACAAAACCGACTCGGCTGTCAGAATTACGCATATTCCGACCGGTATTGTGGTATCGAGTCAGACGCAACGGTCGCAATTTCAGAACCGCGACAACTGTTGGAAGATGCTGCGGGCGCGGCTTTATGAAATAGAAATGCAGAAAAAGAGTGATGCGGCACAAGCGGCGCGTGATAATCAGGGCGACAACGGCTGGGGGTATCAAATTCGCTCGTATGTGTTGCAACCATATCGTTTGATTAAAGATTTGCGCACCGAAGCGGAAACGGCGGATTGCAAGGCCGTGCTTGACGGAGATATCGATTTGTTTTTATCGGCGGCATTGGCGCAAAAAATTACCGGTCAGGATACGGTTTAGCGGGGCGGGTCAATGAAAAAGATGTCGGCACGCAGATATTTCTTCAAAAAAATGTTCGACTGCTTTATGGTCGGGCTGTTCATTATATTTTTGTTGCTGATGTGGACGCTTTACAAAGGGCCGATTTCGGTGCCGTATTTGCGGCCGTATATCGTGCAGGCATTGAATTATGACGAAAACGATTATACAGTGGATATCGGT
>JAFYFJ010000079.1 GCA_017543835.1 Alphaproteobacteria bacterium | reverse complement strand
GGAGCCATCAGAATCGGCTGGGTTATCGAATATAAGGGCAAACCGTGGACCATTACCAAAGCGGTGCATATCAAACCGGGTAAAGGCGGCGCATTTATGCAGGTCGAGATGAAAGAAGTCGAAGCCGGCACCAAAACCAACGAGCGTTTCCGCACCGAAGATACGGTTGAAAAGCTGATGGTAGAAGACAGAGATTGCCAATTTTTGTTTGAAGATTCTGCCGGTTTGACCTTTATGGAAAACGACACATTTGAACAATTCTCAATGCCGTCCGATATTTTGGGCGATGCTCGTCCGTTTTTGACTGACGGTATGCAAGTTCGCGTTTCTTATATCGACGGTCGTCCGATTTCGGTTGACTTGCCGTTGCAGGTTGTATGCACGGTTGTAGAAACCGAACCGGCACTCAAAGGTCAGACTGTTTCTTCGTCGTATAAACCGGCGATTTTGGACAACGGTGTGCGCATCGGTGTTCCGCCGTTTATCAATGTCGGCGACAAAATCGTGGTCGGCACGAGCGAAGCAAACTATGTCGAAAGAGCAAAATAATGGCTTATATTTCTCCGACATTAACGCTGATGACCGGTGCCGTCAAAAAGGCGGCATCGGCTCTCGGTCGCGATTTTAATGAACTGGAACACTTGCAAAATTCGGTGCGCGGCGATAAGGGCTTTGCCCAGCACGCTTATGACAAAGTGCTGAAAATTCTGCACGAAGAACTGAGCAAAATCAAAGCCGGTCTGCCGATTATTGCTTCCGACAAAGATGTCGTTCCGGCAAACGGCACCTATTTTGCGGTGTGCGCCATCGACGGTTTCGATAACTTTGCGCACGGCAACGCCGATTTTGCGGTTTCGGTTGCGCTTATCGAAAGCGGTAAGGTAATTGACGGCGTTGTCTACAGCCCGATAACCGACGAAATGTTTTTTGCCGAAAAGGGTTGCGGCGCTTTCAAAGAGGGTTTTCGCAATCACGAACGTTTGCGCGTTGCTTCCGCCAAAAATGCCGACAAGTGCTTGTTTGCATGCGGTGCCGATGCGCGAATCGTCAATAATGTTTTGGCGCTGACGCAAAATGTGCGTATCAGCGGCGTATCTTCGCTTGATTTGGCGTATTTATCCGCCGGCAAAATCGACGCGGTGGCCGTATCTACGGCGCAAATCGGAAAAATTGCCGCCGGTGTTTTGCTGGTTAAAGAAGCGGGCGGCTACGTTTTTGAAATCGGTCAAACCGACGTTCGCTCCGAAAACTTGGAAAAAGCGCTGACAAGCGGCAAACTCTTTGCCTGCAACGAGCCGTTACGTCAAAAAATCGCGGAGATTCTTGCAAAATAACAAAAAATTTTAAAAAACAGTAAAAATAATGCTTGCGTATTTAAATTGCTTAATGTATAAAGGCGTAAAACTGTTTAAAAAGTATTGAAGTGGAGATTAAAATGAAAAAAGGTATTCATCCGGATTATCACGAAATTACATATGTGATGACAGACGGAACAGAAGTTAAAACAAAATCGACTTGGGGCAAAGCCGGTGATACGATGAAATTGGAAATCGATCCGAAATCTCATCCGGCATGGACCGGTGTTCGCCGTATTGTTGATAACGGCGGTCAAGTCGGTAAGTTTAACAGCAAGTTCGCTGCTTTCGGCTTAAAGTCGAACTAAGGCTTGTTGTTGCGCAGAATTAGGCCTGCATAATGTGCGGGCTTTTTTGCGTTTATAAAATAAAAAAAATGTTGTATATTGACGCACACTTGTTTATTGTGAGTTTATAAGACAATTTTAGTAGAAAGGATTTAAAATAATGGTTGCTCCTTTAATGCCGAAAGCCACGGCAGTATGGCTGATTGATAATACATCTCTGACTTTTCGCCAAATCGCGAATTTTTGCGAAATTCACGAATTGGAGATTCAAACAATTGCTGACGGTGATATTGCCGTCAATATTCAAGGGAAAAGTCCGGTAGAAGTCGGTTTGCTGTCTTGGGAAGAAATCCATCGTTGCGAGGCCGATGCCAGCGCCGATTTGGTTGCCAACAAGCTCGAAAACGATGTGCGCGAACATAACTCAAAAGCCAAGAAAATCTTGTCCCCGACCCAACGCGCCGAAAAGCCGTCGGCTATTTTGTGGATTCTGACCAACTATCCGCAAGTTTCGGATAAGGAGATTCGCCGCCTGTTGCAAACAACCGATACGACGATTCGCAAAATCCGTTACGGCATTGCCTCCAAAGACCAGGCCTACGCCGATTTGAAGCCGAAAAACGCCATTCACTTGGGTTATTTCACGGAAAAAGAGTTAGAAGCGGCGTTACAGGCCTCGGTTAAGAAGGAAAAAGTGAAAAAGGCCGCTCCGAAGAAGAAAGCTAAGAAGACCGCTAAGAAGACGACCGCTAAGAAAGCCACGGCGATGAAGACGGCAACTAAAGCGGCGGCTAAGAAGACAACAGCTAAGAAAGCCACAGCGAAGAAAGCCGCGACAAAGAAGACGGCAACAAAAGCGGCGGCTAAGAAGACGACCGCTAAGAAAGCCACAACGAAGAAGACAGCGACTAAGGCGGCGGCTAAGAAGACGACCGCCAAGAAAGCGGCTCCGAAGAAGACCGCAACAAAGGCGGCGGCTAAGAAGACAACCGCTAAGAAAGCCGCGCCGAAGAAGACAGCGACAAAAGCGGCGGCTAAGAAAACAACCGCTAAGAAAGCGACCGCAAAGAAGACGGCAACAAAGGCGGCGGCTAAAAAGACAACCGCCAAGAAAACCGCTCCGAAGAAAACGGCGACAAAGGCGGCGGCTAAAAAGACAACCGCCAAGAAAGCCGCTCCGAAGAAAACGGCTAAGAAATCTTCTAAAAAATAGTCGTTCTTAATATGTTAAAGACCTCTGAATTCTCAGAGGTCTTTTTATTTTTTGCAATTTAAGAGAGCAATATTTTGAAGCCGAGCAAAATCAGTATCGCACCGCCGGAAATTTCGGATATTGAATGCCAACGCGCGCCGAAAATTCCGCCGATTTTGATACCTGCGCACGAAAATAAAAAGGTTGTCAGACCGATAATCGCCACCGACAGCCACAGGTTTATATCCAACACCGCAAACGAAACCCCGACAGCCAACGCATCAATACTTGTTGCCACCGCCAAAATAAACATTGTTTTAGCGTCCATGGCATTATCGGCGTCGCACGCGGCGTGTGTGGCTTCATAAACCATCTTCGCGCCGATGCAAAAGAGCAGCGCAAACGCTATCCAATGAGCATATTGCTGAAAATAGGCGGCAAAACGGATACTGCCAAAATAGCCGATGCACGGCATCAATGCCTGAAACGCACCAAACCACAGGCCCGCGATACACATTTCTTTGGCACCGGATTTTTTGAGCGAAAGCCCTTTACATATCGAAACGGCAAACGCATCCATCGATAATCCGATTGCCAAGATTAAGAGTTCAAACAGTCCCATAATTAAATCTTTTACCGCCTGTTATTCGGAATCTTGCGCCGGATTGCCATAGATTATATCCCGACACGCATCTATTACTTCTTTTAGCAGAAAATCTTGAGCATCCGGCGATTTTTCATTTGCTTGCACACAACCGAAAATATTTCCGTCTTTCACTCCCACAATTTTGAACGTTGCTTCTCTTTTATCATACTCCGGCATTGCAAAAAACTGCTTTAAGGTCATTTCTGTGGCAACCTGCTGTATTTCATACTGGTCTTTGACTTCCATCGGGAAGGCAATAAGCAGAATCAAACCATACAAAACACCGGCAATCCAAGGCAATACTTTAGCAAACCATTTTTGCGTGTTCCAATGGCGCCAAATCGTTAATAAAATTGCAATAATAAAAGCAATACCATTATCGATAAGCGCGTTTAATAACAAAAATCTTGCCAAAGGCCATGTCAAAAGCCGACCGTCTATATAACCGCAAAATCCTAAAAATGTGGCGAACAAGAATCCGATTACACCGGCAATGATAATATTTTTGCGTGTTTGATTACGCACAAATGCCAAGACCAAGCTCAAAATCAACACGGCCCCTAAAAAGCGACCGCCTAAAAACAACATCCAAAATATTGCATTTGTCATTTTTATCTCCGATTAGTCCATCTCGGCCAGACGGGCGGCTTGGTCTTCGGCAATCAACGCATCGATAATTTCGCCCAATGCCTCGCCCGAAACTACTTCTTCGAGCTTATACAGCGTCAGGTTAATACGGTGATCGGTCACGCGTCCTTGCGGATAGTTATAAGTGCGAATCCGCTCACTGCGGTCACCGCTGCCGACTTGCAACTTGCGCTTTTCCGAATAGTTGGCATCAATTTTTGCCTTTTGCTCATCATAGAGTTTGGCGCGCAAGTGGTTCATCGCCTTTTCTTTGTTTTTGAACTGCGAGCGGTCATCTTGACATTGCACCACTACGCCGGTCGGAATATGGGTAATTCGCACGGCCGACTCGGTGCGGTTAACGTGCTGACCGCCGGCACCCGAGGCGCGATAAACATCGATTTTCAAATCTGCCGGATTAATATATAAATCTACCTCTTCGATTTCCGGCAAAACCGCCACCGTTGCCGCCGATGTATGCACTCTGCCTTGCGATTCGGTTACCGGCACACGTTGCACGCGGTGCGCACCCGATTCAAACTTGAGTTTCGCAAACACATCTTTACCGGTAATACGCGCCGAGGCCTCTTTATAGCCGCCGATACCGTTTTCGTTGGAATCCAAAATTTCAAACTGCCAACCCTGTTTTTGCGCATAACGCTGATACATTTCAAACAATACGGCGGCAAACAACGCGGCCTCATCGCCGCCGGTGCCGGCACGCACTTCGAGAATCGCGTTCTTTTCGTCATCGCTGTCTTTCGGCAACAACATCACTTTGATTTCTTTTTCCAAAACCGGCAACTGCTCTTTGGCTTCATAATATTCCATTTCCGCCATATCGCGCATTTCTTTATCGAGCGACGCATCTTCCATCATGGCCTTATCATCGGCCATCATCTGCTGATGGTGCTGATATTTGTGAATAACTTCAACCACCGGCTCCAGATTGGAAAGTTCTTTATTGAGCTTAACCAACTCGTCGGTCGAAACATCGGTTGCCAACAGCGCCTGCACTTCTTCATAGCGACTGACGACATTTGCCAATTTTTCATCTAAATTCATTCTTGCAATTCCTTAATTAAATTTGCCAACGCCACCGTTTTTTGCTCGCCGCTGTCCAAATCCTTAATTGTCGCCGTGCCGTCCGCCAATTCGTCCGAGCCGATAATAACGGCCTTAAGGGCATTTGCTTTGTTTGCCTTTATCATACGTTTTTTCATATTACCGCTGTAACTTTGTTCAACCGCGAATCCGGCTAAACGCAAATCGTGTGCAATTTTGAGTGCGGCCTCATAAGTATCGTCGCCCACCGGAATAACCGCCACCGGACGCGGCAAAGACACATCTTCTTCCAAAAGCATACCCAAACGCTCCACGCCGCATGCCCAACCGATACCGGCAACATCACCGCCGCCCATTTGCCCGACCAAACCGTTGTAGCGACCGCCGGCCAACACCGTGCCTTGCGCGCCGAGCTTATCGGTTGTGAGTTCAAACACCGTGTGCGAATAATAATCCAACCCGCGCACCAAACGATTGTTGACACGATATTTAATACCGAGCAAATCCAGCCCGCGCAACACATCGGCAAAAAACTTTTTAGACGCTTCGTTCAAGCTGTCGGCATAGAGCGGTGCATTTTCCACCACCGCCTTATCGCATTCTTCTTTAGAATCCAGCACGCGCAACGGATTTTTATCCAAGCGGTTTTTGCTGTCTTCGGAAAGTTCGGCATAATGCTCTTTCAAATACGCCACCAGTTTTTCGCGATACGCATCGCGGCTTTCGGCATCACCGAGTGAGTTAATCTCTACCGTGACTTGTCCGCTTAAGCCGAGTTTTTCCAAAAACTCATACGCCATCGCAATCACCTCGATATCTGCCTGCGGCGTTTCTACCCCCAACAGCTCAACACCGAACTGCGTGAACTGGCGCTGACGCCCTTTTTGCGGACGTTCATAGCGGAACATCGGGCCGTGATAATAGAACTTTACCGGAAGATTTTGTTGCATACCGTTAGAAACAAACGCGCGCACCACACCGGCCGTGCCTTCCGGACGCAAGGTCAAACTTTCACCGCCCTTATCCTCAAAGCAATACATTTCTTTGGTCACGATATCCGAAGTATCGCCCAAATTGCGCGCAAAAACTTCGGTAAATTCGAAAATCGGCGTTTCGATTTCTTCGAAGCCGTATTTTTCCACCACCGACGAGCCGACGCTCACAACTTTTTTCATTTTTCTTTTGGCGGCGCCGTATAAATCATAGGTGCCGCGCACACATTGAACTTTTTCCATTATTTTCTATTCCTGTTCTGCCTGAGGCATAAATTCATCTAAACTGACATTTTTGCGTTTCATCACCGAAACCACCGGCTTTTCTTCATCGCCGACCATAAACTTGACATTATGCGGGCGGCCGACCGTAACGCGCAAACCCTTTTCGTTAGGCACGACATATTCAAACCCGTTGTCATAAACCCGACCGACCAGCAAAACCGTTTTATCTTGCTTTAATTCCAACCAAGTCGGACCGCTGACCACAATTTTCATCGATGTTTTATCGACTTCCTCCGCTTCTGATGCGGTTTCTTCCGTTGTTTCGTTTTCTTCAATTTCATCTGCTTCGGCATCTTCCGCTTCTGTTGTTTCGTCGGCAATAATCGTCTCGCCGTCTTTTTCATCTTCTGCCTGCAACTGCGAAATCAACTCCGCATCGGCATCATTTTCGACAATAACCGGCGTCGCCACAACGCTTGCAGCATCTTCGCGAAACTCCTCGACCTGTTCGCTGAGCGGCATAACCGACCACGCGATAAACAGCGCCGCCAAACCGCACAAACCGAGAAAAATATGCTTAAAATGCGGCTTAGAAGTTTCGACACTTTCTTCGTTCGGCGTTTTTTTGCCGCCGTTTTCTTCGGTCATAAATTGGCGATACGACGAAATAATCCGGTCGCTGTTAAGCCCCAAAAATTGCGCGTAACTACGGATAAACCCGACCCCGTAAGGCACCGGCGGAATATTGGCATAATCCATATCTTCGATAGCCGTCACATAAGATTTGCGAATACATAATTCATTTGCGACTTCGGCAATGGTGATGCCGCGTTTCAAACGTGCATTCCGCAACATTTCGCCGACAGTTTGCACTTCTTCTTGCTGAATTTC
>JAFYFJ010000078.1 GCA_017543835.1 Alphaproteobacteria bacterium | reverse complement strand
GTCCTCTGCTCTACCAACTGAGCTATCTGACCATCGGTTCGAAGTGCTTTATAATATACTTTTTTCAGAATGTCTATACTTTTTTTTGCTTTCTGTGTATTTTTTTGAAAAATTATCAAATTTTACGCTTAAAATGCCGATTTTATTATCTGTTTATCCTGCGATATGTTTCAAAAAAACATTGACACACCGGCGTTTTACGAATAAGACTTATATGTCAAGGAGTGGAAAATGAGTTTGGATGGTTTGAAAGTCAATTTGCAATATTTTTTGCCGAAACATTTGATTTCGTGGGGCGCGTCGGTTCTGGCTAATGCAAAGCTCGGGCGCTGCACGACTTTTGCCATTGAGCAATTTGCCAAACATTATAAGATAAATCTTGATGAAATGGACGGCGATATCGAAGATTTTGAAACTTTCAACGAATTTTTTACGCGCCCGCTCAAGCCGAATGCACGTCCGATTGATGCCGCTCAAAACAGTATTGTCTTTCCGGCAGACGGCAGAATCAGTCAGTTCGGCGATTTAAGGGCCGATTTTATGTTGCAGGCCAAAGGGCATTATTTTACGACCGAAACTTTGCTCGGCGATGAAAACGATGCAAAATATTTTGAAAACGGCAAATTTATGACCGTTTATCTGTCGCCGTCGGACTATCATCGCGTGCATATTCCGTTTGCGGGACGGTTGCTCAAAATGACCTATATTCCGGGCGAGTTGTTCTCGGTTAATCCGCTTTATACCAAGCATATACCGGAACTTTTGGCGCGCAACGAGCGCGTGATTTGCCTGTTTGAAACGGCGCTCGGCAGAATGGCGGTGATTTTTGTCGGTGCGGTGGTTGTCGGCAGTGTCAGCACCGACTGGGACGGCGTGGTGTCGCCGAACGGCTCATACGATGTGTGCGTTACAACTTATGAACGCGAAAAATTGGAATACGACAAAGGCGCCGAAATCGGCAAGTTCTTGATGGGCAGCACGGTTATCTGCTTGTTTGAAAAAGATAAAATCGACTTTGTTGCCGGCTTGAAAAAAGAGCAAAAAACGCGGGTGGGTGCAAAAATGGCGACGGCTCTCGGCATTGCAAATACGACGCCGGTAAAAGCGAAGAAGCCGGCTGCAAAATCTGCCGCTAAAAAGACAATCGCGAAAAAAGCAAAAAGTGCGCCCAAAAAATAAACGCGCCGCCGGCAGAGAATATTTCAATTTAAAAAAGAAAGAGTCCCGAAGGTGCGCGACCAAAGGGACTTAGTGTTCTACTCTTAATCTGTAAGTGGATTGGATAAGGAATCTCACGACGGCTTATTCAATCTTGTGTATTCTTGTTTCGCAACAAAAACCACATATCGAATTAAAAACAATTCAATATAACATAATAAATAAGTGTATATGGTTCAATGATAATACGATATTTCACAACATCAAATATTACCGAATCTTCCTAACATGACAGACATCATGTTATTTGCTAAACGCTATACGAAAACATAAATATATCAATAAAAAATTTCTGCATAATTCAAAGTTATGCCTTGTATACGATATTGTTTTATGTCTGTCAATAAAAAATTATTTTGATTTGCCTTTTTTGGCCGAGATGATTTTTTGCGGTATTGTTTTGGCTTTTGTTTTCGGCTTGGTGCTCGTCTTGGTCGATGCTTTCGGATTTACCTTCGACTTAGCCGCGGCTTTGGCTTCCGACTTTTTGGTATTTTGTGCCGGCTTAGAAAGCGGGACGGTCTTCGGTTGTTTGCTCTTAATGATGCTGTCGACGCGGTTGATGGCATTTTGATACACTTTTTTCAATGTATCGTTTACCTGATTCTTTTCGGCCATCAGCTTCGAGCGCTCGTAATTAAGTTTGGCGCGCTCGTAATTTTGCATGGCCTCGTATGCCAAGCCGGCATTAAATGTGGCGCGCGGATACAGATATTCTTCGCCGGTTTCCAAAACGGCACGCGACTCGGCAATACATTCTTCATAATGCCCGAGGTGATAGTGCGTTATGGCAATATCGCAACGCAAATCGGCACCGTCATAGCCGTTGGCACGCAGTTGTTGGAAGCCCTTCAAGGCCTTGGCGTAATCGCCTTCGCTATATGCTTCAATGGCTTGGGCATAAAGGTTACCCGCTTGCACTTCTTCAAACAAAATCGTCCCCGGCTGAACATTGGCATAACACAACAGTTGGTCGCGAACGTTATTGTCTTTCACATGTCTGTTGATAAATTCTTCAATGGTCATGCCGCCTTTACAGATGTATTTGCAAATACGGTCTCTGGCTTGTGCCAATAAGGTGGTGTGTCCTTTAGCCAAATCATCGCGCACCGCGCGGCATATCTGCGGACTGAGTTGGTTGACCG
>JAFYFJ010000077.1 GCA_017543835.1 Alphaproteobacteria bacterium | reverse complement strand
GCTGAAATTGTTGGAAGAACGCAAGCAGAAGTTCTTAAAAGAGGGCTTGTTTGATGCGGCGCACAAAAAGAAAATCCCGTATTTGCCGCAAACCATCGGCGTGGTAACCAGTCCGACCGGTGCGGTTATTCGCGACATTATCCATCGTATTCGCGACCGTTTTCCGTGTCGGATTTTGGTATGGCCGACGGCGGTGCAAGGCGAGGGTGCGGCCGATAAAATTGCGGCGGCCATCAAGGGCTTTAATGCGCAGCCGGAGGGCTCGCCGTATCGGCCGGATGTGCTGATTGTGGCGCGCGGCGGCGGCAGTTTGGAAGATTTGTGGCCGTTTAATGAAGAAGCGGTGGTGCGTGCGGTCTACGATTCGGAAATTCCGTTGATTTCGGCGGTCGGACACGAAACCGACACGATGCTGATTGACTATGCGGCTGATGTGCGCGCGCCGACTCCGACCGGTGCGGCCGAGTTTGCTGTGCCGGTAAAAGCGGAAATATATAACGGTTTGCTTACCACCGATTTGCGTTTGAAAAATGTGATGCAACGCCGTTTGAACGAGCTGAAACAATATGTTGAGGCCTTGGGACGCGGGATTCCGCCGCTGTCACAAATTGTTTTGGAAAATCAGCAAAAAATCGATGACAGAAGCGAACGTTTGAAGTTGGCTTTTGAAAATTTGCTGAAAGATAAAAAAAATTCTTTAAAATTGACGAATTTGAAACCTTTTTACATTATAAAGTTAATTGAAACGAAGAATGAAAGTTTGAAAAACTTGGCATTACGCTTGGAGTCTGTTTCGATTAACTCTGTCTTAAAGCGCGGCTTTGCGTGGATATCGGATAGTGAATTTCGAACAATTTATGATACGATGAGCGCCAAAAAATCGCAAAATTTACATCTTCGTTTCGCGGACGGAATAATCAAGGCCCGAGTAACGGAGAAGAGTTATGCGGTTCAAGGCGATTTGTTTGATAATCTTTAGTTTGCTGACGGGAGCAGTGCATACTGCCGCCGCGCTTGAAGTTTGCGGCGATTTGCGGCAGGGCGAGCTGATTTTGATTAAAGATGCAAACGCTAAAAAAATCGCCGTTGAAAATAATCTCGGCAAAAAGAATTACCAACCGACGACCGACGGCATAACGTTGGCGGCGTTGCATCGTGATGCACCGAAAGTGCTTAAATTCGACTCGGTGCCGGGGACGGATTATGTGACGCATTATGAAATTGAAATCGCACCGAACACATGGGATATTCAACGTATTGACGGCGTGGCACAATCTAAAGTAACGCCGACCGCCGCGGCCGATTTGGCGGAAATTAAGCGCGAGCAGAAGGATGTCGGTCGTTCGGTCACGCATTATGTTGCCGGCGATGCGTGGCGCAAAGGATTTATTGTGCCGATAGATGGCCGAATCAGCGGACATTTCGGGAACCAACGCATTTTCAACGGCACACCGAAAAATCCGCACACCGGCACCGATATAGCCGCGCCGGAAGGAACGCCGGTCAAAGCCGCGAGCGACGGTAAAGTGATTTTGAGCGGCAAAGATTATTTTTACACCGGCAATATGGTAATTATTGACCACGGGCAAGGCTTGCAAACAATTTATGCGCACCTCAAAGAGGCCAAGGTGCAAGAGGGCGATACGGTTAAACAAGGCGATGTTATCGGCACGGTCGGCAAAACCGGACGGGTTACCGGCGCGCATTTGCATTGGGGCGCATCGCTGAACAATGTGCGTTTTCGTCCGCATTCTTTGCTCGATATAAACGAAAAAACTTGCCGCAAAATAGAGGGAACATATATGGGGGATACAGCCGAACAATGACCGAAATGCAGATAATACTACTTTCACTCTTGCAGGGAATAACCGAATTTTTGCCGGTCAGCTCGTCCGGTCACTTGATTTTGTTTTCTAAATTCACGAGTTTTCCGGACCAAGGGCAAGCGATGGATGTTGCAATGCACATCGGCTCAATCGTTGCCGTTATGATATATTTTGCGCCGACATTGTGGGAAATCATCAAAGGCGTGTTCAAGTGCAAGTTTTTACCGAATTTCAAAAACGAAGGATGTCAGCTGTTTTATTTGCTGTTGTGGGCAACTTTGCCGATTGTTTTTGCCGGCGCGGCACTCAAATATTTTGGCACGGATTGGTTACGCAACACAAAGCTTATCGGTTGGAACATTTTGATTTACGGCATATTACTATGGCTCATCGATAGCGCTTCGCTCACGGCGCGCAAAATCAGAAATCTCGAATTTAAGGATGCGTTTTTAATCGGCTTGGCGCAATGTTTGGCCTTGTTGCCGGGCACAAGCCGCTCCGGCATTACGATTACGATGTGCCGCTTTTTAGGTATGGAACGGCGTGAGGCGGCTAAGTTTTCGATGCTGTTGTCGATACCGGCGATTTTGGCAGCCGGACTATTGACCGGCTATCTGCTGTGGCAAGAAGGAAATATGGGGCAAATCGCCGATGCGTTTAATGTGATGGGATATTCGTTTATCTTCTCGATTATGGCAATTTATATTTTGATGCAATGGCTGAAAAAATGGAGCTTTTTGCCGTTTGCGATTTATCGGATTTTGCTCGGTGCAATATTGCTGGCCGAGGCATACGGGATTTATGATATTAAGACATTGTGGCAGGGATAAAATGAGATTACGGAATAACAACAATGAGGTTGTGTTATGAAATGTAGAATTGGGATAATGAGCTTGGTTTTCGGCGGGACGCTTTGGACAAGCGCGCTTGCATACGGTGTCGGCGATAATATTTATGCGGCCGCAGTATCCGGCGATTACATCACAATAGAAACATATTTAAGAAGAGGTTATTCTATTGATACCGCAGACAGCTCGGGACAAACACCTTTGTGCAAAGCATACGCAAAACAACAGTGGAATGCGTATAATTTGCTGGCACGTTACGGCGCCAATACGCAAGCAAATTGTATGGCGACAAAGAGCACCCGATATGATAAACGCACTTTGGTTTATGCCGGCTCGGCGGCCGTCATCGGCGGCGTTGCGATTGTTGCCCTGGCGGGCGGCGGCGGGTCTTCTTCCAATAATAATTCCTCAAGCTATGACTCAGGCAATATCAGCGACGATAACGGCGACAACTCCGGCGACAACGGCGGCGGTAGTTCCGGCGGCAATTCGGGCGGAAACAGCGGCGGTAACTCCGGTGGTAATTCGGGTGGCAACTCCGGCGGTGATTCTGGCGGAAACAGCGGCGGTAATTCGGGCGGAAATTCCGGTGGCGATTCCGGCGGCAACTCGGGAGGCAATTCGGGCGGCAACTCCGGTGGAAACTCCGGCGGCGATACAAGCGAATTTTATTATTACGCGTCAGATGATTTTCGCAAAAAAGGCGGCGTCTTCTATAACGAATTTTCCGGCTATGCCGTTTCGGATGACTTTGTTGAAAACGGTGTAACTTATAAATCGGCCAATTTCTTGGATGGTATTCGTGCGTCTGAGGCCTTCAGCAAATATTACGGTCACGGCGGCAATAAAAGTTTGTTGAGCAAACTCGGCACACAGAAAAATATCGTGGCTGTTTTGGATTCGGGTGTAATGGTTAAACACTCGGAATTTTTGGATGACAACAACAACAGCAAAATCTCGGGTATGAATTTTGATTACGGTCCGTGTCGCACCGGCGATAATTCGAACTGCTGGAAGATTTCGCAAAATGATGGCGGCTGGGTCAGAACACTTTTGGATTCTTCCGGCAACGAAATATTCGTCGACGGCATATACACCCAAGAAGTTATGGATAAATGGCTCTCCAAATATAAGTCCGATTATGACCGCGACGCATACGTCAATTCGCCGGACCCGTTGAACGGTGTCGATTTGGAGAAGGCCGACCCGGGCAACTATATGCACGGCACGCACGTTGCCGGTATTATCGCGGCCGGTATGAACAACAACGGAATGATGGGCGTAGCGTTTTCCAACACCGATATTTTTGCGTTGCGTTATGACTTGGCGGCACCGTATTATCTGCCGATGGCCGAAGCGCTGAAGAAAAACGCGGTGGCCATCAATATCAGTGTCGGCTCCGATGCCAAAGACATTTATAATGCCTCGCTGATTAAGCAGCAGTTCACGATGCTGATGGCCGAGCAGGAGTTGCAAGCGGCGATAGATACAATAGATTCTTATAAAACGGCGCAGAGTTCGCTGACCGGCAATACGGCGACCGACGGTATGATTTGGGTAATGGCGGCCGGCAACGAAAACTATTCCGAGCCGACGATGTTGGCCGGCTTGAAAAATTTGGGCGAAGTAAGCGTATACGATTGGAAACAAGATACGATACGAACGGTTGACTTTAACAAATTGATGATGATGACGGTTGTTGCCGTAGATGTTGAAATGAACGACGACGGTTCGGTCAAACAATATAAAAAAGCATCATATTCCAACGCTTGCGGCAGCACGGCGGCATATTGTATTGCCGCACCGGGCGGAAATGCCGATAAGACAACGGCCACAAACAAGATGGTGTGGTCGGCAATTCCATCAAGTGATGCAATCGGGACGGATTTCGGCGGCATGATAGGCACATCGCAGGCCGCACCGGTCGTAACCGGCAGTATTGCCTTTATGCACTCGGCTTTCCCGTATTTGCACTCGTCGGAAGTTGTCGAGATTTTGCTGACAACGGCAAACAAAACGGCGGCCACCGATTACAGCGAGAGTAAATATGGCGCGGGCTTGTTGGATTTAGGCAAAGCGGTCACAACATATATCACGCCGGAAACAGGTGTTTCGACTCTTGAGGGCACAACGGTCTATACGCCGTATGTGTATATGGGCGATACGCACTTGGTGCTTCCGTCTTCTTTAAGTATTCCGTTTTTGGATGCGTTGCCGGAAACATTTACTTTGTTCGACCGTTATTATCGTCCGTTTGAGGTGCCGACATCGCGCTATATTTCGACCACACATTCGGGCTATAAGGCACTTAAAAACGATGTGGCGCACATTGTTCCGAATACTAGACTTAAGCACGAACAAGAGGGCAACATCAGCTTTGCTTATTCGGAAGCACCGTTGGGTAGTGCCGGCAGTTTCGGCTTTATGGATACGAGCTTCAAAAACGGCAAAGTCACAAGCGGCTTTTTCTTTAGCGAAAACACGCATTACGGCACGGTCGGCGGCAAAGCGGCGGATATGAATAATCCGTTTATGTCGTTTAACTCGGCCTACGGCGCACATATCGGCTATGACTTTACACCGAAATACGGCTTTAAGTTACAGGCGGTCAGCGGCCGTAACGGCTTGTATGACGGGGATAAGGATTTCAACGACCGCACATTTAAGAAAACGGCGTATGCGGTGGATACGGAGTTGAGTTTCCGTGCGAGCAAAAAGTTAAACTTATCGTTTAATTCGGGTATGCTTTATGAAGACGAAGCACTCTTGGGTATGAACGGTGCGGGTGCGTTCGGATTGCCGGAAAGCCGGACCTATTATACAGGTGTGACGGCGGCATATAAGGCGGGCAAAAAGTGGACGTTCAGCGGCAGTTACTATCAAGGTATGACGGAAGCACAGTCGTTCAATTCGAATATGCTCAAGACGGGAACTTTGCTCAGCAACAGTTTTGCGGTAGATGCAAATTATCGCTATGACAAGACGACGGACTTCGGTTTCAGAATCTCGTCACCGCTTCGGATAGAGCACGGTAAGTTGCGTGTCGATATGGCGAGCGGCCGCGATGATTATTCGGATACGGTATATCGCCGTCAATATGCGGCGAGTATGAAGCCGAATAAGCGCGAATATAAGTTTGCGCTTTATGCAAACAAGGCGGTCAACGATAATTTGAGCATCAGCAGTGAGTTTGATGTTCGGGTTAATCCGGAACATCGCGCGGCCTCTAACGACTATCGTGCACTGTTCGGCTTGGCTTGGAATTTCTAAGATTTAATACGAGGATTTTATGGATAAGGATTTTTGGAAAGGAGCGCGCTTTGTGCCGCTCCTTATTACGCAATTTTTCGGGGCGTTAAACGATAATATTTTCAAAAACACATTGTTGACTTTCGTGGCGTTTAAGATGGCGAACGACTCGCAGGCGGCAAGCGTTTATTCCAACATTATCGCCGGTATGTTTATTCTGCCGTATTTTTTGTTTTCGGCGTTGGCGGGGCTGATTGCCGACAAATACAACCGCGCGTTTTTGGTGCGGATTCTGAAGATTACCGAATTGTGCCTGATGGTCGGTGCCGGTGCGCTGTTTTTGACCAAAAGTGTGCCGTTGCTGATAGTTTTGCTGTTTTTGATGGGGACGCAGTCAACCTTTTTCGGCCCGATTAAATACGCGCTGTTGCCGCAGTTGTTGCGCCAAAAAGAACTTATCGCCGGCAACGCGTATGTTGAGGGCAGCACTTATATTTCGATTATTTTAGGCACAATGCTCGGCACGATGTTGTCGGTCAATGCCGCGATTGCGTTGCTGATATCCTGTTCGCTTATCGGGATGGCGGCGGCTTATAAGATTCCGAACGCGCCGGGAGCGGATAAAAACTTAAAAATCCACTTTAACATTTTTAAGCAGATTAAAGACAATATCGAGCTGATAAGTTCGCGCGCGATTATCTTCCGCGCCATTATCGGTGCAACTTGGTTTTGGATGCTCGGCGCATTTTTTGCGACCAATATTTTCCCGTTGTGCGGCAAGTTTTTCAACACCGAGCCGGAAGTCGTGACGTTGTTTTTGATTTTGTTTGCGCTCGGTGTCGGTGCCGGTTCGCTGATGTGCAATCACTTGCTCAAAGGGCGGGTTTCGGTGCTCTATGTGCCGCTCAGCGCCGTCGGGTTGAGTGTGTGCGCGCTGGCGATTTATTTGCTGACGACGGGCTATGTCACACCGCAAGAAACGGTTTCGGTGCGTGATTTTATGGCTTTGCCGCGTAGTCAGGCACTGGCGTTTTTTATGTTTGCGTTTGCCTTTTTCGGCGGAATGTATGTGGTGCCGCTCAACGCGCTGATGCAAAAGCGGGCGCCGAAAAATTGCGTGGCGTCGGTAATTGCCGGCAACAATATTATCAACGCGCTCGGGATGGTTTTGGTGGCGGTGATTTCGGCCGTGTTTATGGGCATCGGGCTCAGCATTACCGAGCTGTTTTTGATGATTGCGCTGGCGAGTGTTGCTGTGGCGATTTACATTTGCCGTTTGTTGCCGGATTCGTTGGTGCGTTCGCTGTTTTATATGCTGCTCGGCGTTTGTTACCGCGTGCGTGTCGTCGGGTTGGAAAATCTCGAAAAGTCCGGCTTAAGAACGCTCATTGTCGCCAATCATATTTCGCTTTTGGACGGCTTGTTGGCGGCGGTCTATCTGCCGCGCAAAATGACTTTTGCGATAGATGCCGCGTGGGAGCGCAAATGGTTTGTGCGTTTGTTCGGCGGTTTGGTGAATTTTTATCCGCTGAATCCGACAAACCCGCTCGCTATTCGCTCGCTGATAGAGGTGATTAATCAAGGACGCACGGTGATGATTTTTCCGGAAGGGCGTATTACCGTCACCGGCAGTCTGATGAAGATTTTTGAAGGCACCGGCGTGGTGGCTGAAAAGTCGGGCGCGAACATTGTGCCGGTGCGCATCGACGGCCCGCAATATTCGAAGCTGTCGTATATTTCGCATTTGCTGAAAGCCAAAATGTTTCCGCAAGTGACACTGACGATTTTGCCGCCGCAAAAAATCACGACCGACGACAGTTTGAGTGCGCGTGAACGTCGGCAACAGGCGGCGCTGCAATTGCACGATATTATGGCGAATATGATTTATGACACGACCGATATTGATATGCCGCTGTTTAATGCTTTTCTGCGCGCCGAAAAAATTTACGGCAGCGAACGCAAAATGGCGACGGATATCGGGCAGAAAACGCTGACTTACAAGCAGTTGTTGCTCAAAATTTATGTGCTCGGCACGGTGTTCGAACGCCTTTTTGCCAAACAAAAATATGTCGGGATTTTGTTGCCGAACAGCTTGGCCGGATTGGTCAGCTTTTTGGCGTTGCACAGTGTCGGCAAAGTGCCGGTTATGATGAATTTTTCGCTCGGCGATAAACAATTTACATCGTGCATCAAAACCGTCGGGCTCAAAAAAATGATTACCGCGCGGCAGTTTATCGAAGCCGGTAAATTGCAACGTTTGGAAGATTGTGCCGACAATGCCGGTTGCGAAAAAATTTATTTGGAAGATTTGGCGGGGCAGATAACGCTCGACGACAAACTGACGGGGTTGTGGCGCTATTGGCGACGCCGTAAATCAGCGGCCAAAGCAAACGATACGGCGGCGATTTTATACACTTCCGGCTCCGAGGGCCTACCAAAAGCGGTCTTGCTCTCGCACCGCAATTTGCTCGCCAACACATTACAATTGCATTTGGCGGTGCCGTTTAATTCGAGCGACGTGATTTTGAACGCGTTGCCGATGTTTCACTCGTTCGGCTTAACGGTCGGCACATTGTTGCCGATGCTTTACGGGGTCAAAACCTATTTTTATCCGTCGCCGCTACATTATCGCATTGTGCCGGAAGTGGCGTATGATATTCAGGCAACCGCGGTTTTGGGAACCGATACTTTTCTTTACGGCTATGGGCGTCGTGCGCATCCGTATGACTTTTTCTCGGTGCGTTTTGCGGTGGTCGGCGGTGAAAAGCTCAAAGAGCGCACGGAGCAAATGTGGTTCAAAAAATTCGGCGTGCGCATTTTTGAGGGTTACGGCACAACCGAAACCGCGCCGGTTTTGGCTGTCAATACCCCGATGTTTTATAAAGAAAACACGGTCGGACGTTTGCTTACACGCATTGAATGTCGGCTGGAAAAAGTCAATGGTGTCGATGAGGGCGGACGTTTGTTGGTCAAGGGCGATAACGTGATGCAGGGCTATATGCGCGCCGATAAGCCGAAAGTTTTGGATAAGGCGGATGAATGGTATGACACCGGCGATATTGTCAGCTTTGATGATGAGGGGTATATGACGATTTGCGGGCGTGCCAAACGTTTTGCGAAAATCGGCGGCGAGATGGTGTCGCTGACGGCGGTGGAACAGCTTTTGGACCAGATGTATCCGGACGCCAAACAGGGCATTATTGCGGTTGAGGATGAGAAAAAAGGCGAAAAATTGGTGCTGATTACCTCAAACGAAGAAGCCGCGGTTGGCAAAATCAAAGCGTATTTCAAAGAACAGGGCATCAGCGAATTATGGATTCCGCGCGAGGTGTTTTTCACCAAAAAACCGCCGTTATTGGGCAGCGGCAAATTCGATTATGTTGCGGCGCAAAAGATGTATAATAATGAGGAATAATCTATTCTTCAACCTGATGGTCGTCGAGCGAATAGCCGGTGGCTCTGATGGTGCGGATATAATCCGGCCCGAACTCGTTAAGCGCTTTACGCAGGCGGCGGATATGCACATCTACCGTGCGCGGTTCAACGTAAATGCTCTGTCCCCATACCGTTTTCAACACTTCATCGCGTGAAAATACTTGGTGCGGGTTCGAAATCAGCAGTTGCAAAATACGAAATTCGGTCGGACCGAGTTGCACATAATTTTCGCCGCGAAACACCTTTTTCTCAACCGTTTTCAAGACAATATCCTGAAACACATATTCTTTTTTGATGGAAGAAGCGATATTGGTCGAGCGACGCAGGTTGGTCTTGATGCGCGCCAGCAATTCCGGCACCGAAAACGGCTTGGTCACATAATCGTCGGCACCGGCGGAAAGTCCGGCCACCTTATCTTCTTCTTGCCCTTTGGCCGTCAGCATAATTATCGGAATATTTTTCCAATCAGGATTATTGCGAATAATCTTGCACAACTCCAAACCCGAGATTTCCGGCAACATCCAGTCAAGCAAAATCAGCGACGGCACATTTTTTTCAACCGCCGACAGCACGCGATTGCCGTGCGCCACGCAAATTGTATCGTAGCCGACTTTTTCGAGATTATATTTGAGCAAAACCGAAATTGCCTGTTCGTCTTCCGCTATTAAAATCGTTGCCATCATCGTTCTCCCGAAAGTTGTAATTGTTGAATGATTTGAGCCGGATTTTCGGCCTTGAAAACGGCGCTTCCGGCCACCAAAACATTTGCTCCGTTTGCCGTGCAGAGTGCGGCGGTTTCAGCGTTGATTCCGCCGTCGACTTCAAGCGTTATGTTACGGTTGCCGATAAGCTCGCGCGCACGGCGAATTTTCGGCAACATATCGGCCATAAACTTTTGCCCGCCGAACCCCGGCTCAACCGTCATAATCAAAATGTTGTCAATGTCATCCATATACGGAGCCAAAACATCGGCGCTTGTTTGCGGTTTGAGCGAAATACCGACCTTTATGCCGCGCGCTTTGAGCCACTTCACAACCGCCGACAAATCGGCACTTGCCTCATAATGCACGGTAATTTGGTCAGCACCGCAGTTTTCAAACATCGGCAGAAAATTAAGCGGCTCCTCTACCATCAAATGCACATCGAAAAACAGCTTGGAAATCGGGCGCATTTGCCGCACCAAATCGGCACCGTAGCTCAAATTCGGCACAAAATGCCCGTCCATAATGTCAAAGTGCAACCAATCGGCGCTGGCGTTTTCCACCAGTGCGATTTGCTCAAACAAACGTCCGAAATCAGCCGCCAACAAACTCGGCGCAACCAAAGCCATTTTCTTCTCCTTTGCCGAACATTATAGCCGCGGAAAGTTAATATGTCGTAAAATTTTTGTATAATCGGAAGTTGACAAGATAGCATTTTTTTG
>JAFYFJ010000076.1 GCA_017543835.1 Alphaproteobacteria bacterium | reverse complement strand
TGGCTATGAGCATAAATAAAGTAATTTTGGTCGGTAACTTGGGCGCAGACCCGACGGTCAGCACGATGACTTCGGGCGATAAGGTTGTGAACTTGCGCGTTGCGACCTCGGATTCGTGGAGTGATAAAAACACGGGCGAACGCAAAGAGCGCACCGAGTGGCACCGTGTGGTGATTTTTAACAAGCAATTGGCGGATACGGCCGAAAGATATTTGCGCAAGGGCTCGAAGGTGTATCTCGAAGGCCAGTTGCAAACGCGCACTTGGAAAGATAACAACGGGCAAGACAGATATACGACCGAAGTTGTGTTGCAACGTTTCGGCGGCACAATGGTTATGCTTGACGGTCGCGGTAGCGGCGATTCGTTGCCGATGGGTGATGCCGGTGATGTATTTTCGGCACCGAGCAATTCCGGTTGGGATAACAGCAGTGCAACCACACCGTCAGATTTGGACGACGATATTCCGTTTTAGTCCGACCGAACAGGTTAATAAAAAAGACCGCTTTAACGGCGGCCTTTTTTATTTCTGCCAAATTAGTCGGATGAAGCTTATTCGTTTGCATCCTTTTTTCTTGTTTTTTGCCATTTGCAGAAATCTTCGTAGAGTGCTATAAACAATACCAAAGCCGCCGCGATAAATAAAAATATTAACATTTCTTCTACATGATGGTCTGCGAAATCACGGTATTCATGATCTTCATTGTGCAGAAAGGATTCAAAATTATCTGATGCTTTCTGTGCCGTGTTACGATTATCAAAATGAATCGGATAATCGAAGTAGGTAACATAATCTTCAGATAACTTTATAACATAATGCGTTGTGGTGTAATTGTTACCAAAGCGCCCGAGATGTTCAACTTTGTATTGTTGCAACACGATTGATTTAATGGGCGATATAGGAAATCTGCTCTGTTCTTGAAATTCGTTGTTTCCGTATTTGGCTATGCTATATATGCAAATATCGGTCGTTTTATCACAAATTAACCTTTCGAGATTTACATTATTTTGTGAGAAAAGATGCGATGAATACATAACGCCGCCCGCAAAAGCGACTATAATACATATTTTAACAAAATAGCTCCACGCGCTTTTATTTAAAATATCGAATATTTTTTTTATAAGTATAGGTGTGTAATATATGCAACATACAAAAGCTACGAATACTAAAAGTGCAATAATATACGTCAACATTATCCAACTTCCCGTAGATGGTTCCAAACATTTTGTTTTATGATAATAGGGAATTATTTAGTTAAGCAACAGTTATTTTTTTCTTTTACACTCTGATTCCTGTTTTTTCGGTAGTGTTGAACAGTTGCTTCTTATTATTACAAAAAAAGACCGCTTTAACGGCGGCCTTTTTTATTTTCCAGAGCTTCGTAGTATTTTTCTCTATCCTCGTAAAAATTACGACCGGGAGAAGTTTCTTCAAAGAAAGTGTCCAAATACTTCTTGGCTTTTTCCGGCGGGAAATACTTAACGATTTTATCGAGCGTTTCATCCCAGATATCCATATCGTTATCAAGCGCCTGTTGCAGAAGTTCTTCGATTTCTTCTCCGGAAGAGCAGACATCAAAGATTTTACTGAACATCTCCCCGCACATCGGCACATCGCCCGCGATAAAGGCCTTCAGAATCTCTTTCAAATCTTCGCCGGAATATATCCGGGGAATCTTGGCCTCGATGGCATCATCCATATCCAAATCTCTGCGGGCCAAATCGACGAGAATCTTCTTCAGTTCATCTTTGCCGAACACGCGGTGGATTTTGTTGAAAACTTCCGTTCGCAAGTATTGTATCGTCAAGATGATTTCTCGGGCATCTTTGCCTAAAACGCTGATGGCGCGAATCATAACTTCTTGTTTGAGCGGACAATACTTTGCGTATTCGAGCAGGAGTTCCTTGGAAACTTCCTTAGGGAAGGTATCCAACATCTTAATCAAAACCTCCGGATAAATGTGGCCGTTAAGCCTGAAATAGATTTTGTCGGCATCTTCTTGCGACAGGTTTTGAAAAAGTTGTTTCCGGCTTTCAGTTACATTTTCCTCATCTTTGCTGAATTTTTCGAGAGATTCCGTGTGCAGTCTTCGCTGAGCAACAAACAATACGTCTTGGGAAAAAGATACATACTCACGCATTACGGCAACAGGGTCTGCGGTGTTAAAAATACCGACCTGCTGCCTTTGGGTTAATAATTTTGGTTTCATAAGCTAATAATTAAGGGTTAAAAAATAATTTGATTTGTCCGCTCAAAATACGTCTGTTTTTAGCTAAAGTCAAGTTTTTTGCGGAAAACGTGCGCGCTCAATCAAAAACCGCATATTGCAATTTTAAAAACTTCGGTTATACTGTCCGCAGTTTTTTATTTGTAAGGAAAAAGATGAGAGTTTTAGTCGGAATGAGCGGCGGCGTGGATTCGTCCACCGTGGCGCGCTTGCTTCAGGAACAGGGGCACGAGGTTATCGGCGCCACCATGTCGATATGGGATAAAAACACGAAGTTCAGCGGCGATATTCGTGCCGATTCGTGTTTTTCGCCGCATGAAGAACAAGATGTGGCGGCGGCCAAAGAAATTTGCGCCCAGCTCGGTATTCCGTATTATGTGCTGGACTGCTCGGCGCGCTATAAGCAGATGGTGCTCGAAAACTTTAAAAGCGAATACAAGGCCGGACGCACGCCGAATCCGTGTGTGATGTGTAACTCATACATCAAATTTAACGCCTTGCCGGAAGAAGCGCGGGCGCAAGGTATAGAGTTTGATAAGTTTGCCACCGGACATTATGCGCAAATCAGCTTTAATGAAACAACCGGCCGTTATGAAATCAAGCGCGGTGTTGACCATACCAAAGACCAGTCGTATTTTTTGTATCGGCTTAATCAAGAGCAACTTTCGCGTGTGATGATGCCGCTCGGCGCTTATACCAAAAAAGAAGTGCGGCAACTGGCGCTCGGCTACGGATTACAGGTAGCAGACAAGCCGGACAGTCAGGATTTTTACAGCGGCGACATTAACGATATTTTGCAAAACGAACCGCAAATCGGCAATTTTGTGACGACCGACGGGCGTGTTTTGGGGCAACATCAGGGCATTTGGAATTATACGGTCGGTCAGCGGCGCGGTATGGGAATTGCCGCCGAACGTCCGCTCTATGTTTTGGGCTTCAATAAGGATAAAAACGAAGTTATTGTCGGTTTTGAAGAAGAATGTGAACGCTCCGGCTTGGTCGCGGCCGAGTGGTGCTGGTCGGCGCTTGAGGGTTTGGATAAACCGCTGGAGTGCGAGGCCAAAATCCGCTCGTCACAGCAACCGACGGCGGTGGTGGCAACTCCGCTTCCGGACGGTAAAATCGAGGTTAAGTTCTATAATCGGCAAAAAGCGATTGCGGCCGGACAGTCGGTTGTGTTGTATCAAAACGATATTGTTTTGGGCGGCGGAATTATCGAAAGTTCAATCTAAAAGTTTTTATATACGACAAAAGCCCCGACCGAATAAGTCAGGGCTTTTGTTGTTAGGCACTTGCAACGGCTTCGGATTCTTCCGTTTCCGCTTGCGGTCGGGCTTTATGCTTTCTGCCGCGTTTGCGTCGCAGACGGCGTTTTTCGCGCTTTCGTTCCAGCTTTTCCTGCTCGTGCCGACGTTCTGCTTCGGCTTCGGCGCAGCGCTTGAAAAAGGCGATTACCGCGTCGGTCAGACCACTAAGCCAGCCGAACAAAATGATGGTGCCGATGGCGATAATCCACGCATAGAACACGGCCAGTAAACCGCCGAAAGTCGGCATTTGCTTAAAGTGCTCGCCGGAAAGGTGTTCCAAAATCGTCACCAAATTGATGGCATAAAGCATAAATGCAACACACAAAACAAGCAAAAACAGATTGATAAGATGTTGCCATTTGCCGTGCTTTTCCGAGATGTTTTTCCATACCTCCAACGGCATCAGCAATACCATTGCTATCGGCGGTGCAACCATACAACCGATTCCCAAGGCAACCACAAAGCAAAATACCACTGCTCCGACTGCTATAAGTGCATCAGGCCAAACCAATGGTGCTTCTCTAAAGCCGACGGTAAATACATCGTAATGTTCGGCAAGTGCCGCAAAAATAAAAGTCAGGCAAGTCATGGTAACCGCGACCATATTTTTGCCGATAATCTCTTTATTCATAATTTCCGGGATTTTTTAAGAGGTTCTGATTTGTTCCCGTCCCTCATACAGTTAAACATATCGTAATTATATTTTTTCTACCGGAAAAGCTAGCGCACATATTTTAAGTTGTCAAGAACAAAGAAAATTCCGACCCGCCGCCGTATAAAAACACTTGCTTTTTGCAAAAGTTCGGCGTATATTGCAAGCGATTTTCTTATTATAAACATATCCTTTAGATGAAAAGCGTTCTTTGATTTGTGGGCGGTTTTGAACGGCGGCGAATACCAATCGATTATGTAGGCCTTGCGGTCACTATAAGCAAAATGGGAATTGTCCTTTACAGCGCAATTTACACAGTAGTCGCAAAAAAGAAAACCGCATTTTCAGAGCTCCCGTATTCTGACAGGAAAGGTATGCGAGCTCTTTTTTAGAACGAATTATTATTTATTTCAAAACTCAAAATATATGAAAAGAATTACATTTACGACAATGGCCGGCACCGAAGTCAAGGTTGACGAGAATTTGCTGGCAGAAGAGTATGTTGAACGGATGGCGCAAGAGCACTTTAAGCAAGGTGTGATTTGCACGCCCTGTGTGTTCGGAAACTGTTCGTGCGCGGTCGGTTGGCGCATCGAAAGTAAGTCAACGGCAAAAGTCATCGGCTTTTTAGGGCTCTCAACCGGCGTGTTCAGCGACTATCCCGATGACTTCGAGTATGGAATTACGATTGTTGTGCCGCTGAGCAAACAATGGGCCACCTTCTCGAATTTCAGAGTGCGTTACATCGATGACGTGATTGAAATCAGCAAAATGTAAATCTGCGCATAAAGAAAACGGTTTGTCTTGACGGCAGACCGTTTTCTTTGTTTAATGAGGTTGAAAGAGGGGAAAAATGGCAAAAATACTTTCTTTTGATGTCGGCGGCAGCAAAATTGCGCACGGTTTGGTTGATGAAAACGGCAAAATTTTGACGGCGGTTCAATCTGTTCCGACACCATCGACGGCGCAAGAAATCGAGGCGATTTTCGAACGGGCGGCGGCGCAATATCAATACGACCGTTTTGCGTTGGCAACCGCCGGTGTGGTGTTTGCAAATAAGTTGCAGGGCAAGCCGAATAATCTGCCGGCAGGGTATGAAAATATTGATTTGAACGCGATTTTTAAGGTGCCGGTTGTGGTTGAAAATGACGCCAACGCGGCACTGTGGGCGGAGTATAAAATCGGCAATTTGCGCGGCGTCAAACACGGGATTATGCTGACGCTCGGCACCGATACCGGTTGCGGCATTATTGCGGACGGGCGTATTTTGCGCGGCAAATGCGGTGCAACCGGCGAAGTCAGCTTTCCGTTTTCGGGACGCGATTTGAAACGACTCGGCGCCAAATATGATGTTTCCGAATCCGACTGTTTCAAGATTTATGAGCTGGCGCGCGGCGGCGATGACAATGCGCGTAAGGCCTATAACGAGTGGGAAGAAAATTTGCTCGCCGGCTTAAAATTGCTGAACGGGTTGCTGGATACCGAAGTTTTTGCACTTTCGGGCAGCTTGGCACAAATCGTGGATTATGCTAAAATTACGGCCACGATGGCGTTGTTGCAACCGCATAATCCGGCGGCGGTCAAACCGGCCGTATGCGGCACAAATGCCGGTATTATCGGCGCGGCGCTGTTGTGTGCCGAAGTTTAAGAGGAGAAGAATTGATGAAAAAGTATTTAATTGCAATGATATGTATGGCATTTTCAGTTGAAGCCAAGGCACAAATTGTTGATATTCTCGGTTCTTTAGGGATTCAGGGGGCTATGACATCATCTTCGGTTGCCGGAGTTGAAAAAATGCAACGCACGCTTTCCAATGTTCAGGTTCAACAAGGTTTGGCTGAGCTTAATGCAGAAATTCAAACAAAATATTTCGGTGATTACAGAGGTATTCAAAAATCGGATTTGGATTTTGACGGATTCAAAGGGTTGGAATGGAATGTCGGCTCGGATAATCTTGCCGAATATTATGTCGAGCTGTCAGGTGTCAGTAGAGAACTTTGCCATTACCTCAATTTTAACGGCGGAGCCAAACGTGTTGAAATAAACGGTGGGCAAAAGTGCCAAGTTGCTAAAAATATACTTCGTTTATATTATTGATTTTGAATTGAATGCAGCAATTCTTCTCTGGTCATCTTAAAATCGGAGTCAATCCATTGACGCTCTAATCTATCCATAATTTTGCCGATTTTTTGGTCGCCGCTGATACCGGCATTGACAACATCACGCCCGCGCACCGGAAAAATCGGCATAACCGCATTTTCAATTTGTTGCAACACCGCACCGACATTGATATTTTTGTAACCGTAAATTGCCGCGCCGAGCAAAACTTTATCTAAACAAAACTGTTTGCCGTAGCGATAAATGAATTGCAACCGCGGTTTCGGCGTATTCAGATATTCGGGTTTAACATCAATTTTGGCCCAACGCACGAATATTTCTTTTTGTTTTTTGGTAAAGCGCAAGGTGTTGGCCATATTTTCGGCTTTGGCCGGTGTCGGCTGATACAAAACAAATAGGCGGCGCAGAAAATTTCCTTCAAAACGCATATCTTCCACCAGTTTGCTCAAACGTTCCAGCGCATCCAAACGGCGCGATTTCGGCAGAAAATATGCCAGAATATCGTTATCGTAAATCAATTTCATAGCGGCCGCGGCGTTCGGCGTAATCAATATTTTGAACAATTCGTCACGCACGCGCTCGATGGCAATGGTGCGCAAACTGTCTTTCAATTTTACGCAGGCGGCAAGCGATTCGGCATCTATCGGTGTTTTCCCGAAACGCGCATAAAAGCGGAAAAAACGCATGATACGCAAAGGGTCTTCGTTGATACGGTCTTCCGGATTCCCGATAAAGCGCACAATGCCTTTCTCCAAGTCGGTAATGCCGTCGTAATAATCAAAAACATTGCCGCGCAAATCGGCATAAACCGCGTTAATCGTCAAGTCACGTTGCGAGGCATCGGCACTCCAATCGTCCGTAAACTCCATAATGCGTCGGCCGTTATCCATAATCGTGCTGCGTTTCAAGGATGCCACTTCCACGATTTTATCATCAACAACAACGCCGATGGTGGCGGTTTTAATACCGACCGGTATGGTTTTGAGGCCGTTATCCTGACAGGCCTCGACCAACTCGTCGGGGCTTAAATCGGTGGCCAAGTCCAAATCGAATCCGCTCAGTCCGGCCAGTGTATCACGCACCGCACCGCCGACAAAACGCACCGTGCCGCCGTGTTCTTCCACAGCGTCAAACAGGCGCACCACTTTCGCTGATTGCACGATTTTCGACATATCCAGATATTCGGGTTTGAACATAGCGCAAAATTCCTCTTGCCATTTTTATAGATTTTTAATAATTTATATACACATTTTTTATATAATCCAAGCAAATTTTGAATTAAAGGAAGAAAGAATGTTGAAATATTTGTTAGCT
>JAFYFJ010000008.1 GCA_017543835.1 Alphaproteobacteria bacterium | reverse complement strand
TACTCTGAAGTCAGACTAGCAGAAAAAATCACAAAAGTCAAAAGAAAAATGGCAAAATGCAAAAAGTACGGCGAGGAAAGCTCCCCGCCGCTTTTTCTCATCGTTTAACGATTAGAAAAAATTTGAGTTTGCGAATAATAAAAACAATTTTTATTATCATTTTTTTGTATCCTTATAGATAAGGAATAAAGCCAAACTCGTGCACGCATTTTTAACAAAATACTTGACTTTGATTAAAAAGTGTGCTATCTTAACCTCAGAATAAAGTTAAGAACTGTTTAACTTTGTTCCTGTGTTAAGAAATTTGCCGATGTTTGCCCATCGGCATAATTTTTATAGCACGATTTTTTCCCTTGTCAAACAAAATGCACGGCGGAAAAAGGTTCTCCGCCGCTTTTTCTCATCGCTTTACGATTAAGAAAAATTTGAGTTTGCGAATAATAAAAACAATTTTTATTATCATTTTTTTGTATCCTTATAGATAAGGAACAAAGCCAAACTCACGCACGCATTTTTAACAAAGTGCTTGACTTTAATTAAAAAGTGTGCTATCTTAACCTCAGAATAAAGTTAAGTTGAGTTTAACTCTGTTCGTTTTGGTTAAAATTTGCCGGCTATTGCGCAGCCGGCATAATTTTTATAGCATAAATTTGCAGCTTGTCAAACAAAAAGCACGGCGAAGGATATTCCCCGCCGCTTTTTCTCTTGATTTTAATAGTTTATATGCTATAGTTGTCGCAAATATGAATTATTGTTTAATCTTAAATATTTTTTATTATGTCAGAAATTGAAGCCGGCGCACTATGTTTTCGCGCCATTGTTGAAGAAAAACCTCAACCGGTTGTAGTGGACGGACAGACTGTTTACGTTACACTTCGTGTTCGTTATTATCGCAAATCCGCTTTTTCGGTAAATGTGCCGAAGAGTAGCCGATTTTTTCAGTCGTTGCTCAAATGTTCTCCCGGCGATGAAATGTATGTTTCGTATGACGGCGAAGATATCGCCAGTATCAAGCGCAATCCCAAGTGGAAGCGTCTTTGGTTGCGACTGATTTGGTAGTTTACAAAAAACCTCCTTACTCATGGTAAAGAGGTTTTTTGTTGTTATAACGCATCTTAAATATCCAAGTTCTGGACCTTCAAGGCATTCTCTTGAATGAACTCTTTACGCGGTTCAACCACATCGCCCATCAGGGTTGAAAATGCCTCATCGGCTTCTTCAATAGAGTCAATTTTAACCTGCAACAATGAACGAGCCTCCGGATCAAGCGTGGTTTCCCACAGCTGTTCAGGATTCATTTCGCCCAATCCTTTATAGCGTTGGATAGAAATACCTTTCTTTCCGGCGGCTGTTACCGCATTCATCAAGCTGACCGGTCCGTCAACGCGCTTTAAGCCCATCGATTTGGTATTGAGTTTTGACGAATGCTCAAAGTTTTCAACCAAAAAGTCGTGCATATCGTTCAAAACTTTGCCTTCCGGACTTTCTAAAATATTGGCGCCGATAACGTGCTCTTCTTTAACACCGCGCAGAACGCGATAGAATACGACACTGCCCTCGCTGTTAATTTCGGCTTTCCAACCGCGGTCGTATTCAGCCTCAAGAGAATCCAGACGCTCAGCCATCTTGACAAGTTCGGATTGCAATGTTGCTTTGTCTTGCAGAACCGCCGGATTAAACAAACCGTGGATAGCCAGTTGCTCAACGATTTTTTCCGGCGCTTTTAAGGTCAAGGCCTTAATCATAGCATTAGCTTTTTTCGTGCTTTCAACAAAGTTAATCAAGTCTTCGCCGACCAAGCGTTCGCCATCGGCTTTTTCCAAATAACCATCTTCACAACCGCCGTGAATCAAATAGTCTTCCATTTCGCGGTCGTCTTTAATATAAATTACCGAATTACCGCGTTTTGCCTTATAGAGCGGAGGCTGAGCAATATAGATGTACCCGCGGCGAATCAGTTCCGGCATTTGACGATAGAAGAAAGTCAGCAACAATGTTCTGATGTGCGCACCATCAACATCGGCATCGGTCATGATAATGATTTTATGATAACGGCATTTGTCGGCATCAAAGTCATCGCGGCCGATTCCCGTACCGAATGCCGTAATCATCATACCGATTTCCGCTGAGGAAAGCATACGGTCAAAACGGGCGCGTTCAACGTTTAAGATTTTACCTCTGAGCGGCATAATTGCCTGATTCTTGCGGTCGCGTCCTTGTTTTGCCGAACCGCCGGCGGAATCTCCCTCAACGATGAAAACTTCCGACAGAGCAGGGTCTTTTTCCGAGCAATCTGCCAATTTACCCGGCAAAGAAGCGATATCTAATACACCTTTACGGCGAGTAAGTTCACGCGCCTTACGAGCGGCCTCACGCGCTGATGCAGCCTCTAATATTTTACCGACGATTGTTTTTGCTTCAGTCGGGTGCTCGTCAAGCCATTCTTTAAGCTTGTCGCCGACAATACTTTCAACCACCGGACGAACTTCGGAAGAAACGAGTTTGTCCTTGGTTTGCGATGAAAACTTCGGATCCGGCGCCTTAACCGACAATACACAGGTCAAACCCTCACGCATATCTTCACCGGTGATGATGTCTTTGTCTTTCTTTAACAAGCCGTTTTCTTGAATATAGTTGTTAATTGTACGCGTTAAAGCACCTCTGAATCCGGCCAAGTGCGTTCCGCCGTCTTTTTGCGGAATATTGTTGGTGAAGCACAGCATTGATTCGTTGTAGGCATTAGTCCATTGCAACGCGCACTCGATTTGAATGCTGTTATTTTCGCCTGTAATGGAAATAATATTTTCATGCAACGGAGCTTTTGATTTGTTAAGGTGAGTAACAAATGCCGACAGACCGCCTTCGTAATGAAAGTCAATCTCTTTCGGCTCGGCACCGCGATTATCAATAAGTTTCAAATATACGCCGGAATTAAGGAAAGCTTTTTCTCTGATGGCGCGCTCCAAGGTTTCAAAGCTGAACTCGGTTTGCGTAAATGTTTTCGGCGACGGCAAAAATGTTACTTCCGTGCCGTGACGATTCGGGGCATCGGCAACTACGTGAACGTGTTCAACCACGTTTCCGTCAGTAAATTCGGCAACATATTCTTTATCATTGCGCCAGATTTTGAGCTTTAACCAAGTAGAAAGAGCATTCACAACCGAAACACCAACGCCGTGCAAACCACCGGAAACCTTATAAGAATTGTTATCAAACTTTCCGCCGGAGTGAAGTTCCGTCATAATAACCTCGGCTGCGGAAACACCTTCTTCTTTGTGGGTATCAACCGGCATTCCGCGTCCGTTATCGCGAATGGTTGCCGAGCCGTCAGGATTCAAAATTACGAGCGTTTGGTCGCAATATCCGGCCAAAGCCTCATCAATCGCGTTATCCAAAACCTCATAAATCATGTGGTGCAAGCCGGAACCGTCATCGGTATCGCCGATATACATACCAGGGCGTTTTCTTACTGCATCAAGACCGCGCAAAACCTTGATGGAATCGGCATTATATTCTTGTTCGCTTTGCAAATATTCTTCTTCGGTTAAATCTGTCATTATTTCCTCATTAAAAAACGTATTACACAATGTACGAAAATATAGCGCAAAGGCAAAAATTTACAAAGTATAAAATGCAAGTTATAAACGGAAATTTTTATTGTTTTAGCAATTCAACTTCGGCGCGCGCCAGAGCATCACAACGTTCATTTTCGGCATGTCCGTTATGACCTTTAACCCAAATCCAACGGATTTCGTGTTTTTGCACCAGTTCATCAAGTTGTTGCCATAAATCAACATTTTTAACGGCTTGTTTTT
>JAFYFJ010000075.1 GCA_017543835.1 Alphaproteobacteria bacterium | reverse complement strand
GGTTCTTCGGTTTTGAAGAACAGAGTGCAGGGCTTGGAACGTCGTTTAGCCGTCATTAACGGCAACATCCAGCAGGATATCTCGGACATTCACGTTTTGAAAGCACAATGGAGCAAAAACAATGCGCCGGACCGTTTGCGTAAACTTGCCGCCGAACAATTATCATTAGAAAATGCAAAACCTGAACAAATTATTAACTATTCTGCGTTACACTTCAATTACGAAAGCAACGATTCGACGCAAATCGTCAAGACCGATAAAAAAAGTTTAACCACACTCGTAAAAGCAGAAGTTAAGAAGAATTAAAATGGGTTTCAATGTCAGTTTTTCAAAGCGTAAAGATGAAAAATTTTATCTTCCGGGGCAGGAGATAAAGATTTCGCGCCGAGCCATTACCGCGAAAAGCTACACCACCGAAAACGACAATGTTTCGACTTGTCGCGGACGCACTTGGTTCACATTGTGTTGCTTTGCCGCAATTTATTTGGCACTCTGTATCCGCGTAACTTATGTTTGTTTGGGCAACGGCATCAATATTGATACAGCCATCACCGACCAAATCGCCGCCGATATCTTTCATTTTAAGAATCCGGTCATGCGCGCCGACATTACCGACCGCAACGGCGAAATCATCGCCACTTCTCTGCCGACGGTTAATTTATATGCCAACACCAAACAGGTTCGTCACGCCGAAGAAGTTGCCGCCAAATTAAACGAGATTTTTCCGGAAGAATCTTATGAATATTTCTTGAGTCGCCTCAATCGTAAAGGCGCTTTTATTTATATCAAACGCGATATTTCACCGGCGCAACAGGCGCAAGTCAACAACTTGGGTATACCGGGACTCGAATTTGAAAATTCGGAAAAGCGCGTTTATCTGCATCAAAATCTGTTTTCGCACGTTTTGGGCTTAACCGACGCCGACAACATCGGCACGGCCGGCATCGAAAAATCGATGAACGAGCGTCTGACCACCTCGACCAAACCGCTATCGCTGACACTTGATATCGGCGTTCAAAATACGATTCGCGAAGAATTGGTTGCCGGTGTTGAGCAATTTAATGCCGCCGGCGGAGCCGCCATTTTGATGGATGTTAAGACCGGACAGGTTATTGCAATGACCAGCATTCCGGACTATGACCCGAACAGCAACAAAAACATCAGTTCGCCGGAACACTTTAATTTTGCCACCAAAGGCATTTATGAAGCCGGCTCGGTATTTAAGGTTTTCAACACCGCCTTGAGTTTGGAAAGCGGTAAAGTCAAAACAACCGACCGATTCGATACCTCACACCCGATACACGTTCATCGCCTGCGCGTAACTGACCCGCACGGCTCGCACGGCTACTTAACGCCGGAAGATATTTTGGTAGAATCATCCAACATCGGCTCCACTTTGGAGATTATGCGCGTCGGCAAAAAATTCCAACGCAAGTTTTTGCAAAGCATCAATATGGATAAGGCACTGACCGAATTTGAGTTGCCGGAACTGGCAAAGCCGTGGTTTTTGAGCGAAAAGAACTGGGGCGAAACCTCGATGGTTACCATCAGCTACGGCTACGGTATTTCTTCAACGCCGTTGCACATCATTACCGCCTTTTCGGCCATCGTCAACGGCGGCATTTATCATCAGCCGACTCTTTTGCAAAATGTCAAACATAAAGGCAAACGCATCATTTCGGAAAACACATCCGATTCGATGCGCACATTGTTGCGTGCGGTTGTCACCCGCGGCACCGGCAAACGCGCCAATGTTGAGGGCTATCAGGTTATGGGCAAAACCGGAACGGCGGATAAGCTCAACAAAAACGGTCGCGGCTACGACCGTAGCAAGAGTATCTCATCGTTTATCTCGGCCTTTCCGCAATCAAATCCGCAATACGCGTTGTTGGTTGTGATTGATGACCCGAAAGCCAGCAAAGAAACTTACGGTTACACCACAGCCGGTTGGAATGCCGTGCCGATTTCGCGCAAAATCATTACGGCGGTTGCCCCGCAACTCAATGTTAAGGCCGATTTTGACCTCGAAAAGCAAAAAAGCATCGTTAACGCGGCTTACAAAGTGAAAAAATAACCTTTCCCAAACCAATTTTCATAAAAAATATGCACATTTTTAAACTTTATGTTTATTTTTTTAATTTTCTTATTGAAAAATTTACGATTATTGCATAAGTTGTCTTTGTATTAGTTGTTATACAATTAAATAAACAATCGTGTAATGCGATAAATAATAAAAACCATATGGAGAAAATAAAATGAAAAAACTTTTAAGTTTGTTCGTAGCTCTCGTAGCTTTGTCTGGCTGTTCCGTATTTGGTGCGGACGGCGGTTTGTTCAGCGGTGCTGATTGCGAATCGAGAAACGCTCGCGCTTTTGCTGAAAGCACAACGGATACTGTATTCTTTGATACAGACAGTTCTGCTTTGTCGGCTGAAGCTCGTGCCGCTTTGGATTCTCAAGCAGCTTGGTTGAAGAGCCACGATGATGTGAACGTAATTGTTCAAGGTTACTGCGATGAAAGAGGAACCCGTGAATACAACTTGGCTTTGGGTGAACGCCGTGCCAACGCTGTAAAACAATACCTGGTTGCTCAAGGTGTTGCAGAACACAGAATTTCTACAATTTCTTACGGTAAAGAAAGACCGGCTGTATTCGGCAGCAACGAAGCAGCTTGGGCTCAAAACCGTCGTGCCGTTACAGTTGTCAGCTCAGCTGAATAATACGACAGTTTAAAGTAGATTCATTAAAAGGCGCAGCTTATACGGTTGCGTCTTTTTTTGTTTTGACTTGTAATCTTGCAAAAAACACTTTATAAAGAAAGCATAATTTACTTGTATGAGGGGAAAAATGAAACGGATTCTGTATTGCACAATCGCTTTAAGCGCACTTTTGTTGCCAAAGTTTGCAAATGCGGCAACAATGGAACAGGAATTGCAAAATTTGCGTGAAGACGTCAAAGTTTTGCAACGTCAACTTTATCGCGAAAACACCAAAACCTCTCCGGAAAACAGCGAAGTTCAGGGGAAAATCGGCGAATACGACGAAGCAATTCGCAAATTGAACGGTCGTATGGACGAGCTTGAACATCAGCTCAAAGCCAATGACGAAAAAATCGAAAGATATAATCGCGATATGGAAATTCGCCTCAAAATATTGGAAGGTCGCCCGATTCCGAGTGAGTTGAGTGCGCCGGCACCGAATTTGCCGACAACTTATGCCGCACCGGTAGCGACAAACGCCGCCGCATCGGTCGCCGGAGAAAGAATCAGCGGCAACGATTTGGCACCGCTTGACGGCGAACCGGTTGCCGTGAACGAACCGGCCTCGATTCCGGTCGCCGTTCCGACGCAAATTGCCGGTAATCTGGTCAATACAAACGACGCGCAAACAATGTATGACAATGCGCTCAGAGCTTATAACACCGGCTATTATGACGAGGCAGAGCTTGCTTTTTCGGATATTTTAAGCCGATTCCCGCAAAACGCATTGGCCAGCAACGCGCAATATTGGCTCGGCGAAATTTATCTGAAACGGGGAAATCTCAGCAATGCCAAAGTTGCCTTCAAAAAAGGTTACGAATCATACAAAAACGGCAATAAAGGCGCCGACAGTTTGTATCGTTTGGCCACAACTTTTGAGGCGATGAACGACACCGACCACGCCTGCCTGATTCTGACGAGTTTTGAAGACGAATATCCGTCTGGACACGCCGAAATCAGAGCCAAAGTCATCTCCGAAAGGTTGAAATTAAAGTGTAAATAGGGTCGGATAAGTGCAGGATTTTTTTGCGCATCACCATATCAAACCGCAAAAAATCGCCGTTGCCGTTTCCGGCGGCGCCGATTCGTTGGCGCTGGTGCTGATGGCAAAAGAAGAACTTACCGTATTCGGTTATGAAATAATCGCCCTCACCGTCAATCATCATTTGCGTCCGAGCGCGGCGCAAGAAGCCGCGTATGTTGCCGAGGTAATGAAAGCGCACGGTATCGAACATCATATTTTGGAGTGGACGAGCGAAAAACCGAAAACCGGCATTGAAGAAGCGGCGCGCACGGCACGTTATCAACTTTTGACCGAGTGGTGCAAACAAAACGGTGTTAAAGTTTTGCTGACGGCACATCATCAAAATGACCAAGCCGAAACATTTTTAATGCGCCTCAAACGCGGCAGCGGACTCGACGGCTTGTGTTGTATGCGTCCCGTCAGCGAAAACAACGGCATTATCATCGCCCGCCCGCTGTTATCAACCGCGCCCGAAACCATGCGGCAATATCTTACCGAGCACCGCATCGAATGGGCGGAAGACGAATCAAACAACGATGTGCGCTATTTTCGCAACAGGTTGCGCCGATTTTTGCCGCGTTTTATTCAAGAAACCGGCATAACGTGGCAATGTTTGGCCGACACCGCCGCCCGCTTGCAAAGCGCCGAAGAATATATCGAACAGCAACTCACGCAAATTATCGCTGACCAAGTGCAACATTTCGGTAATGACATTTATTGTTTCAAGCACACAGACTTTTTAGCTTGGCACCGCGAAGTTAAGTTTCGCGTTTTGGCACAACTCTGTCGCCGTGATTATATTCCGCGCGCCGAGCATATTTTAAACGCGATTGCGGCGATGGGCAAACTGCCGTTTTCCGGCTTAACTCTCGGCGGCAAAGAAATTTTCAGCGCATACGGCAATATTTGGATTGTTCCGGAGCTGTGTGCCAAACGCAAACCGAGTCACAAAGCATGGGAAGAATTTGTTGCAACCAACCCGCAATATGCACGGCTCAAAATTCCGCACAAAGCGCGTATTGCTATTTTGGAAAACAGCGGAGAAAACAATGATTTATAAAAGCTTAGCGGAGATTTCCGACCGATTCGATTTGTTCTTATTCGACGCTTACGGCGTATTTTGGGAAGGCAGCAAATTCTACGACGGCAGCATCGAAACCATGCGCTCTTTGGTCTCACAGGGTAAAACCGTAATTGTAATTTCAAACTCAACGCAAATGCACCAAAATCTGATGGAAAGCTACGGCAGACGCGGTTTGACTTTCGGCACGGATTATCACTACCTTCTGTCGTCCGGCGATTTGTTGCGGCACCATTTGCTGAAAGGCGATATTGCCTTTGCCGCCAACCCACATCCGCGCAAATATTTCGTCATCGGTCAACCGCACACAGCGGCATTTGCCGATACGCTTTATGAGCGGGTCGAAACCATGCAAGAGGCCGATTTTATCTATTGCGGCGTGCCGTTTTTATACGAAGAAGATGTGGCGAAATATCCGCAATATGCCGACCTTTATTGGCCGGTGCTGAACCGAGAATCCGACGGCCGCAAAGTGTGGGATACCCTGACCGAAGCGCCGTTTGTTGAAGTTGTCGAACAAGCGGTTGCGCTCGGCTTGCCGATATTAAATGCCAACCCCGACTTTACGGCCAAAGAAGGTCATCCGCTGGTGCCGGATTCGCCGTCGGTGTTTGTCGTGCGCAACGGCACACTTGCCGAGATGTTTCGCCAGCGCGGTGCCGAAGTTTTGGAATATGGCAAACCGCACGCCAACATTTATGACTACACTTTTCAAATGCTACACAACAAAGGTATTCCCGTTGATAAAGCCCGAACTTGTATGGTCGGCGATACCGTGCGCACCGATGTCAAAGGCGGCATCAATGCCGGAATTGTCCCGATTCTCTGTATCAAAACGGGCGTCACGGCAGAAGAAATATCCAAAGGAAAAACCGTCGAAATGCTTTGCAAGGCAGAAAATATTGATGTAAAACAAGTTATACAAATCAACAGCGTCGGAGGGATGGAATAATGGCGTTTGAATTAGTGCCGGGTCTGGCGGCCAAAGATTATGTGACCGACCTCAAATTGTGCCGCGTTTTGTTTGAAGATAACAAGCACTACCCGTGGATTTTTCTGGTTCCGAAAAAAGAAAACACCCAAAATATGACCAATTTAACGATGGACGAGCGTTTTCAGCTGATGCGCGAAATTGCGTTGGCCGAACGCGTGATGTTCAAACTTTTCCCGTGCGACCAAGATAATGTGGCGATGATTGGCAATATGACACCGCAACTTCATGTGCATATTGTCTGCCGCAAAAAAGGCGACCCGGAGTGGCCGGATACGGTTTGGAATCGCACCACCGGCAAATATGCGCCTGAGGAAAAAGCACACATAATTACAAAAATCAAAGCCGAATTTGACGCTTTACGCGCCGATTCGCAATACGGACAACTTTAATACAAAGGATAAAAAAATGAGCAGAGTAATTACCTTAATGCCGGTCAGATTGGCCGCCACCCGTCTTCCGAACAAGCCGCTGCGCGTGATTAACGGCAAAACGATGGTGCAACGCGTTTACGAAAACGTGAAAAACGCGCTCGATACCGATATTGCCATTGCCGCCGGCGACCAAGCGATTGTCGATGAGTGCAAAAAATTCGGCGCCACCGCGATTTTGACAGACCCGAATTTGCCGAGCGGCACCGACCGTATTGCCGCCGCACTAAAGGTTTTAGACCCGGAAGGCACAAAATATGACATAGTGGTTGACTTTCAGGGTGACAACATCAATGTTGACCCGAAAGTGACTCTGCCGTTGGTCGAAATGGTTGAGCGCACCGGTTGCGATATTGCCACCTGCGGTATGCTGATTAAAACCGAAGAAGACAAGAATAATCCGAATGTCGTCAAAATCATTATGGGCCTCAAAGACGGTGAAAAAGAAGCGCGTTGTTTGTATTTTACGCGTGCCACCGCGCCTTATACGCGTAATCCGGAAAAATGCCCGAACCAAGATTTGTATTACCATATCGGCATTTACGTTTTCAAAGCGGCATCGTTGCAAAAAATGGTATCGTTGCCGACCGGTGTGTTGGAAAAACGTGAGGCACTCGAACAATTGCGTGCGCTCGAAAACGGGATGGAAGTTCGCGCCATGCTCGTCGACAACATCAAACTGGTGCAAGAAGCGCCGGCCGACATCAACACCGAAGAAGATTTGGTCAACGCCCTGCCGTATATCAAATAGCGGCACCGCAAAAATTCGGCAAAAACTTTATTTGCCGCAACAATAAAATTCCTGTTTATTTATCAAGAATTTTGTGCTAAAATGTTTTTCGGTTGAATTTTAATTGATGAGGTTAAACATGGCTCTGGGGAATGAAGTCGGTCAAAAAGGCCGCTATAGTATTTTACAAAACGCCAAAGGCGAAATTGGGATATTTATGGACAGCCGTGTCGGTGGTCCGGTGAATCCGAAGTTTGTTTATGACGGCGGGGATACGGCGTTGTTATATCGTTCGCAAGAAAGCTCGATCGCTTTCAGACACATCAGCCCGGGGGCTCGTAGTCCGCTCAAATCTGTTTCCGAAATCTTGGTGGTGGAAATCGAAGATGATGATGTGGAAAGAGAGTATATTGTGCCGGTGCGCTTGGTGAAAGATGTAAAATCTCTGATTATCAGTATATAAAATCAGAAGCAGTAACAAACTCACGCACCGCGACAAACGGTGCGTTTTTTTTGCATACAAACCTCTGGACTCGGCCAAAGTTTTCGTGTATAATGGTGCGAGTTTATGAGCAAAAGAAAGTGCAAGGCATAAAAATGGAAGTCAAAAAGTATAAAGTCGTATGTTCGCAACCGAAGTTTTCGGATGAAATCTATATTGATATTGCGCCGGATAAGGGCATTATTCACGATCAAATATTTTTCAGCCGGATTCAGTTGCACCGCGAAACCAGTCAGCAACCGCTCGCGCGGCTTTTCGGCTCGATTTATTTGCAAGAAATCAACAACGACATATCGGTTGAATTCCCAAAACCGCCGGCACGCAAAGATTCGCCGGAATATTTCGGCATCTTAAAACAACAAAAGGAACTCGAGCCGCAAATCATCGAGCGCTATCGCAAAATGCGCCAATCCGGCCGGGAATCCACACTATTTGTGTGCAGCGTTAATCAAATGTTTGAACTTTCGGAAGAAAAAAATGCCGAAGCCGACGCTTTTGAACGCAAACGGCGCGCTAAAATGCAGTTTATAGCCGAACAAACCGAAACGCCGACAGATTACAAGCAAAAACACGCCGCGCAACTGATGTCGCAAGAACCGCAGACACCGCAAGAAGAACAGCGTGTGCGTCAGGCCCAAAAATTTGCCGCCGCGCGCGAACGTCGCTTGGTTGTCGAGCAAAAACGCGCGCAAGACCCCCTCGCCGCCTGGCAACGTTTTCAAAAAGAATACTCCGGCGACTAGCCGCCCGCCACATCTTCTTAAAAAACTTGCATATTCCGCAGGAATGTGTTAAATCTCGTTGTAAATAAAGCATTATTTACAAATAATTTAAATTTTTACAATTATGGAAGAAAACAAAATCAAAGCGCTTTCTCAAGACAATGTTCTGCGAGAAATGAATTTGTGGTATGAAAACCAGTGCAGTATGCTTGATGATTATGACACGTTGTGGGAAATGTTCCGCGCCGTTGTCACTTCGAGCAGTTACGGAACTTCCGAGTTTGGCGGACCGATATGGCTTATGGATTTTTCCCTCGCCAATTTGCAAAAGCTTTTTCCCGACAACCCGTGGCTTGAGGCAATGGAAAAAGAATGGGACAAAGGCAAATGGAGTATTAACGGGGCGGCTAAATCCGAGGAGCTCAAACGTTTTTCCGCATGGTTTCAATACCGCATCGAGCACCTTGTGCGTTGGCTCGGATTAGGCAATGTTATCGTCAAGCAGGAAACCGACTTTGAGGGCAATATATCCCTCTACGGCTGGGGTATTTTTTTGGATGTCGTGCAAAGTATTGTCGGCGGCAGAGTTGAGCGGATTCATCACGAGCTGATGTTGAAATACAACTTTTCGTATAACGAAGTCGGCGAAGTTATTCACGGCAACTTTCCCACCCGTCTGAAAAGCGATTCGATGTTCAAGAAGTTCCCGTGCAATTACGGTCACGGTTTCAGCTACTGCAAGCACAGCAACCTTTACGGCGATTGCTATCAGCTGAAACACTTCAGCTTGACAACGGGATATGTCATACCGGAAACCGTGCCCGAAAAGTTTTTGATGCTTGTCGTAAACGACCTTATGGAATGCAAAGCGCAGGGCTACGGCAACAAAGCCGACAAAGACGGCTATACCGTTCCGTATCCGCAGATGAAGTTTGCGCAGTATCTTGAATGCAAAAACGCGTGCGGTCATCATTTTCAGCCGACGACCGATGTTTTCCGCTGGAAGCGCAAAGACGGCAGTTATGAAGAAATCAAAATCGAATTACCCGAGATTGATGTCAAATACGGCGAATTCTGGCACCGCCAGTTCCCGCCAAAACAAAACTGGCGCGTGCTGGAATAGAAACAAAAAAATGTCCGATACGGCAGTATCGGACGTTTTTTTTACACCTTATGCGGCAAAATGGCGTAGAGCCGGTCGGTCAGCCGATTCGGTAAAATCGATAAAAACCAAGTCGCCAACCGCATCGGCCACGGAAACGCTATCAGCCCGACATTTTTTTCAAGCCGCGTCACAATAATCTCCGCCGCCTTTTCCGCACTCATAAAAAACGGCATCGGACAGGTATTTTTATCGGTAATGCGCGACTTTACAAACCCCGGACAAATCACGCTCACATCAATATTCTCGGCTTTCAAACTGCCGCGCAACGCCTCACCGTAGGCCTTTACGCACGCCTTGGTCGCGCTGTATGACGGACAACTCGGCAACCCGTGATAACCGGCTATCGAAGCCGTAATTGCAATAGTTTTCGGCGCTGTTTTATCGGCACGCGCTTTGAACATCTCGACTGCCGGCGTAATCGTATTGAGCACCCCGAAAACATTAGTATTGAACGTGTTATATATATTCTCGGGCGTTTCTTCGCCGGTCGAAACGCCGGCATTGGCCAGCACCAAATCGAGCGCCGTCGTTTGTTCGCATTCGGCCACCCACGCCGCCATTGCCTCTTTATCGCATACGCTGATGATTTTCGGATAAACCGTCGCCCCGAGTGCCTTGCACCGATTCGCCACATCATTGAGCCGCTCGACATTGCGTCCGCTCAAAAACAGATTCTTTACCCCGTGCGCCGCAAAATACAGCGCCACCGCTTCACCGATACCCGATGATGCGCCGGTAATTAAAATATTCTCAAATTTTTTTTGCATATCCTTAAATCCTTTGTGGAAATTTATAAAGAATTGTTCTAACATAAGCCGAGTTTAGTATGAATATTCTGATTTTACAAGAGGAAACAATGAGTGAATTGCTACATGAATTGAACGACGTGCGCCGCGGTATTATGTTTGTGATGGAAGCACCGAGCGGGACCGGCAAAACCACCGTAATTAAACGTCTTTTGGCTGAGGATAAACACCTCAACTGGTCGGTATCGGTTACGACACGTCAGCCGCGCGAAGGCGAAGTTAACGGCGTCGATTATTACTTCGTCAGCGATGAAGAATACGATAAATTGCTCAAAGAAGATGCTTTTTACGAATGCGTCGATTCGCAATACGGTTGCCGTTACGGCACGCTTCGCAGCGAAGTCGACGGCTTTATCAATGTCGGCAAAGATGTGCTGTTTGATATGGACTGGGACGGCTTGCGTCAGCTCAAAGAAAAAGCACCGAATGATGTGGTGTCGATTTATATGTTGCCGCCGTCGGTCAAAGAACTGCGTCGCCGTTTGGAAGGACGCGGCACCGACAGCAAAGAAATCATCGACAAACGTATGAATATGCTGGTCGATAAAATGAAGCATTGGGTAGAATACGACTATGTTTTGATTTGCGATAATCCGGAACAGGCCACCTTGGCCATTCGCCGCATTTTCTTTGCCGAGCGGATGAAACGCGTGCGTCAGACCGGCTTGGTCGAATTTACGCAAAAACTGGTTGATGAGGTCAAAAACAGCTGAATCGCTTTCGATTGCATCGGCAACGGAAATTTAATCGTGAGGTCAGAAAATGAGCAAAATCTATAACTCTATTGAAGAATTGGTCGGAAAAACACCGCTTTTGAAACTGAACAAATTGATGCAAAAATTCGATTTGAAAGCCAATATCTTGGCCAAATGCGAATTTTATAATCCGATTTTTTCGATTAAGGACCGTATTGCGCTCAATATGCTCAACAAAGCGCCGTTCTCCAAAATCAACAAAGATACGATTTTTATCGAGGCAACATCGGGCAACACCGGCGCGGCACTGGCGGCCTTTTGTGCGGCACGCGGCTATAAGCTGATTATCGTTATGCCGGAAAATATGAGCCGCGAAAAAATCGCGCTGATACGTCAATTCGGTGCCGAAGTTATGCTCACACCAGCGGCGGACGGCATGGCGGGAGCCATTAAAAAAGTCGAGATTCTCAAGGAGCGTTCCGACAACATTATCGAATTCAAACAATTTGAAAATCCGGCCAATGTCGAAGCCCACAAGCTCACAACCGGCGTCGAGATTTTGGAAGATACCGACGGCGCGGTTGATGCGATTGTGTGCGGTGTCGGCACTTCGGGCACGCTGACCGGAATTGCCTCAACTTTGCGCACGGTTAATCCGGACCTTTATGTGATGGCGGTTGAACCGGCGGAAAGTCCTGTGCTTTCGGGCGGCGAAAAAGGCGCACATCAAATCGGCGGAATCGGTGCCGGATTTGTGCCGCCGTTGTATGATAAAACCCTCGTGAGCGAAGTTTATCCGGTGGCAAGCAAAGCCGCGCTCGAAATGACCAAAACCGCCGCGCACCTTGAGGGGCTGCCTGTCGGCGTATCGGCGGCAGCAGCACTCTGCGGTGCAATCGCTTGGGCCAAACGACCGGAAAACGAAGGCAAAAACGTGGTCGTTATTTTGCCGGACAGCGTTGAACGCTACCTGTCCAACCCGTTTTATGATGAACCGGAAACAATGGAGTTGTAATGAAATTTTTTGCAATCTTAAGTCGCTATATTACCCGTCAACTGCTCGTTAATTTCTTTATCGTGTTGTTTGCGATTCTCGGCATTATTTTGATGTTTGACACGATAGAATCGTTGCGCCGCGTTTCCGGCCGTGAAGATGTTACCTTTTGGTTCACGGTGCAATATGCCGTCACGCGCATTACCAAAACGGTGGAAATTGTGTTTCCGTTTGTGCTGATGGTGGCGGCAATGCTGACATTTTGGCGCTTGAGCAAAAACAACGAATTTGTGATTATCCGCTCGACCGGTGTTTCGATTTTTGCCTTTTTGCGCCCGCTGATTATTGCTACATTTTGCTTAGGTCTGTTAAATGTGGCGCTGATAAATCCGATTTCCGCCAAAATGTTTGAATTGCACGAAACGCTCTCGTATCGCTTGCAGTCGCGCAATCCGGATGCCGTCTTGTTTTCGAGCAAGGGCTTATGGATACGCGAAGCCACCAACGACGGCAAAATCCTGCTGATTCAGGCCAAGAGTTTGCAACAAGACGATGATAAATCGGTATGGATGCGCGATGTGATGATTACCGAGCTCAATGAAAATTCGCAAATCAAAAAGAGTTACAACGCCTCGTTTGCCTCGCTTGACGGCAATATTTTCCACCTCAAAGACGTTAGGGTTATGGTCAGCGGCGAGCCGGTGGAAACGCTTTCCGATTTTGCCTACGAAACCACCATCAATGTGCAGCGCATCAAAGAAAACTTTATCGAGCCGGAAGCGATTTCGTTTTGGCAGTTGCCGGACACGATTCATTTTTACGAAAAAGCCGGCTTTTCGGCGCGCCAACATTGGATGCGCTACCTGAGTTTGTTGCTTTCGCCGTTTTTGCTTATCGGTATGCTGTTGCTGGCGGCAGTGTTTATGTTGCAAAACACTCTGCGCGGCTCGGCGATTATGTGGCGTGTGGTCATCAGTATCGTCGTCGGTTTTACGTTTTATTTTTCGTCACAGGTTGTGTATGCTTTCGGGCTCAACGGCTATATTCCGGTTTGGCTTGCGGTTACCGCTCCCACTCTGATTGTATGGCTGATAGCCACCTCGCTTTTGCTTCAATCCGACGAGGCCTAGCGCGTTATTTTGAGCATAAAAAAACGCCCGAAACGAAAGATGTCAAAAACATATTTCATCACGGGCATTAAAAGGTTATTCTTCGTCCAAATCTTGCAAGAGGGCATTAGCCGCCTCCAAGAAAGTTTGAACCGTGTTCTTGCTCTCGAGTGCCTGACACACCTCCGGCGGCAGATAGATATGATGCGCACGTTGCAGGTCTTCGGCCATAATCATCACGTGTTGTTCATCCATCCCCAAATCATACCAAAAATCAGAAGCCAAGAGCTGTTCGTCCGGCACATTGTTATTCACGGTGCGCACATTCATATCATAAAGAATTTGGCGCACATCAGAAATTGACAGCTGTTTCATAATTGTAATATTTTGAATTTGATGTATCTAGATAATAGTTTGATATAGCTATAAATACACGATTCCGCGATTTTAGTCAAGGGCTGTTTTTAAATTTTTCCGATTATATCCTTAACCACTTCGGCGGCCATAATCAACCCCGCAACCGGCGGCACAAACGCCGTCGAGCCGGGGGTGGCGCGCCGATTCGGCGATTCGGCCGCAACTTCCGCATTCGGCACCGGCTTGAGCGGCATTTCTTCCGAATACACCACCTTCAAGTGCTTAATCCCGCGCTTACGCAATTCTTTGCGCATAACGTGCGCCAACGGACACACCGCCGTTTTATAAATATCCGCCACCTTAAATGCCGCCGGATTCAGCTTATTGCCGGTTCCCATTGCCGAAATAATCGGCACACCGGCCGCATCTGCCGCCATCACCAAGCCGATTTTCGCGCTGACCGTATCAACCGCATCGACCACATAATCGTATTGCGTAAAGTCAAATTCCGCCGCGTTTTCCGGCAGAAAAAACGTGTTAAAAGTCCGCACTTTGCAAGCCGGATTGATTTCCGCCACCCGCGCCGCCGCGACCTCTGTTTTTGCCAGCCCGATGGTTTTGTGCGTCGCCAAAATCTGCCGATTGAGATTCGTTAAACTGATGGTATCGTTATCAATTAAATCCAGCTGTCCGATGCCCGAACGCGCCAACGCCTCGACAGCATAGCCGCCGACGCCGCCGAGTCCGAACACCGCAACCCGCGCCCGCGCCAACTTTTCGAGCGCCGCCGCACCGAGCAACATTTCCGTTCGCGAAAACTGTTTTGGCATCTATTTATCCTCTAAAATCCGCCGCAAAATACCCTCGTTTTGCGCCAACAATTTTTCCGCCTGCGCCTTATCGCACTGTTTGACGAGCATCACACACGCGGTTTTCACGTTCCCAGCCGTCTGCAACACTTCTGCCGCCCGCGCCGCCTCAACGCCGCAAATTTCGCACACATAACGCACGGCGCGCTCGCGCAGTTTTTCGTTATGAATCTGCAAATCCACCATATAATTATGATACGTTTTGCCGATACGAATCATTGCGCCGGTCGAGAGCATATTAACAATCATTTTCTGCGCCGTTCCCGCCTTCATACGCGACGAGCCGGAAATCGCTTCCGGTCCGACTTCGGCACACAAAAATATATCGGCGAACGGCTTAAATTTTGCTTCCGGATTCGATGTTATTGCGATGGTTTGCACCCCTTTTTGCCGCACCAAGCGCAAAACTTCGAGCGTATATTGCGGATTACCGCTGGCCGAAATCGCCACCACCACATCTTTATCGGTCGGCGCAAAATCCGCCACATCCTCGGCCGCAAACTCCGCGCTGTCTTCGGCATTTTCGACCGCATAGCGCACCGCTTTTTCGCCGCCCGAGATATATGCCTGCACCATATCGCCGCGCACGCTGTATGTCGGCGGCATTTCCGACGCATCCAAAATCCCGATTCGCCCGCTGGTCCCACTGCCGAAATACGCCATACGGCCGCCGTTGCGTAACTTCTCGGCAATCATATCTATCGCCGCGCCGATTTGCGGCAGAATCTTTTCAACCGCCGTCGCCACCTTTTTATCTTCCGCATTGATGAGCCGCGCAATCTCTGCCCCGCTCTGCAAATCTATCTCACGCGTGTTCGGATTTATATTCTCGGTAATTATCGTCATATTTTACCTCATTTCAATATGTTATCTGATTATACCACGCATATTTTAACAAAACATAAAAAAAAGGTTGACATTCTCGAAAAAATAATGATTATAAGCAAAGAGCAAACCGAAGTCGGCTTGCTTAATTAAGGCCCCTGAAGAAAGAATATAACGGAGGGGTGGCAGAGCGGTCAAATGCAACGGACTGTAAATCCGTCGACTTTCGTCTACGATGGTTCGAATCCATCCCCCTCCACCACTAAAATCTCTCTTGAGGGGTTTTTAATTACAATGTT
>JAFYFJ010000074.1 GCA_017543835.1 Alphaproteobacteria bacterium | reverse complement strand
GCCGTCAAAAATAAAAACGCGCCGAGCGCCGCATAATATTTTTTCATTTTAACCCTCTGTTATTTCGTAATTTTCAACATTTTCAAATAATTTTTTCAACACTTCGTTGTTGTGGAAGTGACCGCTGTGAAAAGCCTCTGCTTCCCCGATAACATAATATCCCGAAGTCAGCATATCACCGATGCAGTCGAGTGTTTTGTGATTAACGCACTCATTTTTCACTCTGAAGCCGCCTTCGTTCAAAATCTTGTCGCCGTCAAGCACCACCGCATTATCCAAACTGCCGCCCTTAATCAAACCGACGGATTTCAGATAATCAACCTGATATTTTTCGCAAAATGTGCGCGCCGGTGCAATTTCGGCGGCAAACGCGTTTTCCGTAATCTTGCCGTCAAATTCCTGATGTCCGACAATTGCCGACGGAAAATCTATCGTAAAATGTATCTTAAAGGTTTCGGCCGGTTTCAAGAGCACATAATTGCCTTTATCGTCTTTGAATTCGACCTGTTTTTTGATTTTCAGAACCTTTTTCGGCGCATTTTGCTCGACCAACGGCACTTTTTTGAGTGCTTCATAAAACACCTTCGCGCTGCCGTCCATAATCGGCACTTCCGGATTATTGACTTCAATCTCAACATTATCAATGCCCAAAACCGCCAACGTTGCCATAATGTGCTCGATGGTGCTGACAACCTGCCCCAAACCGTTGCCCAAGCAAGTGCAGTTTCGCGTATCGACCACGGCGGAATAAAGCGCCGGAAAGCGATTATTCTCGCTCAAATCCGAGCGCACAAACACAATCCCCGAATTTGCGGGTGCCGGCTTAAATTTGAGTTTGCTTGCGCAACCGCTATGCAATCCGATTCCGTTGATTTCAACTTCTTTCGACAATGTTTTTTGTTGCATTTATAACTCCCAAAATCAACATTTGAAGGCAATCTGTAAGCCGAGTTCTGTATGCAATTTGCTTTGTCGCAAGCGGCAAAGATTTTGCACGATAGCTATTCATCTGCACCAAACGTCTCCGCTTGGCTGGTGCGACCTACCTCTGGAGCGGGCCGGAAACACCCCGTATAATTCAATGCCCAAAGGCACCGAACCCTCCTAATTTGGTCTTACATCAGATAGGGCTTGCCTTGCCGCACGCATTACTGCGCACGCGGTGAGCTCTTACCTCGCCTTTTCAACCTTACCGCGAACTTGCGCGGCGGTAATTTTCTGCGGCGCTTTCCCGTGGATTACTCCAGCCGGACGTTATCCGGTATCTTGTTCCCGTGAAGCCCGGACTTTCCTCATCTTCGGATTTTCCTTTCCGAGACGCAGCTATCCGATTGCCTTCAATATTCACAAATAACCCGATTTACAAATAAAATCAATGTTTTTTAAGCATTTTCACAACTTTTAATGAAATCTTAAATATTCTCATATACTTTTTATGATATAACAATTGTTTAGAAAAGGAGCTTTGCTTATGAAAAAACTTTTATTAACCGCATCGGCTATCGTTCTCGGATTAGCTATGTCTTCTGACGCATTTGCCGATTGCAACGGCTTTTATGCAGGCATTCGTGCCGGAAGTGCAAAACACGATTACTCTAAAAAGAGTCACATGAATATGCACGATTTGGATTCTCACGTTTGGATGTTGAGCGGTTCTTTGGGTTATCGCTACAACTACTACCGCACGGAACTCGAATATGTTTGGCGTGACAAAGATAAATGGTCTGTATCCGACGGTGTTGCTACATCTAAACTGTCTTTCCAAACTCAATCTTATATGTGGAATCATTATATCGACATTTTGCCGTATAATTGGTGGTCGCCGTATGTCGGTGCCGGTATCGGTTTCACAAAGATGAAATATCACGATAAATTCAGTATTCCTGGCGAACCTACAGAGGATTATGCCAGTATTTTCAACAACACTCCGACTCGTTTCACTTGGTCTGTCGGCGGCGGTTTGACTTTGAAGGTAACGAATAAGTTCAATGTCGATGCCGGCTACCGTTATTATGATATGGGTGCCATCCACAAAATGGATGTTAAAGCGCACGAATTTTATGGCGGCTTACGTTACGTATTTTAATATCATTAACTTTAAAAAAGCCGCCGTCAAACGCGGCTTTTTTTCTTATTAACGGAGGGGAAAATGGCTGATAAACTTTTCGGAACGGACGGTATGCGCGGTATTGCCAACACCTACCCGCTGACTGTTGATTTTTGTATCAAACTCGGCAATGTTTTGGGGCGCAATTTCTGTGCCGAAAAACACCGCGTGGCAATTGCCCGCGACACGCGTATTTCCGGCACAATGCTGTTTAGCGCGCTGGCGGCCGGATTTACATCGCAAGGTATCGACGTTTTGGATTTGGGAATTATTCCGACTCCGCTTTGCACCACGCTTACACCGGATTTGGAAGTGGATATGAGCATTATGATTACCGCTTCGCATAATCCGTATAAAGACAACGGCATCAAACTCATCAACAAAAACGGCGACAAATTCGCCGATTCGGATACCGCAAAGGTCGAAGAATTGATGAAAGCACCGCTCGAACCGCAATACGACCCGCAAAAAATCGGGCAGATTATCGCTACCGACAGCGGCATTGACGACTATTTCGACGCCGTCAACACGCTTGCCGATGCCGGCGCGTTAAGCGGTATGAAAATTGCGCTCGATTCGGCAAACGGTGCGTTTTCCGACATTTTGCCGTATGTGTTCAAATACTTGGGTGCCGACATCATCAGTTTATCCGATTCGCCGGACGGTTACAACATCAACGAAAACTGCGGCTCGCAACACACCGAAAATCTCTCGGAAACAGTCGTGAAAAACGGCTGCCGCCTCGGTATTGCGGTTGACGGTGACGGCGACAGAATCATCATCTGCGACGAAAACGGCAAACGGCTGAACGGCGACCAAATCATCGCCTATTTGGCAAAATACCTCAAAGAGCATAATCTCTTGAAGGGCAATGCCGTTGTTTCCACCCTTTATTCCAATATGGGCCTCGGCAAATATATTCGCTCGCTAGGCTTAGAACATTACGCCTCGGCCGTCGGCGAACGCTATGTTATCGAGAAAATGCGCGAAGTCGGCAGCAACCTCGGCGGCGAAGAATCCGGCCACATGGTCCTGAGCGATTATTCACGCACCGGCGATGCTATGATTGCGGCCATTGTCGTCTGCTTGGGTATTTTTGAAAGCGGCAAAAAAGTCAGCGAAATTTTTCCGGTGTTTGCACCGTTCCCGACCGAAGCGCACAATTTGCGTTATGACAACAAAGAAATCATCGGCAAAATCTTGGATAATGCCGAAGTCAAAAAGTGCATTGAAGATATTACGGCGCGCCTTGCCGGACACGGCTCGCTGATTATTCGCAAATCCGGCACCGAGCCGGTTCTCCGCCTCAAAATAGAGGATGAAGATGCCGCCGTTGCCGCACGCGAGGTCAAACTTTTGCTCGACTGCATCAACAAAAACGCCTGAAACGAGAGCGCAAAATGCTGGGAAATATACTGAGAATACTAACGCCTGTCATCAGAGTAATAATGCCGTTGTGTCGGATATTTCTCAACCCGCGATTTCTTTTTCCGTTGATTGCGATTTGGTATAATGCCCCGCGTCCGTGGCGTGTTATCAAAGACTTTTTCGTGCAAAACATTAACATAACGGCGATTATATACGGCATCCTTACGGCGATTGCTCTGCTTATGAGCTTGTCGCAACACGACCCGGTGGCTTTCGGGAGTGTTCTCTTTTTAAGTGTGCTGTTTTTACTGAGCTATCCGTTGCTTTTGCTGATTTTCAACCGCGTGCATTACAAAAACAGCAAACGCATCAATTGGCGCGAAACTCTGCAACCGGCGAAAGACCTCGTTGTTGTTTGGTTTTGCACCACCGTTCTTTGTTTTTTGGTAATTCTGTTTATCTTGCGAATTTCAAAAAAATAAATATACTAACCGTAATTTTTTCAAAGGAGAGTCAAATGTTTGGTGATATTTTTAAAATGATTTTCAAAGTAATCCTCTTAAATCCGATGGCTTTAATCGGTATTGCTTGCGGCTACTACATTATGGCCAACAACGGGATGGACTATATCCATCAAATTATGGGCGACCCGCAGACATATCTTCCGCAAACACTCGGTGTGCTGTGGCTTATCGCTCTGTTTTATGCCATATTTTTCCGGCCGGTTTATCACGTTGACAGCACCAAAATCAACTGGAAGAAAACCTTTGGCAGTTCGTTTGAGCATCTGGTGATTATTGCTTGCGCCGCTTTCATAACCTGCATGATTATCAAGACGGCAAACATCGACTTGAGCACCAAGTTCGACCGTTATGCCCGCAACATCAAAACGCAGGACGACTTATCGGAAGTTATCAACCAACAACAATAAAATACTGCTGTTTTTAAATCAAAACACCCGCTTGCTTGATGCCTGCGGGTGCTTTTTTTGCACCTCTCGGCAACATATGTTTCGCTTGACTTACACCAGATAATCTTGTATAATGAAAGTGTTACAAAATAAGGATTATGTTTGATATAAAAATACGCATTATGTGTTTTTTATCTTTCGGCATAATCCTTTTTGTGTTGAAAGAGAAAAAATAATAATAATTCCGCGGATATTGGTGGCAACATCGATGTTTTGCGGAGAACCTTTAACAGACAGATTCAAAAATAACCGTTCAAACTTGAAACGCAACGACTTTACGAACCAGGAGCCCGATAAACTCCCATAGCGAAGCACAGTAACTATGATTTCAAAATTCGTATCGATGTTGTGTGTAAAAGATGAACTTTAAGTGTTGTTTTGAAGATGCTGTTATGACAATGCCGTATGGAAATCAGGGCTGGGTAAAAAATTCTGATTATCTGATATGAAAACTTATGTTTTTTATATCACGTTAAATCTTATTGGTGTAGTCATCGTAATTCTGACACTTTTTGCGTCACTGAAAAGCGGTGAAATGAGCAGAGGTTTAATGTCAGCTATTTGTGGCATCATAAACCTTGCGTTAGCCATATCATTTACATTGAAAGCTGTTCGCGCCATTGTTCGCGAGGAGCTTGAAAACCAAAAGACTAAGCAAGAGAGTTAACCCTCTTTTGCTTAGTTTTTTTATGTGATTATTTCTTATCCGCATACGGATTATCGGCTTTGCGCACCGTAATTCTAATCGGTATTCCGCCCATATTAAACGTTTGCCGCAAACTGTTCAGCAAATAGCGGAAATACGACTCCGGCAACCCTTCCGGATTACTCGAAAAAATATAAAATGACGGCGGACGCGTTTTGGCCTGTGTAATATACTTCAGCTTAATCCGACGTTTATTTTTACCGAGCGGTGCCGGATTCTGCTCTTGCACATCGGCAAACCACTTATTGAGCGGCGCGGTCGGGATTCGCATATTCCACCGTTCATAAACTTTGAGCAGCGCACGCATCAACTTATCCAATCCCTCTTTTTTGAGCGCGGAAATTGTCACGGTCGGCACACCTGCCGCCTGCGTCAATGACGTTTCGAGCTTGTAATTGAGCTTTTCAAGCGCCTCTTTGCGATTGGCTATATCCCATTTATTGACGGCAATCACCAACGCCCTGCCCTCGTCCAGCACGTTGCGCGCAATCGTTAAATCCTGCTTATCGAGCACCGCGTCGGCATCCAAAACCAGCACCACGACTTGCGCCATATTGGCAGCGTATTTTGTGCTTTCTACCGACATTTTCTCAAGTGAATTCGTCACTTTGGACTGGCGACGCAAACCGGCGGTATCCACCAAATTAAACTTATGCCCTTGCCACACCCACTCGGTTGTAATGGCATCACGCGTCATACCGGCCTCCGGCCCTGTCAGCATACGCTCATCGCCGAGCAACGCATTGACGAGCGTTGATTTACCGACATTCGGACGCCCGACAAACGCTACCTGAATCGGCCGGTCATCTTTAACCGGCGCAAAATCTTCCGGAATCATACCGATACTTGCCACCGTCGGCGTTTCCGCTTCGGCTTTTTTCTTAGCTTCATCAAGTTGCATCAATTCGACATAGAGCGCGTCAAAACCGATACCGTGTTCCGCCGAAAAAGCAATCGGGTCGCCCAACCCCAGCTTATACGCCTCGCCGATACCGTTTTCTTGCTGTTTGCCTTCGCATTTGTTAGCCAGCAAAATCACCGGCTTATGCATACGGCGCACCAAATCGGCAAACTGCTCGTCATACGGTTGCACACCGGCGCGCGCATCAAACAAAAACAAGCACACATCGGCATCGTTGATGGCCATTTGCGTTTGCCGCCACATCCGACTTTCCATATTATCGGTGGTCGAATACTCATAACCGGCGGTATCAATCACTTCCAAATCCAAATCTTTGAATTTAGCCGGTGCCATTTTGCGGTCGCGGGTAACGCCCGGCATATCGTGAACAATCGCCAATTTCTTCCCGACAAGGCGATTGAACAAAGTAGATTTTCCGACATTCGGACGACCGATAATGGCAATAGTCAGCACCTAACCTCTCCTTATTTATACGCAATGATTTTGGCGTTGCGCGTCGTAAAGAGAACATAACCCTGCGCCACAATCGGTGCCGAGTTAAAGTCCTCTTTCAAGTCAAGCTCGTTGATTTTTTTGCCGCTTTTGGCATCAAACAACATCACGCGTCCGTCCGAAAGCGTCACGAGCAAACGGTCATTAAGCATAATCGGCGCATAAACCGTAATATCATCGGCCTTTTTGCCTAAATTGAGTGCCGTAGCCCACAAAATATTGCCGTTACTCTTATCAAGCGCCACCAAATCGTGCGTATTGGCAACGACGAACAACGTGTTACCCGACAACAACGGTGTTTGCGTGCCGCCGATTTCTTTTTCCCAACGGCGCGAACCCGAGCGAATATCAATAGCGGTCAAAACATCGGCCGTGCCGAGCGCATAAACCGTTTCACCCTCAACCACCGGCGAGGCCTTAACCGTATGCAACGCGGTCGAAGAATATGCCTGTCGATTCGCCACCAGATTATCCGACCACAGCGGCGTGCCAATGGTGGCACCGAATGCTTGAATTTCGCCGTTGGAGAACCCCGTAATCGCCACATCGAGCGCCGGACTGTATGCCGCCGAAGCACCGCCGACAAGGGTGGTGTTCTCCATAGCTATGTCATAATCCCACAAAATTTCGCCGTTAAGCGCATCAAGTGCAAAAAAGCGGTTGTTGATGTTCTGCACAAATACTTTTCCGGCAGCGTATGTCGGTGCAATTCTGAGCGGTGCGCGCAAATTCTGCTCCCATATTTTTGTGCCGTCTTTGGCCTTAACGGCAACCACCGAGCCGAAGCCCATCGTGATGAAAATAGTGTCATTTTGCATTGTCAGCCCGACACCTTTCATTGAAGTCGCAACGGCATACTTATTCTCGCTCATCAACTCGACGCGCCACAATTTTTCACCGTCCGCCAAATTAAACGCACTCAGCGCACCGTCGGCATCAAGCGTATACAACACATTGCCTTTGACCAACGGTTTTGCCATCAGGATTTCGCGTTTGGAAGCGCCGGCACCGAAATCGCTTTTCCATTGTCTTTGGAATTCGACACCGATTTTGGCATTCGGAATAACGTGTTGCGCATTAACATCCGGTTGCAACCAGTTTGCAATATCGACAGACGCGGCCGTTTGAATTCTTCCGGCGCCGTCGGCAACATCCGGTTTAAGCGTTGTGGCCGCTTCCAAAACGGCAATACGCGTTCCTTGCGGAATTTCTTTTGTTGTGCAGGCACCGAGAGCCAATACGGCAACACAGCAGCCGAGTCGCAACCAAGATTGATGATTGAACATTTTTCCCTCTCAATTATGATTATTGATTACTGATTGAAGCAAGCATATCTTGAATTTTGTTGCGGAAGTTTTCCGGCAAGTCCTTTATTTTCAAGAGTTTGGTATAGATTTCTCTGGCCGTTTCGATATCGCCGTTTTTGATGGCGGACAGCGCGAGCAAATCCTGCGCCATCGGTGTCCACGAGCTGTTTTCCGCCAAAACCGGTTGCAACAACGCGGCAAATTCATCTTTGCCCATGGTATCTACCCGATATGTCGCAAGTTTCATCAATGCAACATGCTTCACTTCTTTATTGACTTCTTTTTCGTCTGCCAATTTTTCGAGCGCCGCCAACGCTTCGTCTTGTTTGCCGTCGGCAAGCAGAATATTGGCGATTTGCAACTTGGCAAAATCGCTGAACAAGCCCTGATTATCTTTGGAAATCTGCTGTAAGTTGCCGATTTTTTCTTCGGCAGTTGCACCGACTGCCGTTGCCGTCACATAGGCCTCGGTTTTGCGCTGATTCGCCGCAATGCGCCACGCCTGTATTCTGTCAAAAGAAACGGCGGCGGATACGGCAATGACCACAAACGCAATAACAAACAGGCCGTATTTGTCCCACAAAGCTTTCAAACTGTCGTTTTTGACATCTTCATCAACTTCCTGAATAAATGCATCGGTCAATTCCGGATTAACGTCCGAAAGGTCGCGACGACCGCGAACAACCGGTGCTTTTTCTGTTTTATTATCCAAAGTTTTAGCCATCATTTTTTCCTTTTCATATATTCCAAAAAACAAAATTTTCTAACACATAACAAAAAAAGTCAAATAAAGCAAATACTTTTTACTTTACGATTTCACGAATAAGGCAACCGCGTATCCATCTGAGGTCCTCAATCGGCATATTTTTCCCGAAAATAATGCTTCCGTGGTGCGCAATAATCGAGAGATAATAACGTCCGCTAATCGGATTATGCCCGATGTCGACCGATTCGATTTCATCTTTCGGCAACGCTTCGATATCGGCACGCAACATCCCGAAATTATGCCCGAGAGTAACCTCGTTTTCCGTGATAACCAGCACATCTTTTGAAAACAGGCCGATAACAAAGGCGCAAAACAAACAGCCGCATATCGAGATAACGGCGGCAAACCCGAGTATGCCGACCAACGAGCTGAGCAGTGCATAATTCGTAACCGACCATACAAACACGCCGCCGAGCGTCAGCGCGAGCAGAAACATCAATATCCCGTAAATATCGAAAAACGCGCGCTTTTCCTTAAATATGGTGCGTCCGTTGCGCGTGCGGTATTTCAAAGACTTCGGCACATTTTCTTCTTTGCGATACAACGCCTCGGAATGCCAATGTTTTGCCATTTCCTGCAAAGTTTTATTGAGCTCGTCATAATGCTTTGAAACCAACCCGTGGTCGCTCAAAAACAGCGCCGGCATCTTCAAACTGTCGGCATAATGATACCAAATTTCGTTGATATTCGCCCCCGAAGTCGAAATATACAGCGGCACACATTTGTTTCTGTCCGGATGATAGAGCTCGATTATGTAGCGATTGCGCGTAATCAGCCCGATTTGATAGTATTCGACCGTCATCAAAACACCGGTGTAATTATACAAATCTTCTTCTTCGACAATCGTTTTTCCCAAAATTGTTTTATGCGTCACACGCACTTTTTCGCCGTCAAAATACACCGTTTTGCCGCGACGCATGGCACAAATCGACACCGTAACGATAATCAGTCCGAGCAATAGAATCAAACAATCGAAAGAATAACGCAGAACAATCAACTGATGCAAGGTCATTTCCGACGGCAACTTAAAATCATAGCTTTCGTCGCTGAAGTTAAACAAATAAGCGATAATTTCATACAAGCCGAGCGACATAAACAGCAAGCCGCCGATTAAACCCCATATTGCCAAGTTCAGCGAAAACTTATCCGTTTGCGTAACGGGCGTATGGTCGGTATCCAACTTGAATTTATAGCTGAAATGATTCGGTGCGATAAAAGTCATTTTGTTCTCCAAAAAAAATCATACGGCGTTATGTTACACCCGTAAAAAAATTTTTTCATCATTTTTTTTAAATAATATTTGTTTTTCTCGGATTTAAGTGTAGTATGATAGACATTGATGACAATATGGTGATATAAATGCTCAGTTCTAATATTTTTTATTCGGGATATAATATCTTTTTCAGCATTCTCTCGCTGTTTATAGGTATCGGCTCGGTGTTTTTGATTGTCAATTCGCGCCGTTTTCGCAGTATGTTGCTGTTTCAAATCGGCGGCTTGGCCATGATATTTTTGACCTACATCAGCACACAAGACCATTTGCTTTATTCTCTCGGGCTGAATTATCGATTTGCCGCGTTTGCGCAAATTATGACGGCGATTCTGATTTCGGTGTTGTGGATTAATGCCGCCACCGATTTATATTCGCACCAACTTGCCAACCGCGAAACACTTACGATATATACCACCTTGGCACTGACTCTGTGCTTTTATTTTTCTTTTACAACCTATAATCCGGCATACATCGCGTTGTTGCGCCAAATGTTTCCGCTCATCGGCATAACCCTGTTGTTTATCGTCGGCCTGATTAAATTGTGGAAACGGCCTTCCGTCGGTTATTTCTTGCTGTGTATATCGCTGTTTATGCTCGGCGGCAAATTGGTTGTTTCGACCTTTTTCTTTGAATACAACCGGCTTAATCTCAATTTGTTCAACTGGTTGTGGATTTATGTCTTTACCGTGGCAATTATCTTTATGCGTTTCGACCTTTATAAAGAAGAATTGGCGCGTTGTTGGAACAGTTTGGATAAGCTCAATTTGCAAATTATGAATATGATTGACCTCTCGCCGTTTCCTATCGTGATTGTGCGCTTCAGTGACCGCAAGCTTTTAACCCTAAACGCCAAAGCCGCACTTTTGTTCGGTATCGGACACAAAGAAATCGGCTACCGCCAACTCGATGATATTATGATTGATGCCCAAAACAACGAAAAGTTTCGCCAAACCGTCAAAGAAAACGGTTCGGTCGATAATTTTGACGTGATGGTCTGTAACCTTATCAGCACCGCACCGTTTTGGATGTCTGCCTCGGCAAAATTGCTTGAATATAACAACGAACAGGCGGTGTATATCACTTTCCAAGACATTATCTACCGCAAAGAACGCGAAGCAAATCTGCAAAATCAGGCCAACAAAGACCCGCTGACACTCGCGTGGAATCGCCATTATTTTGAAAAAATCGTGCCGCAACGCATCTCCGAATGTATTAAAAACACACGCAACTTCAGCTTGTTGTTGCTCGATGCCGATAAGTTCAAAAAAATCAACGAAACTCACGGGCATAAAATCGGTGACAAAGTGTTAATCGCGTTGGCGGAAATCTGCCGCAATTCTCTGCGCGAGGACGATATTATTGCGCGTTTTGGCGGCGAAGAATTTGCAATTTTCCTTAACGATACCGATACCAAAACCGCCGAACACGTTGCCGACAGGTTGGTGCATAATATTGCGCAAACGGAATTTAAGGGTGATGATGATGCCGTTATAAAAGTGACGGTCAGCGTCGGTGTGGTTTCTTCCGAAAAAACGGCGAGTTTCGAGGTGTTGATGCGCCAAGCCGACGAAGCGCTGTATCTGGCAAAACGCGGCGGACGCAATCGCGTGGCGATTTATGACGAGCAAGAAGTCAAAAAATACCAACGTCGCAAGAGCAAAAGCGCGAAACTGCGCGATGTCCACCCGATTTTCCAAAACGAAGACAGCGAAGAAATCTCCCTGCTCGGCAACTACGAAAGCAAACTGTTGGAGAAGCAATAATGAATTGTCCGTATCAAAATATTTGCGGCGGTTGTCCGTTGCGTGCGCTTGACGAAGCGTCGTATCGGCAACATAAAATCGAAAAGTTCGAACATATCACGGCGGCGATTCGGCAAGATGATATCCGATTCGGCGAGCCGGTGTTTGTTTCCGACGGTTGCCGGCGCCGCGCCGAAATGACTTTTCAATATAAAAAAGGACACTTGATTTTGGGCTTTAATGCGGCACAGAGTCACGATATTGTCGAAATCAAAAAATGTGTTGCCCTGACCACAAAAATCAACGCCGTTTTGCCGCAGGTGCGTGATTTTTTGGCGCGTTTCTGCACCATTAAAACAACCGAAAAAATCAAAACAAAATTTGTAACCACGCAAATCACGCAAGGCGAAATATGGCTGACCGAAGCCGCCAACGGCATTGATATTTTGCTCGAAATCGACGGCAAAATCACGCTCGCACATCGTATGGAAATTTGCGATTTTGCCAACGCAACACCGGAAATCGTGCGTGTGTCGGCCGGTGCAAAAAATCAAACACCGGAGACAATTATCGAAAAAGCCAAGCCGATTATCGACATATCCGACCGCAATGTGTTTATTCCGGCAGGAACTTTTTTGCAACCGTCGCAAGAAGGGCAAAATGCACTCATCGCTTTGGTGTTGCGCTATATCGGCGAAACAAGCGGCAACATCGCTGATTTATTCTGCGGTGTCGGCACTTTTTCGTATCCTTTGTCGGCAAGCATCAAAAACAAAATCACCGCCGTCGATTCGTCACCGGAATTGCTTGCCGGCTTTCGCCAAACCGTCAACGCATTGACAATTCCGAACATTAAAATTTTGCAAAAAAATCTATTTAAATATCCGCTGGATGCAACCGAGCTCAAAGAGTTTGATGTAATCGTTATCGACCCGCCGCGAGCCGGTGCTAGTGCGCAAGTTCGGCAAATCGCCGCCACAAATCAAGCGGATAAACCGCAAAAAATTGTTGCAATTTCGTGTAATCCGCACACATTTGTTAATGACGCAAACACGCTCATTGCCGGCGGTTATCGTTTAACGGAAATAACCATGGTTGACCAGTTCGTCTATTCCGAACATTTTGAATTGGTCGCGTGTTTTGAAAAAATATAAAGGAGAATAAAAATGAGTTTAAACAATCAAAAACTGCAACAAATGGCAACCGCTTTGCGCGTGCTGAGTGCCGAAGCCATTGAAAAGGCAAAGTCGGGGCATCCGGGAATGCCGCTCGGTATGGCCGATGTGGCGACAGTTTTGTTCGGCAAATATCTGCACGTCAATCCGTCGGCGCCGAAATGGTTTAACCGCGATCGCTTTGTGCTGTCGGCAGGACACGGCTCGATGCTGCTGTATTCTCTTTTATATTTTATGGGTTATCCGGACATTACGCTCGACGACATCAAAAACTTTCGCCAACTCGGCGCCAAAACCGCCGGCCATCCGGAATACGGCCATTTAAGCGGCATTGATATGACAACCGGCCCGCTCGGACAAGGCATTTCTTCCGCCGTCGGCATGGCATTGGCCGAACGCGTCATCAACGCCAAATTCGGCAACGATTTATGCAACCATTACACTTATGTTATTTGCGGCGACGGCTGCCTGATGGAAGGGATTTCGGAAGAAGCGATTTCTTTGGCGGGCTTATGGAAATTAAACAAGCTGATTGTGCTATGGGATAACAACAATATCACGATAGACGGCACGGTCGATAAAGCCAACGGCACCGACCAAATCGCACGTTTCAAGGCAGTCGGTTGGAACACAGTCAGCATTGACGGCCACAATTATGACGAGATTTCGGCCGCCATCGAAAGCGCGCAAAAATCCGACAAACCGACGCTGATTGCCTGCAAAACCACCATCGGATTCGGCGCCCCGACCAAATGCGGCACATCCAAAGTTCACGGCTCACCGCTCGGTCAGGAAGAACTGGACGCGATGAAGAAAAACTTCGGTTGGACCGCCGCACCGTTTGAGACACCGGCGGAAATCATCGCGGCATGGCGTGCATCCGGTCAAAAATCGGCGGCGCTGTATGACGCATGGCAAAAAGCGGCCGAGGGTAATCCTGAATTCATCGACTATATAAATAATGTGTTGCCGCAAAATTGGAACAAATCGTTGCACGAACTGAAACTCAAGTCGATTCGCGAACAGACCAAAGTGGCAACACGCAAGGCCTCGCAAATGTGCTTGGAAGCCATTGTGCCG
>JAFYFJ010000073.1 GCA_017543835.1 Alphaproteobacteria bacterium | reverse complement strand
GGCGAGGGGAGCTTCCTGCTTCTGGTTGGTGCAAGAAACGAAAACTACAGACATCAGAGATACGATGAACATAATTTTCTTCATACTCTTTATTTTTTTATGCTACTCACAAGGTTTGTTAAAAGCATTTTCCCGATTGCATTGTATATCCTTCCAGACGGAGAACCTGAGGTTTCCGTGCGGTAAATGTTTGAAATATTGCTACCCCAAACAAATACCCGACTCCGTAAATTACGGTTCTCAACACACTCTCTTGATGCGTTGATTTTGGCACGAATAACTTTACAATTTTGAATAACTTAAAACCTCTCTTGCTTTTGCGTTATACATGAATTTTCTATTAAAACTTAGGGATTTGCACGATATTAAGCCGCATTATTACAATAATACGCGTTTGCTTCATATTATGCAAAGCGATGTTTTAACAGAAAAATATATATCATATATAAATTCGTAAAACATAATCCCTAAGTGTAAACACCTACATTGTAGCGTATTTTTGGGAAAATGTCAAGTTTTTGCGGCGGGTGTTTCAGCTCGCTTTGGCCGCGAGATAATCGGTATAAACGTCGCCGAACGGTTCGAGCGCGCGTTTTAATACGCCTTTCAGCTCGGAAATACAAACACCGTAGTTGGTGATGGCAACACCGGCGCGTTCGCATTTATAAATCCGCGACAGAATCTCACGGCGGTTAATAGTGCAACCGCCGCATTGAATGACGAGCTTGTATTCGTGCAAATTTTGCACAAAATCACAACCGCTGACGTGGTCGATGATAAGTTTTTTGCCGGTTTTCTTTTTAAGCCAATTCGGGATTTTAACGCGCCCGATGTCGTCTTCCATTGCGTGATGGGTGCAAGATTCGGCTATCAGCACTTTGTCGCCGTCGGCGAGTTTATCTATCATCGCCGCACCGCGCACCATTTTGCCCAAATCGCCCTTAAAACGCGCCATCAAAATCGAAAAAGTGGTGCACTTGATGTGCGGCGGGGTGTGCGCCACCATAAAATCGACAATTTGCGAATCGCAAACCACCAATGCCGGCGGGGTTTTGAAGTTGTCAAGCGCGGCGGTGTAATCGCTTTCTTTGACCGCCAGCACACTCTGATTATGGTCCAAACAGTCGCGAATCGCTTGCACCTGCGGCATAATCAGCCGGCCTTTCGGCGCTTCGTAATCAAGCGGAATCAGCATAACGACGGTTGAGTGTTCCGGCGCCAAATCGGCAACAAGCGGTTGCGCGTTCAAAAAATCGTCGGGGATAACCTTAATCAGCGCGGCTTTGAGCTCGTTCAAAACGCGGTCGCGCGATGATAAATCGCAGGCGTTGCAACGGATTCCGTCGGTTGCCGTGATATTATATTTGTCTGCCTGATTATAAATTTTTATCAGCGGAATATTGCGCGCGGCGGCAAGCGTGATGATTTCTTGTTCCGGCGCTTCGATTTTATCGCCTTGGCAAATCAGTAAAATCACATCAGCGCGGTCAAGCACTTTGTGTGTTTTTTCGAGCCGTTTTGCGCCGAGCGCGGTGGTGTCGCCGAATCCGGCCGTATCGAGCCACAGCACCGGTCCGAGCGGTTGCAACTCCTGCGCTTTTTCAACCACATCGGCGGTGGTGCCGGCAATTTCGGATACAATCGCCGTTTGCTGACCGGTTACGAGGTTTAAAAAACTCGATTTTCCGGCGTTGACGCGTCCCAAAAGTGCAATTTGCAAACGGAGGGCTTTCGGTGTGCTTTGCATTATTTTTCTCCCAAAAAATGATGTTGATTGTTGTTGATGATTTGCGCAAATTCGGCGTTCGGAATCTGCAAAAGTTCGGCGATTTTTTGCGCGAGTAACGGCAGATTTTGCGGCAATGTTTCAATACCACGTTCAAAGTTTTGATATGGCCCGTCGGTTTCAAGCAGAATCTGCGATAAATCGAGCGCACGCAAGATTTCGGCGGCATTTTTTTTGCGCATAATCGAAAAGTTTAAGCCGAGATAAAAGCCGTGTTTTTGAATCTGTCTGCCCCATTGAGCCGAGCCGGTGAACGAGTGAAAGACCGTGCGTGCGGGTAGGGTAGAGAACAGCGCCGCCATTTCGTTATCGGCTTTAACCGCGTGGATAATCAGCGGGCGGTTATATTGCGCGGCGAGTGCGATATGAGTTTGCAGAATCGCAATTTGCGTTGCCGTATCTGGATTTTTGAGTTTATCGATACCGCATTCGCCGACCCACGCCGTCGGATTTTGCCGCAAATATTGTTCGAGCGTTTGCGCCCAGTTTTGCGGCGCGTCGGCCGTATACCACGGATGCACGCCGAACGCCGGTGTGACTTGCGGATATGTTTGCACCAGTTCGGCAACCGCCGCCCAGTCGCGCGGATGTGCCGACGGATTAACAAAGCGCATGACGCCGTTTTGCATGGCGTTTGTTACCACATTTTTAACATCTTGCGTTTTATAATCCTGTAAATGAATGTGCGAATCGACGAACATTTTAACCCCTTTCTTTATGGAGATAATAACAGCTATGAACTTTTTTACAAGAGCCAATGCGCAAATTTTTACACAACCGGCGCTGAAAATCGACTTAAACAAATTAGTGGAAAATTACAAAACTCTGTGTGAGATTATTGCGCCGGCAACTCCGTCGGCAGTGGTAAAAGATGATGCCTACGGTTTAGGGGCGGTCGAAGTGGCTAAGGCACTTTATGAACGTGCCGAATGTCGCAATTTTTGGGTGGCTCATGCGCTCGAAGGTGCCAGAATCGCCGAAGTTGCGCCGGAAGCAAACATCTTTGTGTTGCAGGGAATCGGTGCGGACAGTTGGGAGCTGTTTAACGAATATCAGCTGATTCCGGTTATTGCATCGCCGGAAATGTTGGCCTTTTGGAAAAAGAATCCGGTGAAAGACGTGGAACCGGTTATTCAGGTGGAAACGGGGTTAAATCGCTTGGGATTTCGCCAAAACGAGTTGAAAAAACTCAGCAAGGCGGATTTGAAAATTTTCGGGATGGTGATGAGTCATTTGGCGTGTGCCGATGAAAAAGACCACTTTATGAACGCGCATCAACTTGAGAATTTTAAGCAGATTCGTGAAAAATATTTTCCGGATTTGCCGGCATCGCTGTCGGCTTCCGACGGTGCGTTTTTGGGTGCGGATTTTTGTTGCGATATGGTGCGCTTGGGTGCGGCAATGTATGGCATTAACACGGCACCGTATCGGCTGAATCAGATGAAAAACGTGATTACGGTTGAGGCGCCGGTGTTGCAAATTGCCGATTTGCCGAAGGGCGAATTTGTCGGCTATTCGGCAACCTACCGCGCGGCGCAGAATCGCAAAATCGCGATTGTTTCCATCGGTT
>JAFYFJ010000072.1 GCA_017543835.1 Alphaproteobacteria bacterium | reverse complement strand
AGAGTGTCCCACCCGATCCCATTCCGAACTCGGACGTTAAACCTCTTAGCGCCTATGGTACTTTGTCTTAAGACACGGGAGAGTCGGTCGCTGCCGGTTCTTCTGATTACTACTCCTTGTTTATTGTTTTATTTTTATATATAAAAAGCACCTTAGGCGATGGCAACATCAAATAAGGTGCTTTTTTTGTTGCCCGCACGTGCCGAAATGGATAAGTTAGGGTTTAAAAAATTGTAAGAAATACTTGACTTTTGTCTATAATAAATGCTAGAATAACAACAGTTAAGGGATAGTTCACTTAAAATAAAGGAGTAGCACAATATGTCAAACGGTGATAAGATAAACAAATTAAGAAATGTGCTTTTAACAGGTGCCTTAATGCTTGCGACTTCTTCTGTTTCGGAAGCATCGGCGCAAAACAACAGTGTGCAGGATAAAAAACAGAATACGCCGGAAAATGTTGTTTCAAAGAGGCAGAAAGGGATTTCTTACGCTAATCTGGTAAATAAGCTATGGAATATGTATCGCTTAGTTTATACCGATGGGGAGTTTCTTAATCCTTTTGGTAAGAACGATATAGATAAATGTCAAAAATTGTTTGAAACGAATCCGAAAATTAAGGAAATTTGTCAGAATGCCGACGAGGCAATCGGCGGACCGATTAGGGGACCGCGTACATTAAATGCTGCAGAGCGCTATTATCCGAATTTACGGAGTGACTTGGATAAAGAAATGTCTTCTAAGGTTATTAAGCAAATTGATGCCGTAGGTGAAAAGAAGTTAAATCTTGATGATGAAAATGTGGGAGATATGGTTTGGCGTATGTACACCTATGTTACGACGCACGGTGGAACAGATAAGAAAAACCCGAGTGCTGATTTCTTCAAAAAATATCCGGAATTTTATGAAGGATGTCAAGATGCCGCTAAGGCAATGAAAGATATAACAACACCTTTGGAAAGAACGTCTTACAGTGATATAATGTATTTTAATTTGAAGTCTGATAATCCTTTTAATACATCTGAAAGTAAATGGAAAATTTCTAAATATCGTGATATTAAAGATTTCGATACTTTGATAGATAATATTACATATGTGATTGTCGAAAACAGAGATATCAACGAACGACAAATCAGACGCGATGCGGAAGATGTGCAAGTTCCTGATGCTGCTCCGCAAAACAATAATGCAAAAGGAAAAGGGAATACATATGTGTTAGGTTACTGATTACAACAGTATCGCACTTCTATAATAAAAAGACAGCCGGTAAAATGCCGGCTGTTTTTGAAAATACTTGACAAAATGTGTCCGTTGTGTTAAACCTATATCTGATATAAGAATTATATATAAATAATTAGAACTATTGCTTATGAAAATTGGTGATGTTACTTTATCCGGCACTGTTTTTGAAAATGACCGAAATGATTATTTTTTTGTTTTGAAAGTGAACAGAATCGGTGCCGAAATCAATGGCAGCTTTCAGACCAGAGATTTGGATGAGCCGGCAACGGTAAAGGTTTCGCATGACTTTCATCATGTGCATTGTTGCGATTACGGCGACAATAATCCCGATGACAATTGCGATTTGATTCTCTGCGGGGATTATGTTTCCGTAACATATCGCGAGCATGAGGTGATAAAAGTCGAGAATCACACGCCGCATACCGACTATCTCTCTTTGGTTAGAGAAAACTTCTGAGTATGTAAAATATCATGTATTATTTATTCAAAATCAAAAGCGTATGAAAGAGATTGATGTAACCCTGAAGGGTGTGACGCATGCCGCTAAAAACGGTAGGTATGATGAGTTGATTGTCACGATGTCGGTCAGCGAGTGTGTGATGAACAGTGAGAACGGTGCTAAGTGGAGTTTCCCGATACCGCCGCTGGTAACTGTTTCGATAGAGCCCTATCGACTGGTAATACCGCTCAACGACAAGTATGCGCTGACACGAAACGGTTCGGAAGTCGAGTTCCATGTGACCGGCACGCCCGACGACCTGAAGGTTGTGCTGGTAAAGGTTGCAGAACGCCAGGCACGTCCGCTTAAGGAATTTATCGAGGCATTGCAGCTCAAGAAAGAGTAGGTGCCCGAAAGATTAAAAGTAAAACCCGTCGATATGGATTATCGGCGGGTTTGCTTTTTGTGTCGTCAAAAATTATTCAACCACCAAAATCAAGCTGTCTTTCACATCCGTAACTTTAGCGGTTGCGCCCTTTTTGAGCGGCTTTTCCGAATAAGCCAGCCAGTAGGTGTCGCCGACTTTGACCTTAGTCTGATTATCGACCACATCTTCGGCAAGGGTAACAATGCGACCGACATATTGCTGCGCCGAATCGTTGAGGTTGCGGTATTCTTTCGGGGTTTGCGTTTTTTTGAAAATGTAGCGATACGAAAACCAGCCGATGACCGCAAATATCGCCGAAAAGACGGCAAACCATATAATTTGCGTGGAGAGCGCCATATCGATAAAACAAGTCAAAATGCTCATCAACAGACCGGCAAAACCGAACCAAATCAGATATGTGCCCGGCACAAACAATTCCAAAATCGACAGCAACAAGCCCAAAATAAGCCAGTTGGTCGCGGCAGAGTCGAATAACATAGCTACCTCCGTTTATTTCTTCGGTTGTTGCTTCAAGCTGCTCTTGGCGACTTCGGCAATACCGGCGATGGTGCCCATAACCTGTGTGGCGTCAACCGGCAACATCAACAGCTTTTCGTTTGGCGAAGTGACAATGCCTTGCAGAGCGTCAATATATTTTTGCCCCAAGAAGTAGGAAAGGGCGTTTTGATTACCTTTTTCGATGGCCTCGGAAACAAGGCGGGTTGCGGTTGCTTCGGCTTCAGCCGAGCGTTCGCGTGCTTCTGCCTCACGGAAGGCGGCTTCTTTGTTACCTTCGGCTTCCAAAATAACGGCTTGCTTTTCGCCCTCGGCCTTTAAGATTTCGGCCTGACGCAGACCTTCGGCTTCCAAAATGTTGGCACGTTTGTCGCGTTCGGCTTTCATTTGGCGCGCCATTGCGTCAATCAAATCCTTCGGCGGCGTAATATCCTTAATTTCGACACGCGTCACTTTAACGCCCCACGGAATCGTCGCTACATCGACCACATCGAGCAACCGTTGGTTAATCATATTGCGTTGCGAGAGCAATTCATCGATTTCCATACTGCCGATAACCGTGCGGATATTGGTCATAACGAGGTTCATAATCGCAAAATCCAAATCATCTACCTGATAAGCGGCTTTAACCGCATCTTGTATCTGATAAAACAGCACGCCGTTAACCGTAACCATGGCGTTATCTTTGGTAATCACTTCTTGCGAGGCAACATCAAGCACCTGCTCCTTGCGGTTGATTACCCGTCCGACATTTTCAAAAATCGGAATCAGAACATGAAATCCCGGTTTGAGAGAACGTGTGTATTTGCCGAAGTTTTCAACAGTATATTCATAGCCCTGTTTGACGATGACAACATATTTGAACAGAATGGCAACGACTAAAATAACAAGAACAATTGCAACTTCCATTGTTTTTCCTTTCAATAATTTTTCCTGCTCATTAGGTTATACTTTTTAGCACAAGAATCAAGCAAAAAAAGCACCCCACAAAGCGTGGGGTGTTGAAAATTGACAACATGTACAATCAGCTGTTTGTTTTGCCTTTCAAAATATTTTTAACCTGCTTAAGGGTCAAATCCGTTTTGGTTACGACTCGTTGACCGTTAATGGTTGTTTGGGCATAAATATCTTTTGTGTCACCATCTCTGACATAAGTCGTCGTAACACCGTTACGTTTGACTTCGCCTTCGATTCTGTCGGCCTTTGTTCCGTTGGCATCACCGACATAATTTGCGTCTTGTTTGGTGCCTCTGGTAAAGCGGGTTAATTCGGCATCATCCGTATGGTGAATTTTTGCTCTGACGCCGTCAACCGTGAGTTTTTCAACGCCGTTTTTAATTTTATAATTATACTTATGCGTAACATTTTGATCATCCGTATAGCTTCCTGTTTCGTGGAAACCGTTTTGACGCAAATCGGATTGCGCAGCTTGGACGGCATTAAAGTCAGCCATATTGGTGCCGTTGCGTTGCATGGCAATATCGGTGGCAACTGCACGAGCGTTGTCAATCGGATTGCCGTTATCAATGAATTTTGTGGCAAACGGAGTCTTTTTATGAAGTAGTCTGTTGAGCCAGCCGCCTTTTTCGGATTTTGCTTCTGTATGTACGACTTTGACGGTCGTTGCGCCATTTCTGTCACTTTGGTCTGTAACATTACCAGCAACACCGTTACCGGCAACACCATTACCAGCAACACCGTTACCTGTGACATTGGTGGCAGCGTTACCTCCATTACCGACGTTACCGGTGTGCGAAGCACCGTTGTGAGCATGAGGGTCGTAACCGTCACGTATGTTGATGCGCTTACATTCAGCTAAGAAACTTTCTCTGTCATGAGCTAAGTCTTGTAATTCTTTAGCTTGTTCAGGTGACAGCTGTGCGGTTTTGAGATAATCAGCCATAACTCCACTTGGAATAGCGCCGTGAGAGCCACGCGGCAATTTATCCATTTCGGCATCAAATCCCATCGCTCTGAGTTTTTCTTCCAAAACGGTCGGTCCCATTTGGGTGGCAAACCACATATCTCCACCTTTTTCAAAACTGTCGGCCGGTAATGTCACATTGCTCATTTCATCCGGTTCCATACCCGGTTGATACGGAACTCTGAATGCCGGTTTCTCGGTTGTGTCAATCGGTTGCTCCGGCAGATGTTCACCCGGCTTAAGCGGAATCTGTTCAACGGTGTTGTTTTTATCAAAGTCAGACACATATTTGTTGCCTTCCATATTTTCTTGCCAACCTTTGTTCATATCCCAATTACCACCGGTCCCTCCGGAACCACCGTTCCCGCCGCTGCCGAGACTTTGGTTGTGTTCCATCACATATGCCGTGGCTATCGAACCGAGAGCAGTTGAAGCAACGACAGCAGTCGCTTTTAAATTCAAACCTCTGATTTCTTTAGCCAACTGCATAACACGTTCTTTTTGCTCCGGCGGAAGATGGTATTTATCAAATGTTTCTGACATTTTCTCGTCGCCGTTCTTAAGCATTGCGGTTAATTCACTGTATACTTTTTCGGCCGGAGTTTTTTGGAAACGAGCGAACAAACCTTTCTTTTGAGTTGCTAACGGGTCTGTTTGCAGATTCTGTTGCAAAATGCTCATTAATTCTTTTTTCAGCGGCTTACGTTTTTTGTTGGTGATGTATGCCGTGATACCACCGGTTACGGCGGTAATTCCGCCCGCAACGGCTGCCTTAATTCCTTTAATGGCAACACCGCCGGCAGCATTGGTTGCCGCCAAACCGGCGACTCCGCCGACAAGACCAAATGTTGCGGCGCCTGAGGCCACCAACGCTACGGTTGCTACTGCCGCGGTTGTGAACATCAGAGAACTTCTGGCAATGTTGACAATGGATTCCGGATTCTTTTTCAAATATTTGGCAAAAATCTTCGGTGACAATTTACCGCCGTTTTGTTCTTTGCACGCCTTAATTTCTTTTTTGAAGGTGTTGACCAATTGCCATCCTTGTGCTGCCGTTGCGCCGATGATACCGAAGCCGATTGTTGCGGCGCCTTTGACGGCGATTACTTTACCGGCTTGTTTGGCTGCTTGCATATATTCCGGATGCTTTTCAAACATTGTCTTTTTATGTGCAGCGGCCGGTGCAAATGTGGTTGCGGCTCCTGTTTTGTATGACATACGGGATGCATAAACAGCATTTCTGGTGGTTAAAACACCGGCCAACGTAAGTTTGGCTTCACGGGTGCAATATGCTTCAAAATCTTTTTCCAAGGCCTGTACGCGAGCCGGGTCGCGCGAAATTTCCTTAAGCTCTTCGGCCGTTATTTTGTGAGCGGCCAAATACCGTTGCCGCCAAGCTTTTTGTTGTTCCGGGTCGTTTTTAATTCCGAGTAATGTCGTATTGAGAGCGCCCGTATATTGTGCCTGAATTTCATCAAACTTTTCTTTGTATCTTTTGGCTGCTTTTTCTTTATCGGCATCCGGCTCCTCTGTGGCAAGCTCCGTTAAGACCATTGTATTGAGCGTATCGAATACGGCCTTATCTTCCGGACTTAAATCTCTGGCCTGTGCCGATAATTTCCGAGCTTCTTCTCCCCACTCTTGTGTGTATTTTGCAATGTCTTTGACATTCGGCAGTTCGCCGTCTAAAGCGTTGGCTTTGTCATAATCGGCAAGAGCGGATTTAAGTTTTTTGGCATCTTTATATTTATAGTCCGGGTCAGCGGCAGTCATAATCTCGACATAATCGCTGATTATCGGGGCATTATGCTCGCCTAAAGCAGTTTGAGAAAGCTCTTTTTCTACATATTTCTCGATATCCTTTATCATTCCGTCGAGTTTAGCTAGTTGTTCTGCATTTTGCGCAGCATTCGGACTGTCCGGACCTTCCGCTCTGGCTTCTTGTGATAATGCATTATAATTTTCCGAAGCTATTTTATGCATAATCAACAAATCGTATGAGGTCATCGCATCAAAATATTGTTCGGATTTTTTATCGGTAGGAGTTTCTGCTTCCGGAGTAGCTACTTCCGGGGTTTCAACCGTAGGAGTTTCTGCTTCCGGTGTTGTGGATTTTTCTTCGGTTGTCGGAGTTTCTACTTCCGGAGATTCTGTTTCCGGAGCTTCAGCCGTAGGAGATTCGGTTGTCGGAGTTTCTACTTCCGGAGTTTCTGCTTCCTGAGTAGTCGCTTCGTTATTAAGTTCTTCGGATTTATCGTCTTTTTGCGCTTGCGTTGCTAATTTTTGACGTTGCTCGGCAATTTTTGCATTTATGGCATCACGCATAGCCGGTGTGGTTTTTGCAAAATTATTGTTCAGCAATTCTTCCAACTTATACAAGGCGTCGGCGTCGTAGCCGTTTAAGTTATCCGTCTGCGCGTAATTATACAAAACTGCGTCAATATCAACCTTAGATGTGCCTTTTTCTAAATCTTCCGCTAATTTTTTGAATTCTTCATTTGTCATATCAGCCATGGTCGTTCTCCTAAAATAGCTCTATTTTTTGTCAGTATAACGCATATTTTTCCGAAATGCAAGTAAAAAATGACAAAAATGTATATTTTTTTGTTAAAATTGTCAAATTATTGCATTTTCGGTCAATAATGCGCTTTTTTTGCTATACTTTCCTATTTTGTATGCTATAACGATTTTAGTTTAAGAGTAGTTAAAATGAGTGTTAAATGCAGAAATTGACAAGAAAATTAGGTTATTTGCTGTTTTTCAGCTTTGTCGTTTGGAGTTTGGTGCCGATGCTTCGCTTGTCGCTGTCGATGGATACGCAAGAGGCGATAGTGTGGGGCAAATATTGCTTGTGGGGGACGACCAAGCATCCGCCGTTTTCGGGCTGGGTGGCTTATGCGTGGTATGCGTTGTTCGGGCATAGCGATAAGGCGATGTATGCGCTCAGTCAGATTTTTGTGACGCTCGGGGTTGTGTATATCTATAAACTGGCGCGTTGTTTTTTGGATAAAACGCAGGCGATTTTGGCGGCGGCGTTGCAGTTCGGTATTATCTATTACGGCTATTCAACACCAGAGTTTAATGTTAATGTGATTTCAGTCGGGTTGTGGCCGATGTGCGCCTATTATTTTTGGCGCGGCTACACGCAAAATAAATGGCGCGATTGGCTTTTATTCGGCGTATTGGTCGGTTTGAATTTGCTTAATAAATATGTCGGTGCGATGCTGTTGATTGCGCTCGGATTTTTCGTAATTTCAGATAGAAAAGTTATTAAATTAATTAAAAACTTTAAGGTTTATTTTGCCGCCGCGGCAGCAATTTTGTTGCTGGCACCGCATGTGTGGTGGTTGTGGCAAAATGATTTTGAGGCGTTCAAATATATTTCACAACGCAATCACGGCGGAAGTATCTCATCATTTTGGGGACATATCGTGTATCCGCTCAAGTTTTTGGGTGCGCAAGTGTTGTTTGCGGCTCCGGCGCTGTTGACGTTTGCGTGGTTTCGGCATCGTAACGAAAACGATGAAATCGCACGAGAGGGCGAAAAATCTCGTTTTATTTGTTGCACCGCGCTGATTCCGGCGGCAATGTTTGCATTGATTTGCCTTGTCAGCGGCAATGCGGCTAAGAGTATGTGGGGCTTCCCGTGTTTGTTTATGTGGGGCACGGCGCTGTTTTATTTTCTGCCGTTTAAGATAGATGAAAAAATCGCCAGTCGGTTTTTGAACGTGATGTTTGTGTGGGTGACTCTGTTTGCGCTTGCTTACGGCGCGCAATGTTTGGTAACGACCAGCCAACGCTATCGGACCGATGTTCAGGCAATGGCGCGGATGTTTGAACTGAAATGGGCCAAGAAAACTGATATGCCGCTGAAATATGTGGCCGCGGATGTGTGGTTCGGCGATATTATGGCGCTGTATGCGTCGCACGAAATTAAGCCGATGATTTGGATGAGTCCGAAGAATAATCCGTGGTTCAGTCAGGCGGATTTTGAACAGAGCGGAGCGTTGCTGATTGCAACCGACGGCGGCGAATATGCCAATTATCGCGCACGTTATGGCGCGGCAGTTTCCACACCGCAAAAAATGACGCTTGAATTTAAAAACTATTTCGGTAAAACTAAAACAAAAGAGATTTTATACGGCTGTTATATGCCGTGGGAGGTTGAAAATGCCGCAGAAAAATAAGTTAATCAGTATCGTGATTTCCGCTTATAACGAGCAGGATAATGTGGCGGAATTGCACAAACAACTTGATGCTACCGTGAAAAAGTGTAAGGGTGTCGATTTTGAATATATCTTTGTCGATGACGGCAGCAAAGATAAGACATACGAAAATTGTCTGAAGTTGCAAAAAAGTGATGATAAGGTAAAAATTGTGCAACTCAAACGTAATTTCGGACACGAAATCGCGATGACCGCCGGTATGGATTATGCCAAAGGCGATGCGGTTATTTTTATGGATGCCGATTTGCAACATCCGCCGCTCTATATTCCGCAAATGGTCGAACTGTGGCAGAAGGGGAAGGAAATTGTGCTGACCAAACGGCTCGATAATGCCGATACTTCCAAGCTTTATAAATGGTGCGCCAAAACTTTTTATTGGGTGTTGAACTTGCTTTCGGATATGCCGATTATGGAAAGTGCACCGGATTTTCGGTTGCTTGACCGCAAATATGTTGATTTTTTGAAGGGCTTTAATGAGCAAGACCGGTTGTTTCGCGGGTTACTCAGTTGGATTATGCCGCAAGATAATGTTGAAATTATCGGCTTTAAGGCGCCGGAACGTTTCAGCGGCGAATCAAAGTATAATTTTATTAAATCGCTCAGGTTAGCGGTCAACAGTATTGTGCAATTTTCGGTTATGCCGCTCAGAATCGCGACCGGCTTGGGTGTTGTGGCGGCAATTATGGCGCTGTTGATGGGCGTGTATGTGTTTTTTGAACACTTTTTTTTGCATAATCCGACTCCGGGGTATGCGACGATTATGGTCACGGTCGTGTTTTTGGGAGCGGTGCAATTGATTTGCCTCGGCATTATCGGCGAATATATCGGCAAAATTCATATGGAAGTCAAAAAACGCCCGCTGTATGTGGCGGATTATGTTGAGAAAAAGCCGAAGAAAGAAGAAAAATAATGCTGAGGGTCATCTTTAATGCCGACGATTTCGGAATCAGCCGCGGGGTCAATGCGGCGATAATCGAAGCGCATACCAAAGGGATTTTGAACAGCGCCAGCTTGATGGTGAATCAACAGTTTGCCGATGAAGCGGTGGCAGCGGCAAAGAATATGCCGAATTTGGAAATGGGGTTGCACCTTAATCTGACCAACGAAAAACCGGCGGCGAATCCAAAGGATATTCCGCTTTTGGTCGGTGCGGACGGCAAACTTAAAAACGGCTTTGTGAATTTGTTGTTGCTCTCGATTTTGCATCCGAAAGATTTTGCGGTGCAAGTCGAAACGGAAATCAGAGCGCAGGTGCAAAAGTATGCGGCAACGGGGCTGAAAATGGCGCATATCGACGGGCATCGCCATGTGCATCTGATTCCGACGGTGTTTAAAATCGTGCGGAAAATTCAGCAAGAATACGACGTGCCGCGGGTGCGGGTGATGAACGAAAATGCGCTCAAAACGATTTTGCAAAACGAATCGAAAAGTTGGCTGTTTGACGGCGGGCTGATTAAATATTTTATTCTGCGCCTGCTGACTTGGTGGAACGGCTATAAGTCCGATGTGTATTTTTATACGATTTTGTTTACCTGTAAAATCTCGCGCGAGCAGTTCCGCAATATTACGATTCCGCACGGATTTAAGGCGGTGGAAATTATGATTCATCCGGGCAAGCCGGAAATCGACCGGCAAACACCGGAGAACGTATGGGACGAAAACATTTTATCCGCATGGCGCACGGTGGAATTGCAAACGCTTTTGGATAAGGAAGTTTTGCAAAATATTCGCGGCGAGGGGACGGAAAATGATTAAACAATGCATCAAATTATATCTTTGGGCGGAAAAATTATGGTTTTCGTTTCCGGAAAAGTTGCGCTTTTTGCTGGTTGGCGGTTTTAATACGGTGTTTGCGTGGTCGGTTTTGGCCTGTTTGGATTGGTGCTTTAATCAGATTAACGATGCGGCCGGTTGGGGATTTTCGCGAATCAGCGTAGCAAATGTGGCTTTGGTGGTGCAATATATCATTACCATCAATTTTTCGTTTATTACGATGCGGTATTATGTTTTTCGCAGTCACGGCAATATATATAAAGAGTGGGTCAAGGCGTGGTCGGTGTATATTTTCATTTATCTGATTAATGCGCCGTCGATGAGTTTTTTGATGTGGGCGTTTAATTTGGAAGCGTGGCAGGCGCAGGGGATTTATCTTATTTTCTCGACAATTATCACTTTTATTTTGCATAAATATTACTCATTTAGACAGCAAAAATAAAAATTTTGTATAAAATTGCATTTTTTTCTTGATTATAGACAAAAGTTGGTGTATATTGTGACCATACATCAACCTTTTGAGGAGATAAAGCTATGGAATATCCTGTTATTGCGGACTTGGGTGAATATGAGGGTTATTTGCCAAAACAACAGTTCTATAATACAAAAGAAGTGCGGTCGTTTTATGCCGAGCGTCACAAATTATCTAAGCAGGCGCGGGATTCCAAGTTGGCGGAAATGTTGCAACAGCCGATTATGGCCAATACTTATCGTGCGGCCGGTGTTGCTTCGAATCTGGTTGCGGAATATATCGAAAGTGTGTTGAAAATGCCGGAAGAAAAGAAAAACGGTATGATTACGGATTTATACACCATTTACGGGATGTCCGGCGTTAATATGGCAAATAATCAGCAGATTTCGAGCCAAAGCGAATGGCGGGCGTTGGATGCGGCGCTGGTCAAGAATCTGAGTGTGCCGATGAAAAAGTTTGTGGCCGAAAAAACAAGAGAAAGAATCGGCACGCCGAAAAAGTCCGAGTTTGCGCTCAAAGTGGTGCATTGGTTCGGAAAACATAGTTCCGGCTCTAAAAAAATTGTCACGGATTGTGCGTAAAATCTGGATGTTGTCCGGTTTTGTGAAAAATTTTGTATAAATCTTCATTTTTTTCTTGATTTTAGACAAAAGATAGTATATAATGAAGACAATAAAAAGATTCTAAAGGAGAAAAACAATGAGTTATACTGTTGCAGAACTAAGTAGCGCCATAGCCAACTACCATACATATCGTGATATGGGGGCTGTGGATGATATGCAAACTGTTACCGATCCGAAAGAGGTCTGGAATAGTGTTGCTTCTTCTCTTCAAAATGAAAAAGTCGGAGCAGAGAATGAGGCAATGTTGAAAAAATTGCTTAGACAGCCGGTTATGGCCGATATATATGCTGATAACGGCATCAGTCCGAGAGATGTTCCGACTTATATTGACAGTGTTTTAAAGGGAAGTGAGTCTTCTAAACGTGCTATATTATCTTCTTTGGCTCAAGCATATCAGGAAGCTTCAGAAAGTCATAAGAGAGAAGCGAGACCTGTTGTTGACGGTGTGCGTGAATTATATTCTCTGAGAGCACACATTTCAAAGGACCGCCCGAATAAACAACCGGCACAAATTATATCTTCAATGAATCAATTTGTTGCATCGCGTCAACCGGCAGAACCGGAAAAGAAGAAAAGAATGGTTAAGTTAAAAGAAGGTGTCGGACGTTGGTTTGGAGAGGCGATTAAAAAGGTTACTTTGAGCGCCTCCGCTATCACGGCTGTTGTGATTACTTCCGGAGTGGCTGATAACACAAAACTCTCTCCTGAAGGTCAAAAACTTATTGATAAGGAGTTGGCTAAAGATAATACGAAGGCCAACGATGCAAACACATTGCAGTTGGTGGCAAAAAATACGCAACACCAAGCATAGTTTATTTATCGAATCGCTTGCTAAAAATTCTCCGTTTGCAAAAGCGGAGAATTTTTTTGCGCTCGTTGCAGATGGGCGTTTAAAAAACAAAAACCCTCGCAACGTAAAGTTGTAAGGGGTTTGTTTAAAGTTACGGTTCAGCACCGTTTTGAGCCGCAAATTTACGGCGCATTTTTTCTCTGACTTCGGCATCATGCTTTTTGATTTCGCGGTCAGCACGTTTGTCTCCGAGCCAGCAAAAGAACAAGCCGATACCTCCGCCGACAACAACGACAAAAGCAAATAAACTGGCAACCAAGCCGATGAATTTGCCGAATTCGAGTAGGTTTTCCATAAAAAAGAGGTCTTAGCCGTTCAGATGCTTTACATAATCCTCGGCGTCGATAATCGGCGTTTTGGACTTGATTAGACCGATGGAATAAGAGAGGTTACTGTCTGCGTCTTCGGTGGCATAAATCGTCATCTCGTCGCCGGAAGTCGCGGTTTTCCCTTTAGCCAAAACATCGGCTTCGCGTCCGCTCAGCATAAAACGCATACGCTTGGGCGGAACTAAGGTTTCGGTGCGGCCGTTCGGACATTTCTGTTCGCTGGTGACGCTCAAATAAATGACCGCCGTTTCTTCATCACAGTTCGGAACAAAGTAAAATGTTTCAACTGTTCCGGTAAATTTAACCTTTTTCATAAGCTACAATTATTTTTCAGTAATACATTTTGCTCTAATTATAATCACACATAGCGCAAAAGATAGCTTAAAAAACGGCAAAAGTCAAGCTTTTAGCGCCAAAAAAACGTAAACGCCCCGACCGAGTATGGTCAGAGCGTTCAGATTCAATGTTCAGATAAACAGACGCATTTGTTTCCAAAATCCGACGTGTGCCAGCAAAAACTCATAGCACTTCGGCACATTTTTGTTTTTCCATGCCTGTTCTTTGAGATAGTTTTGACTTTCTTTGTTGCCGTTGCAGTGTTCCCACAAATCTTCCCAGTTTGCTTCTTCGGGATATTCGGTCAGAAAATCTTTGCTGAAACTGTGGTTGTTCACAAACACAGCAAACTGACGTCGTGCCAACAACTCCGGATACAGCTTTGCCTTGTAAAGTTCTTCGGCAAAACCCTGTTGCAGCGCATAGTCGATAACCTCGTCCTTGGGCAGCAAATCGCCAAAAAAGTTGTTTAACACCAGCCATTGTAACTTCCCGTGGTCGATTAGATATTTCCAACCGCCTTCAACCGCGATAATCGAACCGTAGGCGCTTTTTTGCAAAAACAGCGGCGCATACTTGTCAAAGTCTGCTTTTATCAAGGCAACGCGTGCCTTATAGTTCGACAGCCACTGTTCAGATTCCAAGAATTCGGGGGCATTTTGCGCTACCGCATCGAATTGCTTGCGCTTGCACAAAGTTTCCCAGAGTTTGAAACGCACGCAGTCTTCGTTGCTCGGCCAGTCCTCCGGCAGATTGTCTTGAAAATGCGGCAATACATCGGCAAGCTCGTCAACCGGAAAATAATTCCGTATCCATTGAACAACGGGCGGCGTGTATTTTGTGAACAGCGTCAGCACTTCCTTGATTCTGTCATCGGAGTAATCGAAAAACACCATCGCCGTCAACATATCCGTCGTCAGCGGCATATTGCTTCGCACGAGTTGCATAAAGCGCTCGATTTCATTGTGCTCCAAGCAATACCACGCCATTCTTTCGTTTTGCTCGGTGGAATTGAGCAACATAATTTTTTTGAAATCTTTCATAAGCCATAATTTTTAAGATTAGTAATTCTTTTGCCATAATTATAAATATTATGGGATGAAAACTATACCGAAAATCCGAAAAAGTCAAGTATTGCTTGTGTGGCGCGGCTCTTGACTAAGGCAAAAAACGGTTGTAAGATGGCGCAAAAGGATAAAATAATGCAAAAGTTTTCGTTACATACGCATACGCTCGGTTTTGACGGCCGCAACCGCGAAGAAGAAATGGTGGCACAGGCGGAATTTTTGGGGTGGAAGCGGCTCGGCTTTTCCAACCATTTTATCGTGCATCCGCGCATTAAGGATTCCGTGATGTTTTCGTATGCCGTCAAAGGCGGTTATGATAAGATTTATTCGGCGTCGTTTGAGGAGGCCATCGCTAAATTTGAATCGCATTATCAAAAAATCGATGCGCTGAAAAAAGAAACGGGGATGCAACTGCTCAAGGGGATGGAAGTCGATTATTTTGCCGCGCCCGAATGGCGTAAGGGTTTTGAAAAGGCATTGAAGATTCTCAAGCCGGATTATCTTATCGGCTCAGCCCATTTTATCGAATACAGGGATACGCTTCACAATTCGCATGATGTGAAAAACGCTTCGCCAATTGAGCAAAATATGCTTCTTCACCGCTATTGGCGAAACGAGCGTGCCGCCGTGCAGTCCGGTCTGTTTGACTTTATGGCGCATCTGGATTTGATGAAGAAAGTCGGGTTGGGGCAGGACGAAAAATGGCAGGAAGAAGAACAAAAAACAGTTGCCGCGATTAAAAATGCCGGTGTTCGCGTCGAGCTTAATACAAGCGGATGTAAATTCGGTGACGAGCCGTATCCGAGCCGGCGCATTATGCAAATGTTGGCCGCCGCGAAAGTTCCGGTGTTGCTCAGCGATGATGCGCACTCTGCTTCGCAACTCGGAAAATATTTTGAACAAACAACGGAGCTTGCTCACGCGTGCGGTTTGAATATTGCCGATGATTTGCGTTTTGTGCCGCAAGGAGTAAAGTTGTTTGCTTCGAAAGGGAAAGGTATAGCGGATTAAATTTCGGCGTTGCGGTTTTTGAATACGCCGTTTTCGTAGCCCTGAATCTCCGGATTTTCTTCGGCTAAGGCCAAGCGTTTTAAGGCCAAAGCCACATATTTGCGCTCGCGTTCAATGCCTAAAAAGCGACGCCCCAATTTTTTTGCCACGACCGCTGTTGTGCCCGAACCGACAAACGGGTCAAACACCATATCGCCTTTGTTGCTTGAGGCCAAAATTAATTTCGCAATCAATTTTTCCGGTTTTTGTGTCGGGTGTTCGGTGTTCTCCGGCATTGACCAAAACGGCACGGTAATGTCGGTCCATATATTTGACGGTGCGGTATAGCGCATTTTTTGCCCGTCGGTTTCTTGCCAATCTTTCGGTGCACCGGCGTTGTCGCGATACGGAGCCAACACTTTGCGTTGAACTTTAACGGCATCCAAATTAAAGGTAAAATCATCGGATTTGGTGAAATACCAAATATCTTCAAGGCAATTTTTCCAATTGTTTGCGGCGGCACGGCCTTTTTCACGCTCCCACGAAATACGATTGCGCAACATAAAATATTTTGACGCTACTTGCGGTATCACGAGTGAACTTTGCCAATCGGAACATATATAAATGCTGGCATTCGGTTTCAGAATCCGCACGGTTTTGGAAAGCCATTTATCGAGCCATTTTTGGTATGTCTGCAAATCGGTTTGCCTAAATACGTTTTTGCCAAAGCTCTTGGTCAGGTTATACGGCGGGTCGACCACCATCAAATCGGCAAAATTATCGGGTAAATAGCGCAAAGCATAAAATGTGTCTTGCCACACGATTTGATTTTCGAGAGCGGGCAGGGGTTTGCGCGGCGCAAACTTAACGGCCTGCCGCGCCAATTTGATTTCTTCTCGCTGCGTCAATGTGATGGTTTTATTTCGCGGCGCCTTATGTTCTGTCACAATTCTTCACCAAATCGGTTGTTAATCAGAAAAGTCAATTCGTCAATGGCTTTTTGCGCCTCGTTGCCGCTGGCTTTGAGATGAACGGTCGTGCCTTTTGAGGCCGCCAACATCAGTAAACTCAATATCGAATTGCCGTCAACTTCCTGACCGTCTTTTTCGACCAAAACTTCCGCATCAATATCGTTGATGCACTTCACAAAAGCAGCGGCCGCACGCGCGTGCAGCCCCTTTTGATTACAAATCACAATGTCGGTTTCGACAACGTTCATTTGGCCGACCCGCCCAGCAATAACGATGCGACATTGATGTATTTTTTGCCGGCTTCCTGAGCGGCATTGGCACATTCGTTGAGCGACATTTCCTTACGTGCCGAGGCGAGCTTTACCAACATCGGCAGATTAACACCGGCAACCACATCAAAATTGCCGTGTTCGATGACAGACATTGCCAAATTTGACGGGGTGCCGCCGAACATATCGGTCAGGAGCAACACGCCTTTGCCGGAATCCATAGCTTTGGCTTTGGTCAGAATTTCTTCTCGGCGGGCTTCCATATCGTCTTCCGGACCGATACAGATGCAGGCAACTTTATCTTGCTTGCCTGCAACATGTTCCATCGCCGCCAAAAATTCCAGCGCCAAATTGCCGTGCGTTACAAAAACCAAACCGATCATTTTTCGATACCGCCCGTCCAAGTTTTGATGGCGCCGAACGATTTTAAGAGTTCTTCTTTGCTCTTGGCGCGGAAGATTTCGTCAGCGCGAATACGACGACCGTTCAAGATGATTTCTTCGACATTTTCGACCGCAACGGCATAGACGCGGACAACTACATCGCCGTGCAGTTCGCAAATCATTACCACTTCGGATTCTGCCAAAACGCCTTTAGTTTCGGAGTCGATATTATCCAAAATAATCGAACGACGTTCGTCGCGTTTGAGCAGAGCGGTTTTTCTGCCGTCAAATTGCAAAAGCGGTTCTTGCGGTTCGCCATCGCGTGCGTCGATAAATATTGCCAATTCGCCGTATTTATTTTCGATAATTTCAAAAAAGTCTTGCTTTTCCATAAGTGTATAATATTGATTTTCCATTGTTCGTTCCTTGAAAAATTATTTTGTTTTGTGTAGTGTATTACACTTTTTTGTAAATGTCTATTGTAACTTTCGATTATCCGAAAAAAATCCCCTATGTAAATATACAAAGGGGATTATGTTATCTTCTGCCGTGTTTTATTTTTTGAGATGCGCGGTTAAAACTTTCAGCACCTTGACCAATTCCGGCTTCATCTGCGCACGCTCGACCACCATATCGACCATACCGTGTTCCAAAAGATATTCTGCTTTTTGGAAGCCGTCCGGCAGTTTTTCGTGAATCGTCTGCTCAATGACGCGCGGACCGGCAAACCCGATAAGGCAACCTTTTTCGGCGATGTTGACATCACCGAGCATTGCAAACGAAGCGGAAACGCCGCCGGTTGTCGGGTCGGTCAAAATCGAAATAAACGGAATGCCGGCCTCTTTAAGCTCGTTGATTGCCGCCGTTGTGCGCGCCATTTGCATCAGCGAGAGCATACCTTCCTGCATACGTGCGCCGCCCGAAGCCGCCACTGTAATAAACGGCTCTTTGTTTTTGAGTGCAATATGTGCCGCCGTCACGATTCCTTCGCCGACAGCCAAGCCCATCGAGCCGCCCATAAACGAAAAATCTATTGCCGCTACCACGCAATTTATACCGCCGATTTTGCCGCGTGCGACTTGAATCGCATCGTTTATGCCGGTTTTTTTGCGGTTGGCTTTGAGGCGGTCGGTATATTTTTGCATATCTTTGAACTTGAGTGGGTCGTCGATAATCGGCGGCAACGTTGTCAAGGTATATTTATCATTGTCAAACAGCAAACGGAAGCGCTTTTCAACATAAAGACGCAAATGGTGGCCGCATGCCGTGCAGACATAAAACGACTCCTTAAGTTCGGCGGAGAAAAGCATTTGATTACAATTCGGGCAACGCACCCAAAGATTATCTGCAATCTCTTTCGGCGTCGTTTTTTGCATTTTCGGACGCACAATGTCGGTCAGCCAATTCATTGTTTAGTTGCCTTTCTTTGAGCCCTTGAGGGATTTCCACCAGCCCTTTTTCGGTTGGCCGTTGGCGGCTTGTTCTCTTTGTGCTTTTTCGCGTATGATGTCCTGTTTTAAGCCGCTGACGGTTTCGTTAAGTTTGGCCTGTTCTTTATTTAAGGCGCGATTCTGCTTGCGTTGTAATCTCAAAGCGCGACGTATCGGAGAATATCCGAACCATGCGCTGATGCGACCGAGCAGATAACCGAATATGAAAAAGACGGCCAAAACTGTTTCGAGCTTGAACCCGCCGGAGTTTTCCAATTTGAATGACTGGAAACAAACTGCCCGTGTTTCAGAGCAGATTTCTGCATCTGATGCGGCTAAAATAGCAATAATTACAAAAGGCAATATGATTAAATATTGAAATAACTTCATATTATATTCCTTTATTGATACATCGGTTGAACTTATGCATTCAGGCGTGCGTGCAATTCCTTACCTGTTTTGAAGTGAACCATTTTCTTGGAAGGAACTTCCACTTGTTTTTTATTTTTCGGATTAATCGCGATTCGCGGATTACGAGTCCGCACGGAAAACGAACCGAAACCTCTGATTTCTACACGGTCGCCGTTAGATAACGCTTCTGTCAGCTTTCCGAAAACAACATCAACAATGCTGTCGATTTCTTTTAATGTCAGATTCGGCATTTTTGCCGCAATTCTTTCAACTAATTCAGATCTTGTCACTTTATCCTCACAATAAAAAAGTTAACTCAAAAAAATTTTTACCATTATTACATCTTTCTTTTTGATATATCCAGATATTTTTTATGATTTTACACAAACATCGGGCGCGCGCAAATACAACGGTTTCGGATAATTAAGTTTGCGGGCGTTGAACTTTTGAATGGCGCAGGCGGCAACATCGGAAATCGGGGCGCACTTATCCATGCGGATGGCGTGCAACACCAGTCCGCTCGGCTTATCGAGAAAGCGCTCGACTCCGTTGCCGATGAGTGTGACCGTCTTACCTTTCAGCATAGCGATAATATCTTCATAAGGCAAAGCGGCGGCATCAGTCAGTTTTTCGAGCCGGCCGTTGAAAAGTTGCACATAAAAATCTTCGCGCTTGGTTTCGATGATGACGGCAATGGTCGAGGCAAGCTCCGACATATCAAGCGAATGCGCATACGCCTCAAACGCCGTCACGCCGGTTACCGCCGTATGCGGACACGCCAACGCAAACGCACGCGCCGCCGCCACCGACGAGCGCACGCCGGTAAACGACCCCGGACCGACGCAAACACCGATTAAGCCGAGGTCGCCGAATCGCAGATTTTTGGCGCGCAACATCTCATCGATTTGCGGAATTAAAATTTCGGCCTGTCCGAATTCCGTCTCCAGATTATACGATGCAATGACGCGCGTGCCGTCTAAAAGCGCGATGCTGCAACAATTTTCAGTTGTATCAAATGCCAAAGTGAACATTGTTATTTTTTTACCTTTAAAAGTTATGTAATGTTTGATAAAAATAATTGCTAATTTTTTTATATAATATAAAATAGCCGTCAGCGCAAACACTTTTTATATTTAAAAACAAAAATGAATATGGAATTGTTGAAACATATAATCTTGCTCAGCATCGTAGTCGAAACGATTATGATTATCGTTATTTTTGTGATGCAACTGAAAATATATCGCTATCGCCGCAAAATCTATTTTATCAAGCGCGACCGCGAACGTTGCAACGAAATGCTGTTTTCGGCCAAAGACGGCTATTTTTGTTTTGTGTATCCCGACCAAAAAGTTAAAGATAAACAAAAAGATATTGTGGAAAGATGCTCACGTCGTCTGGCTGTTATGCTCGGTCTTAAAAACGGCACGGCATCGTCGTTTGCCGATATTGCCGATTCGTTCTATAAAGAAGATGCGCGCATTTTGAAGAAATATGTATCCATTTTGCAACAGGAAGGGCACGCGTTTGAAGATATGTTGCGCATTAAGGGCGGTCAGCGTGTGATGTGCGTTTACGGCAGTCGCATTAACGGCGGTGACGGGAATCTTTATTGCGATGCGGTTTGGTTTCGGGAAGTGACGGCAGAAGCGGCTAAAGTTGAAAAACTGGAAAACGAAAAAATCGCTGTGCAAAATATTGTCGGAGAGCTCGAAAATATGGTGGACGGGCTCGGTTTTCCGCTGTGGTTGCGCGACGAAAATCTCAACCTTATCGCCGTTAATAAAAAATATGTCGAATACAGCGGGGCAACCGGTAAGGCCGAAGTTTTGCAAAACGGCACGGAATTGACCGACAGTAATGGCGAAAAAGTCGGTTTGAAAACGGCTTCCGAAGCGCAAAAAAGTAAAAAAATACAAAAAAATGCCTTTAAAATGGTGCGCGGCGGAGCACTCTATAATTATGATGTGCAGGAGAATCCGTATTTTGTGGCCGATAATTTGGATAAAATCGGCACGGTCGGGTATTTGACCGACAACACCGAACTCGAAAAACTCAAACGCAACTTTGAGGCAAATCAGAACAGCCACCTCGAGATTTTGGGAACACTCGGCACCGCGTTTGCGATTTTTGACGGCAACATGAATTTGTTTTTCTACAACACCGCGTTTCGCGATTTATGGAATTTGGATGATGAATTTTTGGAAACAACACCGAGTTATCCGCAATTTTTGGAAACCGTGCGTGAGCATAAATTGTTGCCGCCGGTGCCGGATTTTAAGAGCTATAAAGAAGACGAACTGAGCGTTTTCGGCGGTTTGTGGGAAACGCGCGACGATTTTTTGCATTTGCCGGACGGACGGACCATTCGGCGCTTCCGCACACCGCACCCGAACGGCGTTATTTTTGCCTTTGAAGATGTTTCCGACCGCTTGGCAACCATGCGCCGCTTGCGCGAGTTGACGGATACACAACAGCAGATTTTGGATAATTTGAGCGATTCGGTCGTGATTTTCGGAGCTAACCAACGTCTTAAATTTTATAATCGCGCTTATTTGAAACTTTGGGCGATTGATTATGATAAGGTGCAAGATGAGCCGAAACTTGAGAAATTGCTGACCTATCAAAAGCTGTTTTTCTCCAATGTTGATGATTGGGAAACATTTAAGCAGAGTATGTTGGCCAATATAACGGAAGGGCGAAAGTTCAGCTTGGTGCGCGATGATAATACCAAGATTGCCGTATCGCCGCTTATCTTTTATGACGGCTCAATTATGATTACATATACGGTTCAGGCAAAATAAGGAAAGTAAAATGTTTTCAGATGAAGATGCAAATATTGAAGAGCAACCAGAAAAAAACGAAACCCCGACCGGCACGCAAAAGCCCAAAGCCAAAAAAGGATTTGAGGAAAGCGAGCGTTTGAGCTTGCGGATTGATGCGCTCGAGGCCGAAAAATATCAGTCCAAAAAGAATAAAAAAAGCTCAAATACCTTGCCTAAAAATGTTAAAAAAACAAAAACAAAAGTTCGTCAGCTCGAAGAAGATGATGATGAAGACGAGGATTTGATGGACCATGACGCTATTCGCTCGCTTCATCAGTTGCAGATTAACCAAAATGACGCTTCCAATTCGGACTCGTCCTTGATCAATGCGTTGTTTGAAAATGAACGGCGGCAAATTATGCAAAACACCAATATCGAGATTACGCGTCATCAGGAAAATGCCGGTCGTCACAACGCGTTGGAGCAGGCGGACACTCTGTTGCGAAAAGCCGATATGCATCGGATGAATACACAAGAATTTATGAACGAAATGAAAGATGCGATTTATAATCCGAGCAAGTTGCGTCGTGAGGCGTTGCAAGACCAAATTGCCAAGCAGATGGGGATTGAAGGCAAAATCGAAAGACGTAGCGAGGGTAATGTTATCGAAGGCGTGAAAAAGGTTAAGGAGTTGAGCGGTAATCGCCAAGTTTCGCAAATCAAGATGAAAGATGTCGAGAAAGTCGGCAAGGAAAATATGAATCAAAATCAAACCGCCGAGCTGATTTTGCAAAAGTCGGGACAGACCTCTCGTCTGGCGGAAATCAAACGCGACAGCTCGATTAAGAAAACTGCGGAAAAAACGCCGGATAATAAAGAACAACAAAAGAAGCCGAACGGTAAGTCTTATTCGGCACAGATGAAGGATTTGCTTAAAGAATCTCTCAAGAAAAACAATAAAGCGCGCTGATAACCGGCAAAATCTCCGTAATATTTTTGTTGCACCGGCAGTCGAATATCTGCTGCGTCAAAATGCGGTGCAAACGATGCGGTGGTGGTTAAGTCGGCAAAAATACTTGTGTTTTGAAAAATTACCTCTTAATATACACTCGATTGTGACTACTTATATTGTATTTGTAGAATGGGAAAAATAAATGAAATTTGGTAAAAGTGCTCTGGTCTGGGTAATTATTCTGCTGGTTTTGACAGCCGTTTTCAGCGCGGCGGAAAATCAAACCGTGGCGGCCGATACGGATAAGGTGGCGTTTTCGGATTTTATGAATAATGTTAAATCCAAACGCGTGGTCGATGTTTCAATCAGCGGCGGTGAAATTACGGGACAGACCACCGACGGTAAAAAGTTTGTGACTTATGCGCCGTATAGTCCGACGATGGTCGATACGCTTTTGGAAAATAATGTAAAAATCGACGCTAAGCCGATGGATACTTCCGGCGAAACATTTTGGAGCGTCTTTTTCTCGTGGTTCCCGATGTTGTTGCTGGCGGGTGTGTGGATTTTCTTTTTACGGCAAGCCAATGCCGGTAACAATAAGGCATTGAGCTTCGGAAAATCGCGGGCGCGCTTGATAGAAAACAACAAAAAAGTGACCTTCAAAGATGTGGCGGGTGCCGACGAATCGAAGCAGGAATTGGAAGAAGTTATCGACTTTTTGAAAGACCCGATGAAGTTTCAGCGTTTGGGCGGTAAAATTCCGAAGGGCGTGCTGTTGGTCGGTCCTCCGGGAACAGGTAAAACTTTGCTGGCCAAAGCGGTGGCGGGCGAGGCCGATGTGCCGTTCTTTTCGATTTCCGGCTCGGACTTTGTGGAAATGTTCGTCGGTGTCGGTGCATCGCGTGTGCGCGATATGTTTGAGCAAGCCAAGAAAAATTCGCCGTGCATTTTGTTTATTGACGAGATTGATGCGGTCGGACGTCATCGCGGTGCCGGTTTGGGCGGCGGAAACGATGAGCGCGAACAAACGCTTAATCAGCTGTTGGTTGAGATGGACGGCTTTGAGCCGAACGAAAATGTGATTCTGATTGCGGCAACTAACCGTCCGGACGTGTTGGACCCGGCGCTGTTGCGTCCGGGACGTTTTGACCGGCAGGTTGTGGTCAGCAATCCGGATATCAAAGGGCGCGAAGAAATTTTGCAAGTTCACGTGCGCAAAGTGCCGTTGGCCAAAGATGTTAATCTTTCGGTTATT
>JAFYFJ010000071.1 GCA_017543835.1 Alphaproteobacteria bacterium | reverse complement strand
AGTCGCGGTGTAAATGACCCGAATGACTTTTGTCCTCCGGCAGTTGTAAAAGTCGGGCTGAATATTGCCGGCGAAAATGATTGGTTCGGATATTCCGACTCTTTGGGACATCGGGATACGCGGCTCAAAATCGCACAGTTGGAAACGGTGCGGCGGAATCAAAAGAATTTTACGGCGGAAAATACGGCGGTCGTTCAAGGCGGCACGGAGGGCCTGAACGCTGTTTTATCGTTTTTATCAAAGCAAAACAGTTGCAAAAAAAAGTGTGTTGTTTTGACGCCGACTTATGCGCCGATTATTGATGTTATCGGCTACTATTTTGAACCGAAATTATACACATTTAATACCGATTATACATTTTTGCTCGAAAAAATTATAGAAGCCATAGATGAAAAAACCGGAGTTGTGTTGTTCAGCGTGCCGCATAATCCGGGTGGTTTTGCCGATATGAAAAAGTTTTTACCGGCGTTGCAAAATAAATGTGCACAATACGGGGCGTATTTTATTATGGACGAGATAATGTTTGATAACCAACTCAGTCCGTATTTAGACCCGCTGAAGTATAAAAACTTAATCGTCCTGTCATCGTATTCCAAAATGTATAACATTCCGGGGCTGAAATTGGGGCATATTTTGGCGGATAAGTGTTTTATTGATAAGTTCTATCGACACGCAAGCACAACCTACGGTTCTCCGCCTTCTTTTTTATATTATACGGCTTCGTTGACGGCATTTTACGAAAAGGCATTTGCCGAAAATAAAAGAACGGCGCTTCCGGCAGAATTGAAAAATAAAGTGTCGGATAAAAGTATTTTGTTGCAAGAATTTAAAATTTGGCGCGAAACCATCGAATTGCACTCGGAATTTCAAAAATATGCGATTTTGAGTTTGGTCAAACACTTTAAGTTAGAGCAATCTTTAGATATTTTCGGTTTGCAAGATGCCTCTCCGAACGTGATTATTCGCGTCAACAACAGCAAACAGAGCGCTTATGAACTCTTTTTGCGGATATTAACCGAATGCGATATTTCTGTTATTCCGATTGAATGCTTTGTCCCGCCTTCCGATTGGCCTGCCGATTTGCGTTTTACGCCGGCAGTTGAGCCGACGGTGCTGGTCGAATCTTTGAAAGCGGTTTTTGAATGTATTCGCTTTGTCGACAATATGTGAGCATAAAACGATAAACAATCGGGTTATTTGCCGAAGAATTTGTTGAAATCAGGTGCATAGCTGAGTTCCAAACTCCAGTCGCCACCGTGATGCGTTTCGTATTTGTTATGCCGCAAAGGCACGCCGTAAGCCGCCTTCAGCACAATGTTATACGGCAACTGAAAACGCATACCGGCACCGGCCGAAAGCAATATATCACTGTTGTTAAAGCCCTCTGCGCCGCTTCCGGAGCCCTTATACGGATAAAGCGCCGCGTAGTCGGTGAACACAAACGGACGAACGTATTCGTCGGTGCGATACGGTTTGTTTTTGATATAAATTTCTTCCGGTCCGAGCGGGAAATAAAGCTCTGCCCCGAGCTGATATCCGGATTTTGCCGTCAGCAAGCCCTGCGAGTAGCCGCGGACCGTGCCGAAACCGCCGGCAGACATCTGGTCGGCATACGGGATGATATCTTGCGGAATATATTGATAGTTGCCGCGGAAATATCCCAAAAAGCGATGCCCGAAATCGTGCAAACGGGAGAAATTACCCTCAAACTTCCAATAATCTATGCGGTTTTGAAACCACGGTGCCGCATAAGAAACACTTTGCCCGAAATACCAAACGCCGCGCTCGGTGTCATAACGGAAGTTGAGGCCGGTCTTGAGTTCCGGTATTTTATCTTCATACAAATCGTTGCCGTCAAAACTGGTGACCGCACGCTTGTAGGTAAACGAAGTCACGCTGTTCAGCTCTTTATGCAATTCGCGAATGAGCGGATGAATATAATAAAGCGAATAGTTTTGCGAGCGGCTTTCGATGTTGAACTCTTTATACGCGCCGTGTCCGATTTCCGCCTCATTATGCGAAAAAGAAGCACCTAAGCGGCCGTCGTATTTGTTAACCGGAATGTTATAATCAACAAACGGTGTCATTGAATAGCGGTTGGCATATACACCGGCCGACAATTTGTCGCGGTAGCCGAATAAACTGTCGTGTTGCGCAATCAGACCGGCGCGGTTTTTGCCGATGGTTTTACGTCCGGCATTGTCGGCAACAACCGTCAGATGATACGGCACTTTTTCCGCAACTTGAATCTTGACATCGGTCGTGCCTTCTTTTTTGCCGGCATTCAAATCGCCTTTGAGCGTAATGTTGTCGTTGTAGCGGTTATAAACAAGCATATTGTTTTCAAGCTTTTGAATATTGAAGATTTCGCCTTCGTTCATATCCAAACGTTCTCTGATATGCACTTCTTTGGTCCAGCGATTGCCTTCAACCGTGACATCACCGACTTTCCCCTCAAGCAACGCCACTTTAAGCACACCGTTTTCGATGGTTTGCTCCGGCAGATAGGCGCGCGCCGTCACATAGCCCTTGTCTAGATAAAATTCGTTGATGCGGTCAATCATTTCCTTCAAACCGGCCATCGTGACATTGGCGTGTTCATAATCCATTGTGATGGCATCGATTTCTTCTGCCGTTAAGATTTCGCTTGCCGGCACCTCGATTTTTTCGATGTAAACGCCTTTGGTTTTATACTCCGACGGTTTGGCGCGCTCGGATGTTTTTTCAACCTTGCGGGCGGCCTCTTTTTTGGCTTTTTGCTCTTGTCCGATTTGGCGATTTTGGTAATCGCGCATACCTTGTCTTTCTTGCTCTAAGCGTCTGACGCTGTCCATATCCTGTTGTTGCACCGTGCCGAGTTGCCCGAGGGCACCTTGCGGAGATACTTGTGCCGAGGCGACGGAGCAAGCGATGAAAACCGATAAAAAGCCAGAAGTCGAAGTCAGTAGAAATTTTTTCATATTGATAATCCGATGAAGTTCAAATGATTGTCGATAATACAGGCAATTTTTGCGAATTTCAATAAAAATTAACAGAGTATTAAAAATCATTTAAAAACCGTTAAAAATTCTTGCGTTTTGATGAGAAAAGCAGTATAAATTAATGCATGATTCTGATTTGAATCCGAACACCGCAAATATTGCGGAACCACAAACGCATATCAAGGAATACGCCTATGCACGAAATTGCCCAAAACAAAAAGAAAATTCAAACAAAAAAATCACAAGAAATCATATTTAAGAAACCGTCGCTGTTTCGTATTATTGTTTCATATATTACGGCATACAGTATGATGCTGTTGAATGTTGCGCCGGTCTTTGCTTCGGAAATCTCCGGATTTTCGCAAACATCGGGCACATACAACATTGAGGCGGCAAAGGTTTCGGGCAATACGGGTTTTCGGCAGTATGATAAGTTTAATTTGAGCGAAGGCGATGTGGCGAATTTGCAATTCAAAAAGGGCGAGCAGGAATACGGCAAGTTCGTCAATATGGTGGATAATCAAGTCAACATCAACGGTATCGTCAACACGGTCAAGGGCAATAATTTTTATAACGGGCATGCGATTTTTGTTTCGCCGAAAGGCATTGTGGTCGGTGCTTCGGGTGTTTTGAACGTCGGCGCATTGACGATGGCGACACCGGGGGCAGATAAATACAACGACCTCAAAGAAGCTTTCAATGACAATGATTTGGGCGATTATGTGCACGGTGGCGAAAAGTATAAAAAGGTTTTAGAGGATTCAAACGGCGATATTACCATCAACGGTAAGGTTATGGCCGCCGGCGATGTCGAACTTTACGGCAAAAATATTACGATTGCGGGCAAAAACAGCGGTCGGGCCGGAATTGTTGCCGGTGTGAAGAATCAGAGCAAAATAACAACGCAGCAACAGGCCAAAAATACTTTTGATGCTTTGGTTTCGAACAATATTAAAAACGCCGATACGTTCAATTTGGAAAACGGCAAAATCGTCATTAAGGCCGGCAGCACAGAAGCAAAGGACAGTGTTAAGAGTGCAAAGGTCGAAGTCAAAAATGCCGATTTGAGCGCCAACGAGGTTGATATTGAGGCCAAAGTCGAATCAGAAGACAAAATCGACATGGCAAAAACCGAAATCAATATCGAAAACACCTATATTACCGCAGAAGAAATCGATATTACGGCCGAATCAAAGCGCGAGCACGAACTCCTTACGGATAATGATTACGTTACGGGGCTTAACGGTGCCGTCATTGAGTTTTTCACAAACCTTATCGGCGGCAGTGATTCGCATTTTCCGTTCGGTGCAACCGGCGCTTCCGAGGCAAAGGTAACGGTTAAAAATTCGGTTTTGCGCGCCATTGAAGAAGATGTTGCGATTAATGCCATTGCCACTTATGCGCATAAAGATAATCTGAATTTGATGAAACCGGCGCTTTTGATGATGTTGATAGATTTGTTCAGAGACCATGGTGATGACCAGGAAATCGAGCCGGATGATGCAAGTTTTCTGCAATTTTTCAGCAGCGATATTTACGAGGCCTATGACGGACCGCGCACACGCGCCGAAGTTACGGTCGATAATTCGAAGATTTCGGCCGACAGCAAGAATATTGCAATATCTGCCGAAGCGTCATCCAAGTTGGAACTTGCCACCGGCGCCGACGGCTTGATTATTCCGATTGCCATTTACGGTGTCGGTACCGGCACCGTGGCCAAAGCCATTGTTAAAAATAAGTCCGTGCTGACGGCGGAAGAAGGTAATGTCAATGTTGATGCTTTTACGGAAAATGAAAATGATTTGGAGATAGCAAACTACGGTTTGACTTCTTTATTTTCCATCGAAGATTTCTTTGTGTTGGCGATTATCAACAACACCGTGAAGACCACGACCGAAGCCAAAGTTGAAGATTCGACCGTTAATACGAAAGATTTGAAAGTTCGTGCCGTCAATGTGACCTCAAGCGAGGCGGAAGTCGAAATCGAAGCGCTTGCCGGTATGGCGGACCAAGAGCCGCAACAAGACCCGCAACATCAGACACAGGGTAATTCCGCCATATCGGGTATCGGTATTTTGCACCGCTCCGACAACAATGTGACGGCGCTCATCAAAAACAGCACCGTAACCGCCGACAATGTAGCCGTTTTGGCACAGAGTTTGAACTCTACCGTCAATATGGGGGATGCCAGCGTTGACGATCCGATGGTGGAAAAACCGAGACCGTATAGTTGGATGCAGTGGGAAAGAAACGTTCAGGATAAAATAAAAAACGTTCAACGACAATATATCAACAAGAGTCTTTTTAACCGCATCAAAGGCGGCGGCGGATTTAAAGGTCAGCAAGGGGCAACGCTCGAAGCCGGCGGCGTGTTTGTGTGGAGCAATACCCAAAACAAAGCGACAGCCAAAATCGAAAATTCGACCATAACCGCGGAAAAAGATGTATCGGTTCAAGCCAATACGGTTGATGTGTTGCGCAATATGGCAACTTCGGATACGGCCGGCGAAGAAAATTTTTCGGCGTCGGTGACGGTGATTATCAACGAGGAAGAAAACACAACAACCGCCAATGTCGATAAATCTAAAGTAAAAGCCAAAAATCTGGCGGTTAATGCCACAACCGAAATGCCGATGAACAGAGGCGAATTAACCATCGGTTTGAAGTTCCCGTTCAAAATCAAGGGCATAGACGGTGCTTATGGCGGATTTGGATTTGACCATGAGGCCAATCAAAAATGGGAGTGGGATTTTGTGCATCCGGAAGTTGATTCCGAAGCGCCGGCATTTGATATGGCAGATATGACCGAGCAGCCGATTGGCGAAACCTATGAAAATTTGAAGCCGAAAATCAGATGGAAAGGCTTTTTTAATAACTTTGCGCAAACCAACGGTATCGGCCAAAAAGTAGCCGTTGACGGTTCGTTTATCTACAACGGCGTGGAAAACAATACAACGGCCTCAATTACCGGCAATTCGGATATTACTTTGAATGCGGTGGAAAAGGACGGTAAATTCGAGGGCGGCAATTTAACAGTCAATGCCGTCAACTCGGTTATCGGCTACAATGCGCTCGGAATGATTGATATTTTAATTCGGCAGATAAATTACCGAATTCCGGGCCAAATAAATTGGCAATACGAACCGCAGGTCGAAGCCGGCAAATTCGGGCTCGGCGTTAATTTCCTGTGGGATACATATACCAATAATGCCGTCGCGAAAATCGACAATTCAAAGGTTGAGGCCGCGCACGGCAAAGTTCGTGTCAGCGCCGCCAACGAGCAAGAATACGTAACGGCCGCGGTTACCGGCGGAAAATCCGAATTTATCGGGCTTGAGGGCTCAACCAATGTTCAAAAAAGATACGGCGAAACGACGGCGCAAATTTTGAACAGCGAAAAAATCAATGCCGGAAATGTCGAAGTCAATGCCGGCAAGGCCACAATCAGAACGGCCGGTAACAAGCCGAAAACAGACGAAAATACGCAAGAAGCGAAACTTAAAGCCGAACGTGACGCCGAAGATGTTATGACGATTATCAACTTTTTGCCGGCGTGGTCGGTGGAAACCGCCGAACAAGAAGCCGGGCAGCAAACAACTTCATCAGGCGTTGCCATCGGTGCAGGAGTTGATGTGACTAACATTGAGCGCGATATAACGGCGGAAATCAAGAACTCAACCGTTGTATCCGAAAAAGATGTTGATGTTAAAGCAGATACATACGGCCAAACCTTAAATCTTATCGCAGCGGCGGCTTGGTCGGGCGGTATAAAACAACCGGAACAACAAGGCGGGCAGCAAGGCGGCGGTAATGAGGATAACCAACCGGCCAACCAAAATGATATCGGTAATGTTCAGCAAAACTTGGACAACGCGCAAGATGAAGAAGAAAATATATTCGGGAATCTGTTTGACGGCGAAGAAGATTTTATGCAACAACCTGTCGGTAATGCTCTTAACGCGTTGCGTAATAAATTTTCGCTTTCGGTTGCGGGCGCAGTGCTTGTTTTCAACGATAAAACGGATGTGGACGCAAAAGTTTCCGGTTCAAATTTGACGGTCGGCAACAATTTAGATGTAACGGCCGACAGGGAAACCCGTATGATTACCATTTCCGGCGGTATCGGTAAATCCGGCAAAATCGGTATCGGTGCGGCGGTGGATATTTATAAGTCGGACGGCTCGGTGAAGGCAAATGTGGCAGATTCTACCGTTAAATTTAATTCAAAAGGTGCTAAAAATCCTCAATTAAATGTAACGGCGCACAACACCAATAAAGTGTTCAATATCGCCATCGGTGCCGGTGTGGCGCCGGGTTCGGATGTCAACAACGAGAGCTTAAAGATTGGGATTGGCGGCTCATATAATATGAATACTCTGAAGCCGACAATCGAGGCGGTTATTCAGAATTCAAACATAGAAGCGACAACCGACAGCAAAAAGCCGGATGTAAAAGTTAAGGCCGAAAATGATGTTACTTTGTATGATATTGCCGGCGGTGGGACCTATATCAGCGGCGGCTCGACCGGCTTGGGCGTCGGTGCGGCAATTAACTATAACAACATCAAGCATACCATTTCGGCTTATGTCACCAATTCGGTTCTTAAAAATATCAACAAATTAAGCGTAATCGCTGATGCCGATAACGATTTGGCCGATTTTGCCATTGCCGGTTCGCTGGCCTTGGGCGCAGACACGTCCGGATGGACTTTTGACGGCAGCGCGGTTGTTGACTATATTCACGATACACTCGCGGCGAAAGTTCTCGGCTCGACGGTTGATGCGGCAGATGATATTATCGTCAGAGCCGATTCACTCAGCGATAACCTCGGTGTTGCCGGAACGCTCGATGTTTCTTTGACGAACAGCGGTGCCGGTGTGAACGGCGATGTTGTGATTAACGTATTCCGCAATACGATTACGGCGGAAGTCGGTGATTCGTATAAAGAAGTCAAGAATAAAAACGGAGAAACCGAAAACGTGCTCGACCGAAAGTCGAAAATTTTGAAGGCGAAAGATATTAAAATTGCGGCAACCTCAACCGAAAAATCCAATGTTATCGTCATCGGGACAGCCGTCGGAACCGGCGGACAATTTCTTATGGCGGCCGCCAATGTCGGCGTTAATCTGATAGATAACACCGTAAAGGCATATTTGTCGGGCGATGTCGGCAAGGGCGAAGGTGCGACGGCGGTGCATAATGCCACGGTTGCGGCTTATGATGAAACAACGCTTTATTCCAGAGGCGGAACCGTCGGTGTTAGCTCGAGCGAAAATGCAATAGCCGTTTTTGCCGGTTCGGTTAATGTCGATAAAATAGATAAAACCGTCGAAGCCAAAATTCAAAATGCCGATATTAAGGCAACCGGTGATGTGAGTGCAGAGGCATATTCAATTAATTCTTTGGGCGGAACGAAAAATGATGACAATAAATATACCAGAGATGATGTCACAAGTGAAGCATATCGCGAAAAAATGCTGCACAAAAATACAGACACCGACGAATATGACGGACTGAAGCTGAAAAAGAAAGAAGGCGGCGAAGGTGATGATGCGTATATCGCTCTGCATCAAGACAGCGATTTTTGGAACTGGAATATGTTTTTTGATATTTCCGCAAGTTTCAAAGCGGCGGCCATCAGCGGCACCGGTATCGGTAAAGTTATCTCGAATACGGTGACGGCCGAAATTACCGGCTCCAAAATCGAAGCAGACAATTTGAATGTCATTGCCGACGATTATTCGATTAAAAATATTATTGCCGGAACAATCGGCGGCTCGGGTTTGGGCTCGGTCGGTTTGCAGGTGCTTTATACCAAGGATGACAGCACGACCAGCGCCCTGATTACAAACGGCTCAGAGTTGACAATTACAAACGCGCT
>JAFYFJ010000070.1 GCA_017543835.1 Alphaproteobacteria bacterium | reverse complement strand
TTACGCACGCAGGCGCGACGTAATATTTCCGACATTTTAATCGCCGCCGGCAACTCAACATCGTCTTTAAGCGAAAGCAAAATCCGCCGCGTATAAATCCGTGCGCTCGCCAACCAAATTTTTTTACCCAGATAATAAGCCCCCAAACCGCCGACCGAAATCAACAGCAAAATCCACCAACCGTTCGCTATCGGGAAAAACGGCACACCGCTTTCCGGCAAATGAATATCGCGCAATCCGGGTAAATTATCAATCAAATTTTATCTCCTAAATTTATCATACGCCTATAATCATAGATTTAGGTTTTTACCGTCGAAATATCAAGTTTAAACAGATAAATTTTAACCGCTATCTTATCTGCGGGCATACTTCGGTTTTTTGGTCGGAACTTTAACCGGTTTAACCCCTGCCGGAAGCTTTTGAATTTGTTGCGACGACTCGGTCAGATTTTTCTTGCGTGCCTGTGTTGCGGACACGGTCATCGGCCGATAGATTTTACCCTTATAATTCTTCAAGGCATCCGGAACTTCCGGAGTCTCCGCCGTTTTTTCAACGGTCGGCTCCGTTTTCGGAGATTTATCGACAATTTCTTCTTCAGCAATTTCCTTCTTTTGTTCAATTACCGCCGGCGTTTTTTCCTTATTCGATTCTTCAGGCGGATTCGCCGGTGTATTTTCCTGCTCGGCGGCTTTTTCCTGCTCGGCCGCTACCGAAGCCAAAACCGGCGCCGGTTCTTCTTTTTTGAAGATTTTTTCCTTCATCGCATCAATTTGACGCATCCGATTCTTAAATTCGGCCAAAGCACTGCCGCCCAAATCGTTACCCGTCGCCACATTGGATTTAAGCGGGTTGATACGTTGTCCTTTGCGTAAAATCTCAAAGTGCAGGTGCGGACCGGTCGATTGTCCGGTGCTGCCGACATAACCGATAACCTGTCCTTTGCGCACACGCACGCCCTTGCGGATTCCCTTGGCATAACCCTGCATATGTCCGTATGCCGTTTCATACTCGCTGTTGTGGCGAATCTTCACATAATTGCCGTAGCCGTTGACATATTGCGCCATTTCGACCACACCGTTACCGCTGGCATAAATCGCCGTTCCTTTTGGTGCGGCATAATCGACACCGCTGTGGAATTTCTGCGTTTTATAAATCGGGTGCCGACGATAACCGAACAATGACGAAACGCGCGCACCGCGCATGGCAAGCGGCTTAATATCCAAACCGGTTTTTTTGGTTTCGCCTTTTTCGTTATAATAGCCGTCTTTGAATCTGTATATTTTATAAGTCCCGCGCGAAGTTTTGAACATTGCCGACAACAGATTGCCGATTTTAACTACATCACCGTTGGCGGCCTTGCTGACATCATACTTAACCGTGAACGAATCCCCTTTGCGAATACTGCTGTTAAAGTTCACCAAATAAGACATCCGGTTGATGACTTCACCTGCCAAACGGCGCGGCATTCCGGCATTAATCAGCGAGTTAATCACGGCACCGTTGACCGTCCCGCTGACAACCTTAACATCCGGCTCAAACTTTTCGCGTTCAACCGTCGTAATATATTTATCGTATTCGTTCACGCTCAAGGTATATTTCACCCCGCGTTCCGGCGTAATGACCAACTTATCCAAGGTTTCGAGCTGATGCGAACGCACATCGAAAGTCGCGGTCAATTCGATATGTTGCCCGATTCTCAAATTGCGCGCATCATACACTTTGCGCAACACATTATACGCCTCGGTGGCGCTTTTGGTATCCATACCGAGCTTGGTCAAAAGCCCGATAAATGTATCGCCTTTTTGCACCATCAACACGCGCCGTTCTTTGCGATAAATACCGGAAAGTTCTCCGTATTGCTCTTTGACTTTCGGCTTTGCTTCAAGCGGCATCACCACGTTTTTGCCAGTTTGCGAAAGTTCGAATTTGGAAGTCACAACCTCGTGAGAGCTCAACATTTTGAGATTATTGACTTTATCATATATCTGGTCAAAAGGATTATCGTCGACCGAATCGTTGAAAGCCGGAGTTAAAATATCGGTATTAAAATCAAAACTGTCCGTTCCGGCGTGGGAAATCGGCAGATTCGGCATATCGGAATTGAGCGGCTTATGCAAAAGCGAAATAAACAGCGCGCATGTTACGGCAAACGCGTAGCCGGCGAGCAACATCCCTTCAATCCGGCGGCGACGCAATTTTTTTCTGAAACTTTTAAAAGCAGGCATAATCCAATTTCCCCAATATTGAGCTGATAATATAGGGTTTGAATTTTAATGCAAGCAGATAATCAAGTTATACCCGTAAAACCGCATTTTTCCCCGCTTATGCAAAAAAATGTGAAAAAAATAAAAAAAAAGTATTGCAATTTAAAAAAACATAGTTTATAAGACATAACTGTTCTGCGGGGGTGTAGTTCAGTTGGTTAGAACGCTGCCCTGTCACGGCAGAGGTCGCGAGTTCGAGTCTCGTCGCTCCCGCCA
>JAFYFJ010000001.1 GCA_017543835.1 Alphaproteobacteria bacterium | reverse complement strand
TTCTGAACGACGAACAGAATTAAGAGTATTTAACTTATCTCTATCAATTTTCCCCATATAAATATCCTTAAAATTATTTCCACGTTGTAATTGGTTTGTAAGATTACGCTTACTATTCCATTGAGTAAGTTTATTATACGCTATATTGGCTTGATTCAATCCGGCTTTAGCCAATGCGCCACCGGTCAAAGCACCGCCGCCCAATTGCACAAGTTGCCCGACATTTTGCGCCAGCTCACGTTCTTGCGGATTTTTTAGCTGCAAATAATTGTTCATCTGTGAATCAAATCCGAATTTTTGCCCCAGATAGTCCAAACCGCCAAATGTCATTCCGTTTATGGTTCGGTTCATTCCATACAACACATCCATACCGTTCATCAAAATCTGATTGACCGCATTACGCTGTGCTTGTAATATTTGTGCCTGTTTTTGCGCATCAATGTTATTATAATTGCTGACATTTTGGACTGTCGGTGATGACTGTACATTGGTTGCGTTATTGCTCCACAGTGTTGGCGTGGCTGTCGTTGTGCCGTTGCTCCATGGTGTCGAGGCTGTTTGCGGTTCGTTATAACTCCACGGCGTTGGGGTTTGATTTTGTAATGTTGGCGCTGTGCCATAATTCGGATTTGCGCTAAAATTTGTATTTTGATTAAACCCGTTGCTTGTATTTCCGCCGAAACCGACAGTGTTGTTATTCCAACCACTTGTGTTATTATTTCCCCATCCGCCGGTGGAGTTGTTATTTTGAAAATAACTGCTCGGTTTGCCGACTAAGCTTTCGGTGTTGACAGTATAGTCAGAATTTGCGAAGACAGAGTTATTATTCTGGAAATAACTGCTTGGTTTGCCGACTAAGCTTTCGGTGTTGACTGTATAATCAGAGTTTGCAAAGACCTGCCCGTTATTTGTGTTGTTATTAAGCCGATTTGTAACATTTTCAATATTTTGCTTAATGTTTGAAGTGCCGAAGCCGTAGTTGTTTTCCGGCGAGCCGCCCCAAAAGTTTGTGCCGAACTGCGGATAGTTTTCTTCGGCTATCCCTTGCTTGCTGAAATTCTCCGCCAGTAAATTTTCTCTTGCCAGCCGTGCGCTTTGATACTCCAACTCATCACGCGTTGAAAATCCGCTGTGGTCAACGCCGTAACTGTCCACCCTGCCGTTGCCGGATTGATAGCCCTGCAACTTTTTTATTTCATCCCAAATATCCATTTTTTCCTCCTTTTTAATATGTTATAAAAAAGCAACCGCACGTCCAAAAAAAACGCTCGGTTTCTGATGTTTAAAAAAAAGAATACTGTTTTTGCAAAACAGTATTCCGCTCGGTAGAATGAAATTCGCCGAGAAATCCATTCTGACAAACTTTATAACATATCGGTTACCATATGTCAAGTATTTTCTTATTATTTATGATATTTTTCTTATTACGACCGCTAAAAAAATCCTCCGGTGCGGTGAGCAAAGCCGGAGGATTAAAGTATCACTATTTTGTATTGGTTGCCTGCGACGGTAAAAATTGGATTTCTTCGGCTTCGAGAGATGTGACCTGACCGTCTTGATTAACTTCGGCCATAATCCACACCAAAGTATTCGGTTGGGCGGCATTTGAGGCAAGCAAATCGTCATCTATTTCGATTGTTATCGTGCCGCTGTTGTCTTGAAACATATACATTTCGTTGCCTAAGTTTTGGGTTAAATAACCTTGAATATAAACGGTTGTATCATCCGGCATATTGCTGACATCGCTGACTTGGCTGATGGGCTTTTCGGCGCCCGAAGCGGAAGGTGTTGTTCCGGCATTTGCCGCCGAAAACGCGCCAAACAGCATACCTGCCGCCGCAAAAAGTGATAAAAACTTATATTTCATAACCTTTCTCCTTTATTGTTAACAAAAACCTCTACCTAGATATGTATGTTTTTCGGGCTTTCAACGCTCTATGCCACAAAAGATGAGAAAAATGTGTCAGAAAGTATGCGGCTTATTGGCGAAAAAGGGATATTCGCCGCAATGTCTTATAAGCCGACATTAGCGCTTGACATTTGGCGGCGGCTCTTATATCTTCGAGCCATAAACATAACAAAATCAAAGGAATATTTATGAGAAAAAAACAACAAAAGCCAAAAGTTTCGGTCGTAATACCGGTATACAATGTGGAAAAATATCTGCCGCAATGTTTGGATAGCGTGATTAATCAAACATTGCCGGATATTGAGATTATTTGCGTGGATGACGGCTCGACCGACCGCTCGCTGACGATTTTGAACAAATACGCCAAACAGGATAAACGTATCAAAATCATCAAGCAACAAAACAAATTTGCCGGTGCGGCGCGTAATGCCGGACTTGATGCGGCTCAGGGCGAATACTTAAGCTTTTTGGATTCCGATGATTTCTTTGAGCCGGAGATGCTTGAAGAAATGTATAACAAAGCCGAGGACGAAGAAGCGGATATGGTTGTCTGCGGTTATTACACCTATGACCAAATGCGTGAAAGAAATACTTTTCGGCGCAAGCTTAATCCGCAAATGATGCTTGATGCGCCGATTAAGCCGGAAGAATATTCCGACAAGCTGTTTAACTTTTGCTTTCCGACACCGTGGACAAAGCTGATTAAGCACGATTTGTTCACAAAATATAATCTGCGCTTTGAAAATCTGAAAAAGTGCAACGATTTGACCTGCATTTATCTAACCATCGCGACGGCGCAGAAAATCAGCTTTATTAACAAGCCGTTTGTGCATTATCGCTCGAATACCGGCACGCAAACTTCGAGCGACCGATTCGGCAAAAACGAATACTTTATTCAAGCGGCGGCGGCACTCGAAAAGAATCTGCAAAGACTCGGATTATATGACAAGTTTTATGAAAAAATGTTCTATACTTTGGCCAGCAGTTTGCGTTGGGAAACGCAAGACGATATCCGCCTGTTGCGCGATTTGGCAAAACAACACCTTTCGGAGCGCCTGTATCACGACTTATACGAAACCAAGCGTTTTAAGGAAATGAAAGATGATATAGTGGCAAAACGTTCTCAAACATATAAACTCCTGTTCTTTTTACCGCTTGGCGGATGGAAGGAAAAAGGCGGTAAAAAAGTTTGGAATATCTTGGGTATTCCGATGTTGAAACGGCGCAAAATGGCCAACGACGGCTCCATAAAGTATTATCTGTTCGGCTTTTTGCCGGTCGTAAAAATCAGCAAAAAAGAAGAATTGCCGCAGATTTAACATAACATATTGTTTTTACACAATATTAGATGAGGTATCGGGGTCTGTTTTCAAACAACCCCCGATAATGCTGTATAAAGTGTTTTTTAGGGGTTGACATTTATATTCGAGTGAAGTATAAGAACAAATAATATAAAAAATACAAATATAAGTTGTAATTTTTTCAAACGAACGGGGAAACAAATGGCTAAAGAACAAACAGTTAAACATACACATAAAATCAAATTATTCGGCTTTTTGCCGTTATACGGTTGGACACATCGCGGCGGCAGAAAAACTTGGAAAGTTTTGGGCTTGCCGATATATGGCCGTGTTCACGATCAAGCAAAAGGCGTATCGAAATATTATATTTTAGGCATTTTGATGCTCAAAGTGAGCAAAAAAAAGGTGTAAAAATGAAAAAAGAAATACGCTGGAAGTTGTTTGGTTTTATACCGCTGTTCTCGATTAAGGAAAAGACGACCGAACCTAATTATCCTTATTCGGGTAATGCTAAGTCGGAAGAGAAGTCTTTCCCTGAAGTGAAAATGTATAAGCCGTATCAAATAGGGAAACAGGTTGAAATCGGGCGCGGAACTTATGTTTCAAGTAATTCACATATATCTATGACAAAAATAGGGAAGTTCTGTTCCATCGGCCCTAACTTAATTTGCGGTTGGGGCATTCATCCGACAAACGGCATATCGACAGCTCCGTGCTTTTATTCGACAGGCAAACAAAACGGGATGACTTTCTGCGCCGAGAATAAAATAGAAGAACGTAAACCGATCGTTATCGGCAATGATGTTTTTATAGGCATGAATGTTTGCATTTTAGACGGTGTCACAATCGGCGACGGTGCCGTTATCGGTGCCGGTGCGGTTGTCAACAAAGATATTCCGCCGTATGCCATTGCCGTCGGGGTGCCGGCACATATCATCAAGTATCGTTTTCCGCCGCATGTCATTGAAAAAATGCAAAAAATTCAATGGTGGAATTGGCCGGATGACAAGTTGCGGCAAGTTGAAAAAATGTTCTTTGATGTAGAAGAATTTGTTAAAAAATACGGAGATGCTGATGAAAACGGCCATACTTCTGCCGACATTTAATCGGTTGGATTGCTTAAAAGATGTGTTTGCCGCGGTTGCCAAAGCTAAACCGCCGCGGTTGTATATTGCGTCCGACGGTCCGCGTCCGGATAAAGAGGGTGAAAAAGAAAAAGTGCAGAAAGTGCGCGATTATCTTTTGAGTCACATTGATTGGGATTGTGTAGTGAAAACGCGTTTTCTGGAGGTTAATTCCGGCGGTTGCGGTAAAGGTGTTTCGGGCGCGATAACCTGGTTTTTGGAAAACGAGCCGGAAGGCATAATTTTGGAAGACGATTGTCTGCCTTCACCGTCGTTTTTTACATTTTGCGAAAAATTGCTCGATAAATATAAAAACGATAAAAAGGTATTCAGTATCGTCGGTTATTTGCCTGTGGCACAAGTTGAAAGCCCGTATGCTTATGAATTTGCCTCGGTTTCACATTGTTGGGGCTGGGCAACTTGGGCAGACAGATGGCAGAAATTTCGCTTGGATGTTTCGGATATCAATGATGATGTTGTTGAGAATATCTCATCATTTTTCAACATAAAACAATATTGGAATTATATTCTGCAAAGAGTTAAAAGAAACGAAATCAACAGTTGGTATTTCCCATGGAATTTTTGTATTGCCGAGCAGAAAGGCCTGACAATTTTTCCGACCAAAAATTTAATATCCAATATCGGTGAAGAAGGGGCACATTACAGCAGCAAGGACCAACGGCTCTTCTCGCCCACATTTAAACTGGATATAAAAAAATATCATTCGGACCAACGGGTATATCTGATGAATGCTGTTTTGTGGAAACATTTTTATAATTTGCAAAACCCTTTCAGAAAGGGCGTAACTAAGACGGTTCAACCCGTTTTGAAAGCTCCGACCCGCAGTTTGAAAGCTCCGACCCGCAGTATTAAAATCTATAAACTTTTCGGCTTTATTCCGTTCTTGAGTATTGAGGATAAGTAAGATGAAAAAACAAAATCCGACATTGAGTATTATTACAGTCAGTTACAATATCAAAGACACAATCGAGCGCACCTGCAAGAGCATCGTTAATCAGAGTTGGCAGGATTTTGAGTGGATTGTGGTTGACGGCGGTTCCACCGACGGCACAGTTGATGTGCTCAAAGAATATGCCGACCGCATCAATATTCTGATTTCCGAAAAAGACAAGGGCATATACAATGCCATGAATAAGGGAATTAAACTGGCGCACGGCGAGTGGCTTAATTTTATGAACGGCGGCGACGAATATGCGATTTGTGATGCGCTTGAAAAAGTTTTCAAGAATAACACATATACCGAAAACATTTTGCAAGCCGAAGAAGAACGTTTTAATTCGGACAAAAAGTTGGCGTATGTTTGGCGCCATCAAAGTCCGATTGATAAGATGACTTTTTTGAAATATTCGATGGCGCATCAGTCGGCTTTTTATCGTCGAGCCTTGTTTGAAAAATACGGTCTGTATGATGAAAGCTACAAAATTTCGGCCGACACGGAAATGAATTTACGCCTGATTAGCGCCGGCGAGAAGGTCAAAATGCTTCATACATTGGTCGGACGTTTTTGGCTCGATGGTGCAACGGCAAATCCGAAAAATGAACAGTTGCGGAAAATAGAGCATAGCCGATTTAACAATATTTATTATACGCGGCAGGAATTGGACGATTTTGAGAGGCACCAAAAATTGGCGCGCCAGAAACGAGCCGAACAAAATGAGTGGAAACATATCCATTTCTCACAGAAAAAATCTTATAGACTTTTTGGTTTTATTCCGTTATTAAGTATAGATGATAACTGAAATAATACCATAAAGCAGGGACTATAAAATGATATTCGGCAAAAAAACAAAAAAAAAAGTGATTCCGGTTGTTTTGGCACTGAACGATAATTATACAATACCGACGACGGTTTGTATATATTCCATTTTGGAAAAAACAAAATCTTTCATTCACTTTTTTCTTTTGGCTGATGGCGTAACATCCGAGCATAAAAAGCAAATCAAAAAGGCGATGGAGCGTTTTGAAAATTGTAAGCTGTCTTTTGTTGATATGAAACGATATGATTTGCAACGTTTTCCCAATCTTTTTCATTTCAGCACGTCGGCATATTCACGCTTTTTTATTCCGGAAATATGCAAGAAATATGACAAAGTTATTTATACCGATGCGGATTGCATATTTATGGGGGATATTGCCAAGTATTATGCCATTGATTTAGGTAATTACGGAATTGCGGCAACCGTCGAAGAAATCGGCAAAGAACATGAGGGGATATTTAATCATCGGTTACGCAAGAAAACATTTTCGATTGATGAAAGTCACTTATATTTTCAGTCGGCCAATATCATTATTAATTGCGCTTATTGGCGAAAATATGATATTACCGCCAAGCTGGTTGAGAAAGCTATACAATATCACGACAAGTTGGTTGCGGCAGATTTGGATGCATTTAATATGGTGTTTGCCAATAATTACAAAAAACTGCATTTCAAATATGGTGTTACCGTTCATACTCACAGCAAAACAGAAGGCAATCAGGAAATGATTGAGGGTTTTCAAAATCCGTTTATTATCCATTATGCCGGTGCGGCAAAGCCTTGGAATACCCGCTTTATTCTGTTTTATCAGGAGTTTCAGGATGTGTTGGCTAAAGTGATGGCAGAACTTAATAAAAAGACGAATCAGACAAAATATAAACTTTTCGGAGTTATTCCACTGTTAAGTATAGAGGATAAATAAGATGAAAGTATTTGTATCGGGTTGTTTTGATGTGTTGCACAGCGGGCATATCCGCTTTTTTGAGGAGGCCTCGCAATACGGTGATTTGTATGTTTCCATCGGTTCGGATAAAACGGTGGAAGAGCTTAAACATCGCCCGACGCTCTATAACGAAGACGAGCGTCTGTATATGGTTTCGGCCATACGTTTTGTGCATCAGGCATTTGTGGCTCAAGGCAGCGGTAAGCTCGATTTTGCTGAAGAAATCAAGCAAATCAAGCCGGATATTTTCTTTGTGAATACCGATGGCGACAGTGCCGAAAAACGTGCGTTTGTCGAGGGTTTGGGTGTGCGTTATGTCGTCAGTAACCGTATTCCGAAAGATTTGTTGCCGGTGCGCTCGACAACCGCTATTCGCGCCGAGCTGAAAAAGTAAAGTTTCAAATTATTATTTTACACATCATTATTCAAACTCGTATCATTATGAAAAAAATGACTTTTGAGATGGAATTGGCGCAAAACGGTAGTCCGGAAGAATTGCGCAAATGGTGGGACCACACCTTCTTTAGCCACGAAGCCCAGGTTGTTTTGGCAGAACGGCAGGATGAGGAAATTTTGATTGAATACGCAACGCGTTTTTCTTTTTGCGAAAAGGCACAGATTCGACTGGTGGAATTGCGTATGAAAAATGTTCTTCTGCGTCAGCTTGAACGCCACACCTTATGTGTTCCGGCACAAAAAATGTTGGTAAAGACGGTGATGTAAACTTGTCTTAAAAGAAAAATCCCCTTAGCTCAACGGCTTAAGGGGATTTTTTGTAGAGAAAAACGACCGTTTTAAAGACTGTCGTCTAAATCCTCGGTGCGTTTCCGATACGGCGGTTCGCCGTGGAACGGTCCCTCAGGGGCATCACCGTTCACGCTTCGCGTATGGTTTTTACCGAGCAAGTCGTCGCGCTCTTGCACCAGCAACGACGGGTGTTTCTTTGGAGGTTCAGTTGCTCTGTTCATCGTGATAATTTTTGGGTTTTGTGCCAAGGCGCTCTCCTCTTTGCGAAGAAAAGCGCCCTCGGCTCATCAGAGTTTCCAGTTCACATCAACGACCGCGATTTCGCCATCAACGCCGAGCTGCTTGATTTGCTTTTCAAGCACTTTTGACGGGGTATCATAACGAACGCCGTCGCTCACGCCGTCTTTGTCGAACATAGCCCAACCGGACTTGTCCTTAACCAGCACGGCACGGGTCTTGTCTGTCTTGACGATGATGATGCGTTCATACTTGCGCGGTGCCAACCCCGTATGGTCGAGGGTTGCGGCACCCCAGTCACCGTTTGTGTTCATGAACACAATATCGCCAATCAGCTTAATGTCGTTAAACGGACCGATAAGGTAAGAACTCTTGACCTTCCACAAACGCACCACGGAGCCCTCGGCACTTTCGGAGAAACTTTTGATATACACATACTCTGTTCCCTCAACGGGCTCAAAGCTGGATACATCAACACCGTCGAGCACGACCGAGCCGTTGACCACGATGGTTGACAGGTCACCCTTGTCGGCAATCAGCGCATCCCAGTCGGCACGCCATTCGAGCTTGTCGTATTCGGGCGCGAGAACAACGTGGCCGTCAGCGTCCTTGATACCGAATTTGCCATTGGCCTCCGTCTGTTCATACGGGCCAACCTTCACGGCTTCCTTCTTGGAATCACATGAGCAAAAAACACTCACTGCAGCAACAAACATTGCACACAGCGTCAAACTAAATAATACTTTCTTTTTCATTTTGTAAAATTTTTTTGGTAAAACAAAAGATGAAATTCTCGCATATATATAGGTAAAATAACTTTTCAAACAGCTGAAAACATAACATATTGTGTTGATTTTGTCAAGATAAAAATAAAAATTGTGTAAAAAAGCGATTTAAATGTAAAAAAAACTTGATTTATAAAAAATATTATAATAATTATATGTTGTTTTGAATGCGGCCATGGCGGAATTGGTAGACGCGTAACGTTGAGGTCGTTATGAGCTAAGCTCGTGGAAGTTCAAGTCTTCTTGGCCGCACCAATTCAAAACTGACTTTGAAAATGTTGTCATCAAAGGAGAGCTTAATTATGCTACGCATTTATAAAACGGAAGACGGCGGCAAACTGGTTAAGCTCAAAAGATTCAGCAAAGTAGCGCAATCCTGGTTCAATTTAATCAATCCGACAAGTGCCGAAATCTCGAAAGTTTCGTCTTTATTAAAAGTCGATTCGGATATTTTGCGCAATTCTTTGGATGCGGACGAACGCTCGCGGGTTGAGCTCGATGAAGGCATTTTCTCCACCATTGTGAACTTACCGCTTTTGGATGAGGAGGGCAATTTTGATACGTTGCCGTGCGGTTTGGTGTTCAGCGGTGAAAACTTTTTGACGATTTGCTCCAAAGACAACCGTATTTTAAGCTCGTTTAACAAAAACACCGCCAAATCGTTTGATACGCGCGAACGCACTAAGTTTATGCTCTCGATTCTCTACAAAATCACGCAGTTTTATTTGCGCTATTTGGCGATTATCAACCGCAAAACCGAGCATATCGAAGATTCGCTCAAACAAACGACGCATAACGAGGAGCTGTTTCAGCTGATGGAAATCCAAAAATCACTCGTTTATTTTACGACCGCTTTGCGCGATAATCAGCTTGTTTTGGAAAAAATTCTGCGTATGACCAAGTCGCCGGCAAGCGCACGGCTTTTGGCTTTTACCGAAGATGATACCGATTTATTGGAAGATGTCATCGTCGAAAACAAACAGGCCATCGAAATGGTGGATATGCACCGCTCGATTCTTGAGGGTATGATGGATGGTTTTGCCTCGATTATCAACAATAATTTGAACCAGATTATGAAGTTTTTGGCGGCAATTACGATTGTGCTTTCCGTGCCGACGATGATGGGCAGTTTTTGGGGTATGAACGTGCCGATGCCGTTTGGCAATTTTGCTTACGGCTTTCCGACGGTTATTGCACTTTCGGCGCTGATTACGATTGTGGTCGGCTTCTTCTTCCGCAAAAAGGGATTGTTCTAAAATTTCCGCTTTTTTATAAAAAAATCTTGACAAAATTAATTAAAAACAATATACTAATCTTGCTTATTTAAGGATTAGAGATGTTTTTATGTTTATTTTTGGGTCGTTTTTGAAATTTATTCAGATTCCGATTTATGAATGAATGTGAAAGATTCTTTATTTCTGAAGATGAGCGTTGTTTCGGATGAGCGTCAAGCTTTGTTTCCACGGAACGACTAACATTTTATTCATATCCCGATTGGAAACTAAGGGTGCCAAGAAATTTATGATTATGGCAAAAAATTTCAAAAACAATGGAGTTAGCGCAGTATGCGCAAGTGTGTTTTGTTTCGTATGGGATAACGCCATACGGTGGATTATCGCAGGGGCAATCTGCCTTATCTGGTCGTTGGTGTGTATTGCTCTTATCATCATCAGCCCGCTGTGGGTGACGGTGTGGACTTTGCGAGACCCTGACAGCTGCGCCAGACATTTGAATATGTCTAATGACTATGTCAAGGGGTGGGTGGCGCGCTATCTTAAGAGGTGCACATGGGCACTGTGTCACTCAAGTCTTTGGGTGAACACCCCGTTCATCGCGTTGCTTCCGATGCGTTATCGCGCCGAGTTCATCCGGTGGGGAAAGAAGAGAGTATGTGAATACTCACCGAAAAAGCAAATTGCTTACTACAAGTCGCACGATGACGAGAGCAAACAGTCGTTGCTGTCCAGCGGCGTATTTTCTCCGGAGGTGCGCGCAACACTTTGGTTCGACGAAACGGAAAGAGAGAATTGGCTCGCTTGCGGTGTAGAGTTGTCGCGCAGTCAGGTCGCCGACCTTTGCCAGAAAGGCAGCGGTAAGCAACTGTGGCGCTACTTTAAGCAGCGCACGCCGAGCAAGGAAATGTATGACCTTCTGCTCAAATATGTGCGTGAAGGTTATGCGGCTCCGGCCGAGACACTCATCAACCTCATTCGCCAGCAGCGGCCGAACGCCGAGATTATCGGTAAACTGCTCTGCACGCAGAACGATGGTTTCATCAAGAAAGTCAACGAGGTTATCGACTCGTATGCCGATGTCGATGCCGTCGACTTCGGAACTCAGAGCATCAATGGCGTGAGTGACGAGGAAAAGCAGCGCATCATCGGCGAACGCTGGACCAACTTCTGCAAGAGCAAGAAAGACATCTGTCGCGCCGCTCAAAAGAAGATGGGACACAGGCAATATCAAATCTTTGCCGAGACCGGTCACAAGCTCGAGTATTATGCACTTCAGCATTTGTGTCTGAGTTTGGCTCAGGGCCAGCGCGACTACCTCAAAGAGATAATCGCAAACGAGTTCGAGAATATCGACTCGCGCCTGCAGACAGCGCTCAAGGCAGACTACTGGCGTTACAGCACTTATCTCGAGGTCGAGGAAGAGCGTCGCAACGCCACCAAGGCAGCTTAACTCCGTAATTAAAAAAAAATCTCCTATCCGCGAGGGTGGGAGATTTTTGCTTTTTTATAAAGACTTAAGTAAAGAAAAGTGTTGCTAAAACGACTAAACGTCATTCTGAGGCATAGCCGAAGAATCCAATCGTTTCGCAGGAAACGATGTGATGCTTTGCATCACTAGATACTTCGCTGACGCTCAGTATGACGGCGAAATAATGTGTTACACAACGCAAAAAAACAACAACACTATTTTTTACTAGCGCTTTTTTATAAAAAAACTTGTAGATTATTTTCATCTTAATGTGGCGGATTAAGAACAAGCGTATTATATTATTTTGCGTGGAATTTCGGAGGAGAAATATTTTGATTTTGGGTATTGCCGCCATAATTTTTGCATTGTCTGCCGACCAACTGAGTAAGTATTGGTTGGCGGCGCAACTCAGCAACGGCGACATCATCGCGTTCGGCGATTTTTTTAATTGGGTGAAAGTATGGAACACCGGCGTCAGTTTTTCGATGTTCAACGATTACGGAAACCTCGGACGAATTGCGCTGTGTGTCTTGTCGCTGGTTGTTTGCGCGTTTTTGCTGTGGTGGATGAAAAAAGAAAAAGATAAAATAAAAATTGTCAGTTTGGGACTGATTATCGGCGGTGCGCTCGGAAATGTGATTGACCGCGTGCGGTTTGGCGCGGTGCTTGATTTTTTGGATTTTCATATCGCATCGCATCATTGGCCGGCGTTTAATTTGGCGGACAGCTTTATTTGTATCGGTGCCGGCATTTTGATTTTTTTGGAATTGTTATACGGACAAAAGAAAGGAAAGGAAGAAAAATGAAAAAAATATATGTGATTTTGGCGGTGGCCGCGCTGTTGGCAACAAGTGCTTGCGGATGGACCAAGAAAACACTCGGTATGGCCAAAACCGGACCGGATGAAACACTTGTGCATACGAATCGTCCGCTGATTTTGCCGCCGGAATATGATGCCCGTCCGAACAAAGTTTTGATAAAGTCGCAAGATGAAGACGAAGATGAGGCGGATACACAAGAAGATGTTTCTGCAAATTAAAATAAATAAATTGTTTTTGCTTTTTGCGCTACTTGTTATGCCGACAGTAGCGCATACAGCAATTTTTAAAGCGCAAGAATGGACGCTCGACAACGGTTTGCGCGTTGTGACGGTCGAAAATCACAAAGCGCCGCTGGTCAAGCAAATGCTGTGGTATCAGGTTGGTGCGGTCGATGAATTTCGCGGTCGCGGCGGCAGTGCGCACCTGTTGGAGCATCTTTTGTTTCGCGGCACCGATAAAGTCAGCGGCGAAGATTTTAATCGCATTATGGAAAAAAACGGCGCGGATTCAAATGCTTTTACCAGTTATGATGTGACGGTGTATCATCAATTTGCCGATGTCAGCCGGCTTGAAGTTTTGTTGGCGCTCGAGGCCGACAGAATGCAAAATCTGAACATCAGCGAAGAAGATTTTGAAGCCGAGCGCAAAATCGTGTTTCAGGAGCGCAAGCAGGTGGTGGAAAATAATCCGTCGTCGCCGTTTTCCGAAAAAATGCGGATGATGATGTGGGGGACTTCGCCTTACGGTCAGCCGATTACCGGTCTGCCGGAAGAAATTACGGCGCTTAAATATGCCGATACGCTCGATTTTTATCACAAATATTATGCGCCGAACAATGCAATTTTGGTGCTTTCCGGCGATATTGACGCGGCAACGGTGCGTCCTTTGGTCGAAAAATATTACGGTAAACTCGAAAAGCGACCGGTGGTGCGCGAAAAGATTGCGCCGATTACCGAAGATACGCATCAAACTTTGCAAATGCGCTTGCCGAACATTGCAACACCGCGCGTAATGCGGTCGTTTATGTTGCCGCCGCGCGAAGAATTGCAAGAAAAAATCTATGCTTATGACATTTTGGCCGAATTGTTGGGCGGTGGCGAAACAGCGCAACTCTATCGCGATTTGGTTTTGCAGTCGCGTCAGGCCGTCAGCGTCAGCGCATCTTACAACTATATGACGCGTTCCAACACGGTGTTTGGTGTGGCGATGACACCGAATATGGAAAAGCCGTTCGCGCCCGAAACGGCGGTGCAAACCCTAAACAACGCTTTGCTTAAAGCCAAAAAAGCCCTGACCACCGAGCGTTTGGCACAAGTTAAGCGCAAAATATCCGCCAATATGGTCTATCTGAATGATAATCCGGAAACGGCGGCAAATTGGCTCGGTTATATGCTTTCGATGGGTTTTGAGCTGGCCGATGTGCAGAATTATGAAGAAAAAATCAATGCGGTAACATTGGAAGCCGTGCAACAAGCGTATGAAGATTTGCTCAAAGCGTCCGATATGACGGCGGTTTTGTTGCCGCAAGAACATACGGGAGGCGCAGATGAATAAATGCGTTAAATATGCGCTGTTTCTGGTTGCGGTATGCGTGTTTGTCGCGGCCGCGCTCGGTGTATATCGGCACGCCGACCGGATAGATGCCGACAAGATTTTGGCGCATTCGGTTTTGAAAGATAAAACTTTTGCCTCTAAAGTGCAGGAAATCGAGGCGGACGGTATGAAGGCGTATCTTTTGGAAGAACATTCCAACCCGATTATCGCCGTTTCGTTTATGTTTGCCAACGCCGGTTCGGCCTATGAGGCGGAAGATAAGCAGGGCTTAACCACGCTTTTGAGCGCTATGTTACTGAACGGCGCCGGCGATTACGACGCTTTACAATTCAAAGACATCAGCGAAGAATACGGTGTGCGTATCGGTTTTGAAAACGGTGTCGATGATTTCGGCGGCTTTATGGAAACACCGACGGCGGCGAAAGATATGGCAATAAAATTGCTGACTTCGACATTGTATAAGCCGTATTTTACTTATGACTACATCGCGCTGACCAAAAATCAGATGCAAACCGCTTTGCGCAACCATAAAGAGAAGCCGAACGGTATTTTGGCGGATAAATATGCCGAGATTATATTTGCCGGTCACCCTTATGCGCGTCCGGCCATCGGCACGGCGGAAACAATCGAAAGTTTGACGCGCGGCGATTTGATGCGGTTTATGCACGAGCACTTGACCAAGCAAAATATCATTATCGGTATTGCCGGCGATATTAACGCCGCCGATGCCGAGCAGTTGATACGCGATTTGTTTGGGGCTTTGCCGGATGATTTTGCGGTTGCGCGCATTGATGAATTTGTGCCTGAAACGAGCGGCGCCGAGCATGATATTGCACATAATTCACCGCAGGCAATTACGCATTTTGTGACCAAAGGCACGCATCGCAACAGCGACGATTTTTATCCGCTGTATTTGGCCAATTATATCTTCGGCGGTTCCGGTTTGAATTCGCGAATTTCTAAAGTTGTGCGTGAAAAGGAAGGGTTAACTTACGGAATTTACACGTATTTAACTTCTAAAGAAACGGCCGCTTTACTTTCGGGAGGTTATTCTTCGACGCCCGAAAACTTCAACAAAGCCAAGGATATTTTGTTGCAAGAGTGGCAAAAATTGGGTGCTGCCGGCGTCACGGCGCAAGAATTGCAACAGGCAAAAGATTCGATGATTGCCGCGCATAATTTGCGCTTTGCTTCCATCGGCGGTATTGCCGAAATGTTGGTGGCGATGCAGCAATATCAACTGGGTATCGATTTTTTGGAAAAACGCAACGACTATGTGCGTGCCGTCACGCTCGAGCAGGTTAATGCGGCGGCAAAAGAGTATTTTGGCGGATTGCCGGATTTTGTGACCATCGGTAATCTGTCTTCAGACAAGGAGGAAAACTAAATGTTGTTCAACAGAAATAAATCAAAAGCATGGGATAGATTGGACAGTATTTATAAGCATTTCAAAAAGACGCAGATGAAAGATTTGTTTGCGGCTGATGCAAAACGCGGCGAGCTCTATTCAGAACAGCTCGAAACAATGCTTGTCGATTATTCCAAAAACCGTATTGATGACAATGTGTTGGAAGCGTTGTTTGCGCTGGCTGAAGAGCGCGGCCTTAAAGAAAAAATTGCCGATATGTTCAGCGGCAAAAAAATCAACGCAACCGAGAATCGCGCGGTGTTGCATATTGCTTTGCGTAATCGTGCCAATACCCCGATTTATGTTGACGGGCGTGATGTGATGCCGCAAATCAATGCCGTTTTGGAAAAGATGAAGGATTTTTCCGAGGCCGTGCGTTTGGGACGTTTTACCGGCTATACCGGCAAAAAGCTGACTAACATTGTCAATATCGGTATCGGCGGCTCCGATTTGGGACCGTTTATGGCGTGTGAGGCGTTGCGGCACTATTGGGCCAAAGACATCAACTGCTACTTTATTTCCAACATTGACGGCACCGCTTGCGCCGAAGTGCTGAACAAAATCGACCCGGAAACAACTTTGTTTATCGTGGCGTCCAAAACCTTTACCACCATTGAAACTTTGACCAACGCACGCACTTGCCGCAAATGGCTGATAGATGCTTTGGGCGAACACGCGGTGGCAAAGCATTTTATCGCGCTTTCGACCAACAAAGAAGAAGTCGAAAAATTCGGCATTAACCCCGACAATATGTTCGCGTTTTGGGACTTTGTCGGCGGGCGCTATTCGATGTGGTCGGCCATCGGTATGATTATTGCGATAGCTATCGGCTTTAAGAATTTTGAACGTATGCTTGAAGGCGCATTTGCGATGGATGAGCACTTCAAAAACACCGCATTTGAGCATAATATTCCGGTAATTCTGGCGCTTATCGGGGTATGGTATAACAATTTTTATGGTGTGCATCGTTACGGGGTTATTCCGTATGACCAATATTTGCAATATCTGCCGGCGTATTTGCAACAGCTCGATATGGAGAGCAACGGTAAGTCGGTGACGCTGGATAACAAATTTGTTGACTGCGCGACCGGTCCGGTGTTGTTCGGCGGTGCGGGCACCAATGTTCAGCATTCGTTTTTCCAGCTTTTACATCAAGGGACGGAAATTGTGCCGCTCGACTTAATCGTGCCGGCGATTTCGCATAATGAAATCGGGGCGCATCACCAGATTTTGCTTGCCAATATTTTGGCGCAGGGCGAAGCGTTGATGCGCGGCAAAACCGAAGAGGAAGCCGCCGCCGAATTAGAAGCGGCAGGCAAATCGCAGGCGGAAATCAATCGGCTGAAAAAATATAAGAGCTTTACCGGTAATCGCCCGACCAATACGATTATTTTGAAAAAAATTGACCCGTTCACGCTCGGTATGTTGGTGGCAATGTATGAGCACAAAGTGTTTGTTCAGGGTGTAATCTGGAACATTGATTCGTTTGACCAATTCGGCGTTGAACTCGGTAAAAAGCTGGCGCTTAACATTTTGCCGGAACTTCAGGGAACGGCGCACAATGTTGCGCACGACAGCTCAACGGCGGCGCTGATTAAGCATATCAAAAAAATCCGCAAATAAGGAAAAAAATATGGCCATTCGCGTTTTACCGTCTAATCTTGTGAACCAAATCGCCGCCGGCGAAGTTATCGAGCGTCCGGCATCGGTGTTGAAAGAGTTGGTGGAAAATGCGATTGATGCCGGTGCACACAAAATCGAAGTTTCGTTGACCGGCGGCGGCAAAAATATGCTGTCGGTGGCTGATGACGGTTGCGGAATGTCGCCCGACGAGTTGGATTTGGCGGTTGAGCGGCACGCGACTTCAAAATTACCGGATGATGATTTGTTTCATATCAATTTTTTGGGCTTTCGCGGCGAGGCGTTGCCTTCTATCGGCTCGGTGGCGCGGCTGACGATAACCTCACGCAAACAAGGCAGCGGCGAGGGCTATAAAATCAGCGTCGAAAACGGCGAAAAAGGTGCGGTTGAGCCGGCGGCCATCAGCAGCGGCACGCGGATAGAAGTGCGTGATTTGTTTTATACCACACCGGCGCGGCTCAAGTTTTTGAAGGCGGACGCGGCGGAAACGGCACAATGCGTCGATATGTTGCAACGTATTGCGCTGGCTAATCCGCATATTGCGTTTTATCTTTATGCCGACGGCAAGAAAAAGTTGGCGCTCAATGCGTGCGACGGTGAACTTCCGGCGGCGCGGCGACAACGTATTGCCGATGTAATGGGCGCGGAGTTTAAAGAAAATTCGGTGCCGATTACGGCGCAGAATGAATTTTGCGACATCAGCGGTTTGGTCAGTTTGCCGACTTATCATAAAGCCAATTCGCTGTCGGAGTTTTTGTTTGTGAACAACCGTCCGGTGCGTGATAAGCTTATTTTGGGCGCGATTAAGGGTGCGTATCAGGATATGATGATGTCCGGCCGCTATCCGTTGTGTGCGATTTTTATTCATGTTAATCCGCGCTATGTCGATGTAAATGTTCACCCGACCAAAGCCGAAGTGCGTTTTTATGACGGCGGTGCGGTGCGCGGTTTGCTGGTCGGAGCTATTCGCAACGCGCTGAGTTTGGGCGGTCAGCATAGTGCCGATACCGGTGGTTTGGAACATTTGTTGACGCAACAGATTTTGGCCGAAACCGAACGCTTGCACTCTGTTTCGATGGGACCGTATCATGCCGTGCATGAGCCGAGTCGTGATTTCAGACGGCCGCAAATGCCGCTCGGCAACCATACTGGCGGTCGCCGCTCAACACCGGAAATTAATCTTCCGGAGTTGGAAAATCAATATTCGGTGCGGGTGGCGGACGCGCCGTTGCCGCAAACGGTGGAACAGGTCGGCGAACTCGGTTTGGCTAAAGCGCAATTCCACAACACATACATTATTTCGCAAACCGAGGACAGTATCGTTATTATCGACCAGCACGCGGCGCACGAACGCATCACGATGGAACACCTCAAGCAGAGTATGCAAAAGCACGAGCGTGTGCCGGCACAAATGCTGCTGATTCCGGAAGTTGTCGAGCTGTCGTTGCTCGAAAAGGAAAATATTTTGGAATATGCCGACACACTTGCCGAGCTTGGTCTGGCGGTGGAAGAATTCGGCGCAACGGCGGTGTTGGTGCGTGAGATTCCGGCGCTTCTGGGCGATACCGACATCAAAAAGCTGATTAAAGATTTGTCGGCGGAAATTGCCGAGTGGGGCAGTGCGTATGCCTTAACCGATAAAATTCATCATATTTGCGCTACCATCGCCTGTCACGGCTCGGTGCGTGCGGGTAGGGCGCTCAATATCGAAGAAATGAACCGGCTTTTGCGTGATATGGAAAAAACCGAACACTCCGGTCAATGTAATCACGGTCGCCCGACCTATGTTAAAATCAAACTGGCGGACATCGAAAAACTCTTTGAACGCAGATAAATTACTGTTTTGCCACGATAATTTCATTTAACTTAAGAAAAATCGGCATATCGGAAACATCATTATTGACAAAATATAAAAAATGTGTTATCTCGATAACACAAAAGCAGTAATTATAATATTATTTACCAAACATTACAAAACGCTTACATTTATGAAACAGACTTTTAAGAGTATTCTGTTAGGGCTTATTGTTTTCGCCCTCGGTGTGTTGCTGAATTGCGCTCTGATTTGGATGGGGTATTTCGGATTTGCCATTTTAATGGTCCTGACCATTTTTGCCATTGCCGGCCTCATCGGGTTAGACAACACGCAGGCAAGCAAAATGAATAAACTATGGTTTGTGATTGCGACCGCCGCGCTGTATCTCTACACCATCTGGTTTCCGGAAGTATGGATTGCGACTATCGCCGGTGCGGCCATTATCGGCGGCCTGTGGAAAAGCAAGGATTTGGAAATTGTGGAGTATGTCAGCACATTGGTGCTGTATATTCTGACCTGTGACATTGCTTTCTATCTGATGGGTGACCCGATACTCGAATGGGTTGATGCCGTATTAACGGCGACGGCGCTTGCTTGTTGCGGTATTTTGATTTATCGCGAAAATAAAGCGTAATATAAACAAACGAAAGGATAAAATGCCGGTGGCGTTTTATCCTTTCTGTTTTTGTGGCAACTTATGATTTTTCGTATTGACTCGGCATAAAATTTGTTTATCATAAAATCAGAGGATAGTCCGCTATGATGCGCTTTTCTGATTTGAAATACAGCCGCGAAGAGCTGGAAAATGATGCCATACACTTTTTGAAAACACAAGTGTATCAGCCGGCTTTTGTGGACGAAGTCAAAGAATTTATTTATGACGATTTATGTGATTTCAAAGCATTTTACGACGATGAAGAATATGTATTCCAAAGCATATACTACGATGAGTATGTGACCGATTACATTGATGACGGCGAAAATATGACGCCGCAGGTCGATTTTAAGCAATTGAAACAAGATTTACAGGAAGATTTTGCGTCGCTTAATATGAGTGATGAAGAAATCGAACAATATCTTTATATGCTGGAATCTGAATTCCGTAAAAACGCGTATTGCTCGCACATGGAGCCGTATTTTGTCGGTTATGACGGCGTAATTGCCACCGTGATTACCGGCTATTCACGCGACCCGATTTTCTCGATTTATTCGATGGTGCGCGAGTGGGGTATGGCTCTCGATTTCAAAAAAATGTATCCGGAACAAATGCGCAAATTCGGGTATCGCTATCAATATATCCGGCAGAATATGACCGGCGATGAGCGCTTGAAAAAAATGCTCGATTTTCGCGATAAGTATAAAATCACACTTAAAACAATCGGTATGCTGCGTGCGGTGCACTCAAGTTTGTTTGCTTATGCTTATTTATATGCCAAATCGTTTTTGTTCGGCGAAACCGAGGCGATGGAAGATTTTATTATGGACACGGCGTCATCTCAAATCTATTTGCTACTTCAGGGCGAAAGTGTGCCGGTTATTGATTTTCCGCTGGTTAAGGAGCTGTTGCGGCAACTCAAAGACGGACGTGTTAAAGAGCTGGTTATGCCCCACGGCGCAATGAATTGGGAAGCGATTTATGACTTTGTGGATGAAGTTATTGCAAATTGCGGCGGTATGGAAAATCTGCGCGCGCTCGGCTTTGAAGGAATTGCCGCCAAAACTATTCGCTCGTTTTGGAACAAAAGTTCAAATATGCAGAAAATGCTCAAAATTCTGCGGCAACTGGCAATGGGTAACAGTGACCCGATTATTGCCCGCCTGATAGAAATGTGCGAATATCGTTTGGGCCGTCCGGACAGCAAAAAGAAAAAACGGATGGAGCGCTTTATCGAACATACGCGGCGAATGCTTGCACAACACGCTTATGAAACATCGCGCACCCGCATCCTCGACCAGCAATTTATCGTGGCGTTTCCGTCGGTGTTTTTGGTGTATTTCCAATGGCACCACAACTTCCGCAAAATATACCCGAAAGTGCCGAAACAAAAAGTTTATGAAGAAAACATAAAAAGCAAACGGCAGGCCGACGATACACTCAAAAACAAGATTTATGTCGAAGATAAATCGCGCGAAAAGGTCAGAACCGAATTGCAGCAAGATGCACAGCGCAAAAGCCGCGATGACGAGGTAATCAGCAAACGTGTTTTGCAGGAAAGTGAGCGGCAGAGCAAAAATTTGGTTAATGATGATAAAATGCGTTTGGTAATGCAGACCGGTGACAAGACATTATCCGGCTTGGTTGATGAGCAAAAATATGCGCAAGAGCAACAAAGAATTGCGCAAGAGCAAAGAAACGCGCAGGAGCAAAAGCAAAATATTGCCGCCGCCAATATTCTGGAAAAAACACAGCGTCAGAATTCTATTTAATCGGTATTATTTTTCAAGCATATCATAATCGACTTCGTAATGGCCGTCACCGATTTTGACAAGCCACGGATAAAGATTCTGCCCGCTCATAATTTGCCCGAACAGTTGGTCTGTATGTTTTTCCGGCTCGAGTTTTTCATCATATTTTACATAAATCGAATGCACATTGTGTTTTTTAATCAGCGTCTTAATTTCTTCTTCGTCTTCGGAAAACCACATCGTGTGATTATCGCGTATGCCTTCAATGTTTGAGTGATACGGACCGCCGACTGTATCAATGCCTTGATAAAACATCAACTCCGGCGCATAAAAAAGATTCATCAGCGCGTTTTCCTTCATCGGCGGAATCTCTAACCTTTTCGGCGCGGTATAAAAGGTGCTCAAATAGAAAATCGGCACCAAAAAATACAGCATTGCCAAAGCTTTGCATTTGTCGCTCGTTTCGGCACGGAACATCAGCAAAAACCACCCGATACCGTAAAGAAACACAAACACGGCAACATAATACGGATAAAACCGCTTGCAAATCAGCGCGGCGAGGGCAGTGCAAACAAAAAAGAACAGCAAATGCACAACATACGATTGCTTCAGACGGCTGAGATAAACTAATCCGCCCATAATCAAAAGTCCGAGAATAAAGCTCGGTGTTTCGTATGCCCAAAAAGCTTGCGGCTTCATTTCGGTAATACGTTGCACAAACATCTCATAAACTTGTGCATCATAAATCGGCGTAAACAGATTTTGTGTGCCGAAAATCAGCAACATTAAAACGGCGCACACCGCGGCCGCCCCGATAAAACCGCACATCAGCGCGATTTTATTGTCTGCCTTGAGCCAAGCCAACGCCCAAAAAGCAAACATCATCAACGCCGTCAAAACAACGTGTATGAGCGAAAGCCGATTGATGTCGAGCGCAAAATAACCGTTAAGCGGCGGGTTAATCAGCCACGCAAACGTAACGCTTAAAAACAGCCCGATGCCGTAATAAAGCAAACCTTTGCCGCCGTGCCGATAAAAAATGCGGTCGATGGCGAGCGAACCTAGGGTCAGAGCCGTCACAAACAACCCCTCAATTGCCGATGATGCCCACATACCGCAACCGCACAACACGCTGAGCCAAAACAAAATGTTGATGTTCGGCCGAATTTGTCGGCGCAGGGTTACCGCAATAACGGCGCAGGCAATAAAGCACATCAGCGAATGATGGTCCGGCCGATGAAATCCGAAAACATTGATTAATTTACCGAGCAAACACATCGCGAGCAAAGCAAACACGGCAAACACAATTTGCTTATTTTTGCGGTTCGGTTGATACGGGCGCAAACCCCATAGCACCACGGTCATCGTCAGCGCCCAAAACAGCGGCGAAAAGAACATACCACCGTAAAACACCGCCTCTTTAAGCGGAAAAAACAGCAAAAACGGCAGGGCAAAAACAAGCCAAATCACATCGCAAATCCGCGTAAAATGCAATTCAAAGCCGGAACTTGCCGGATTATAATACGGAAACATTTTTTCCGCCCATTGAAAATCCGAAAGCCAGTCAATAATTCTGAGCGCACGCGTGTAACAATCGGTATCGGTATAAAACAGCTCGCCGTTATATGCATAATATACGCCGCATTGTAAGAGCGAAACAATTATAGTCAGCAAGAATGCGCCTGCAATATAATGCTCATAAAAGAACTTCGCCGATTGATGACCGATTTTCTGCAATCTTGACATTACAGAACTTTCAGAACTTCGCGCAAAAGGTTGATGGAGTGCGCCGGCGCATTTTCCCAAAAAGTAGCATATTGTTCGGCGTGATTTTCGCTTCCCGGAACATCGCTGATTTGTCGCACAGACAACAGCGGCACGTTATACAAATAGCAAGTTTGAGCGATTGCACCGCTTTCCATATCAACCGCGAGTGCGGCCGGAAAATTATTTTTGATGGCCTGTAATGTTTCGGCTTTTTCCACAAAATAATCGCCGCAGCAGAGCAGTCCTTGCCGATATTTTGTAAGTTTTGCCACCAATGTCGGTTCGCTGTGATACATTTCCGGCAAACCCTGAACTTGCCCGTATTTATACGGATTACCGCACCATACATCATGATATACGATATCGGTTCCCACTACAAAATCGCCGATGTTGAGCGAACTGTCTGCGCCGCCGGAAATACCGATATTCAAAATCAAATCTGCATTAAAAACACTGATTAAATCTGCGGTGCAAATTGCCGCATTAACCTTGCCCATACCGGAAACGACGGCAGTTATGACTTTGTCACCGACAACACCGGTATAAAAAGTGCGTTGATGTATAGTTTTTTGTTGTAAATTTTCAAGCATTGAGGCAAAAAATGCCATTTCCTTGTCCATTGCAAACATTAGTCCGATATGTTTCATTATTTTTCTCCTTTGTGCGCAATTATAACACGACTTGCACAAATCACAACATTAAACCTTGACAATGTGAATAAATGCACTATAACGGACAATGTTACGGGAAACGCCGTAAATGTGGATTTAACCGAATTGTCCAGCATTAAATGGACTAAATAGGAGAAATAATATGATAAAAACAGCAGAATATGTGTCTTTGGGACACCCTGATAAAATTGCCGATTACATTACCAGCTACATTTTAGACCGCTTTATCGAGCAAGACGCAAAAACGCGTTATGCCGTCGAAGTGATGGTTAAGGGTAATACTGTCGTTTTGGGCGGAGAAATATGCTCTAAGGTGCAAAACGCGCCATTTGAGCAGTATGTAAAAGCCGCATTGCGCGAAATCGGTTATGACGAGCGCTATGCAAAAATTTGGGGAGATAAGGCGATTGATGTGCGCAAAGTGGAAGTCATCAACCTTGTCGGCACGCAGTCGTGTGAAATTGCACAGGGCGTCGATAATGACGGGTGGGGCGACCAAGGCGTGTTTGTCGGGTATGCCTGCAAAGGCGCGGAAAATCTGAATCGCGAGCTTTATTTGGCACGCAAACTTAATCGTGAAATTTATAAAAAAGCGCGTCAAAGCAATAACTTAGGGCTTGATATTAAAACGCAAATCACGCTTGATGACAGCGGCCGAATCTTGACGGCGGTGGCGGCGGTGCCGATGCTTGAGCCGGAAGATTTGAGCAGCTTTATTGCCGAAGTTTTGGGTGAACAACCGGCGCAAATCATCATCAACGGGGCAGGGAATTACACCACGCACTCGAGTATTGCCGATTGCGGCATTACGGGGCGTAAACTGGCGGTGGATTTTTATTCGACCGCGAGTGCCGTCGGCGGCGGTTCGCCGTGGACCAAGGATGCGACCAAAGCCGATTTAACGCTGAACTTATACGCGCGGCGTTTGGCGGTGGAAAATCTGGCGGATAATGACGAGGTGTGGGTGTATCTTTCGTCGTGTATCGGCAAGGCAGAACTGCCGAGCGCGGTGCTGAAATGGCGCAAAGATAACGCTTGCGGCGAGCGCGATTTACAAGTGGAAAGCCGCCCGTCCGTGCTGATTAAACAGCTCGGATTAGATAAGCCGGTTTATGCCGCTCTGTGCCGCACCGGCTTGGTATAAAAGATTTTTTGATAACAAAATTACCGAAAAATGCTCACTTTTATAACCATTTATCCATACCGTTGAGAAAAACGGTCACTTTTATAATCTTTTATCCATCACGCCTACAATTTGCTGTCCGCAAATTGTAGGCGTGCCCCGAAGGGTAAATCCGCTCAGTTTGTTATTCGCGTCGCCGAACTTCCCCTTTTTCCGCGCCGTAGCACTTTTTTCCCGCCGTAACGGCTACCGCCGGCACATTTTTCGCAAGCGCAAAATGTGGCAGATATATTGTTCAAATACGCTCTGTTTCTAAACCATAAACATTTCAGCATTTTGCCAATAATTTAAGGCGTGCCCAAAAGGGTAAAATCTTATCTGTCGCAATAGCCATTACCGGTATATTTTGCAGACACTTATTTTGAAACAGTGTATTACTAAAAATATCTATCACTTCTGTGCGTCATAAATTATGACGTGCAGAAGTGCCCCGAAGGGAAGTAAAGTCAAACGAAAGACTATCCATAGCCACATAATCATACTTAGCGTATAACGGCATAAGCTCTTTTTGCGTATCATCAAACATTTCCCGACATAACGACTGTATTTCGTCATTATACCACTTGGCAATGCCGACATTATGCCTTAATGCTTTCCCCTGTTTCATATTTTTTTCCGAAATATACCATTTTTTTATTTATTTTTTTGAAAAAATGGGTTATAATATAATCAGAAAGGGACGCGGTCTGCAGCATAAATAGTTAATTACTATTTGCAGCGCGTCCCTTTTTTACGTGAACATTATATAAATCCAATAAGTTAGCATCTTGACCTTTTATCTGTTCAGTTGCCAATTCTACCGGATGAACTCTGACTTCATATTTACCAGTATCTTTGTTTTTAGCCTTGATTTTCACAAATGCTTCAAAATAAACATACTTTTCAACGGTATCTTCTTTTCGCTGTTTATTTCTTCCTTTATTATGATTTAAATCAACAGTTCCATCTCTTTCAGTTTTTTTTGCTTTACTGATGATTTCTTTTAATGTTAATAATGCCGCACCTTTTTGTTTTTGTTGAGTAGGGCGTAAAGATTTACCATTATCAACAATATGCGGGACTTTACCTTTATCTATACGAATTTGTAAAGGCGGAGTTCCTGTATCATATTTTTCATCAATAAGTTTGTTTAACTCGGAATTCAGTTTATCAATAACTTCTTCACGAGTATATTCTTGCAAACCCTCAAATGTTTCTGATACATCAGTTACATCAAGATATTCGATAGGAACTACATTTCCGTTTGCCGTAGTGATAAACCCGTCAGGCTCATCCACCCAATCAAGTGTTTCAGAAGCCATAATATTTGATTTCTTGGTTTCTTTTCTTATCGAAGCAACAGAATTACCATATTTTTCCTTAATATCTCTTATAGTGCCGTAAACGGTTTTCATATCATAAAGATTACCATTTGCGTCATTTATAATCCTGTTCTTGAAGATAAATAAAATCATATCTGAGATTCATCAAAAACAAATCTCAGATATGTGTTTAAGAGTTTACTCGCTGATTTTCTGCCCTAAAAACAGGCAAGCGCCTCTCTCCGTCAGTAGCGAGGTGGAAGATGCCAATGGCGGAGAGAATGCGCTTATAAAATCTAGAGCAAAACGATGCTGCCGGCGGCAATACGGCCTCTGTCATCGTATGGCTCGTAGCTGACATGCTGGCCTTCATAAAGGCGCCGTATGCCTTTTTCTTCGAGTTTTGTGATATGCACGAAAATATCTTTTCCGCCGTCTGTCGGCTCGATAAATCCGTAGCCCTTACGCGTATTAAACCATTTTACCGTTCCGGTTAACATCGTTTTTTTCTCCTTAAAAAGTTTGAAATTCAAGTTCATCGTTAAATGTCCTCAAAGTTCAAGAAATTAGCAAAAAATGCAATCTCGAAACGTGTCAAAATTTTGGCTTGCACCGCGTATTTCACAATATTTTCCGGAAGTAACGATGTCGATAGTCCAAAAAATTTTGCACGTCCAAAGATTACGCCCGATGTCGAAAGTATATAACCCGTTATATATCTTATTAAGAAACATATAATAAAAAATACTCTCAACGCGTTAAACAATATAATACAATTTATAATAATCAAGCTTAAAAATAGAATAATTTTTACGAGTATTGATAACGCATTGATTTTGTGAAGAAATTTTGTTTTGCGGCCAATGAGAATTGTTTGCGGAATTTACAACATATATTGCGGCCGAGGGTGTGATAAAGGCGCAACTTATAAAATAATATATTGATTTTGCGCAATATTATATGATTTTAACCGATTCGCAGTTGTGCATCCGAACTTAAAGTGTGCACCGCCGCTCTCGAAATCAGCCGAAAAAAACCCGTTTTCTTTTTGGTATGATATTGAAAATGCGTATTTTAACATTGCTTTGACCGCACCCCTTAATCATTGGCGAAAAATCTCCTTAGGCGCGGTGCAAAGATGTGTAGGAATAGGGTAACCTTTCGGGGCACGGCTACGATTTGCCGACCGCAATTACATAAAGCATTAAAAATAATCACTTGACAAAAGTTTTGGCCAATGCTAAACTGGCGACGTTTTATGTATAATGATATTCTATAATGATGATTTATTATTTATCGGATTAGGTTTTAGTGGCCTAAAGGTAAATGCATGGAAAATGCGAGATAAGTCCGAATGATGTTCATTAAAAGTAAAGCAGATTGTCTGTCTGATCGCTGTTTTACGGCAGTGTTCAAGTTCCCCCTGACAATCTCACTAAGTTTGGCCCGCGAGGAACTGGGCGAAAGACTTAAATTTCAAAATTATGTCTTCCAAAAATTTGAGTGCATCCCAAAGGGTGCCTGTCTCCACCATGTGTCTTTACATTGTTTTTTACACGGGTGCAATTTTCTGGTTTGTGGTGCTTTTCAATCCTCTCGTGTTGTTGGTTATCAACTTGGTTGCTCCGGCGTTTGCGGCAGCTATGGTCCATACCAAGGACTATTGCGGCAAAACTGTCTGCAAGCTTTACACTCGGTTGGCGCTGAAATGGCCGTTTAAGTGGGCAAAATGGTGGATTACACCGGATTTGCTCCAAAACTACACCATTGATGAACAAATTACTTATTTCCGGCTCGTCAACAGCTCAGAAGAAGCGCTTTGGAAGCTTAGTCCTGAAGCTTGGGCAAGGTTGGTAAAAAACAACGGTTATTTTCCTTTCGAGTGTCTGGCCAAGGGGATGAAGGAACGCAACGACTTGTTCTCGGCTTTGCTGGACTTGACCGTTTCTGAGCAAAAGGTGCGTGCCTTAATCAGAGGATATATGGAAGCCGGCACATTACCTAAAACGCAGGCCGAAATTCTGATTGAAAAGGCATGCGCCGAGAGCGAAAAGTATGCGTCGGGGGTTGTCGGTCGTATTCTGTGCGAATACATCGAAAGATGCGGTATCAGCCGGGAGATGATGGAAAACGTCACGACCTGTGACAAGGCCTCTGAAGCCCTCAAACAAGCCGTTGTCGACAGCGAAGATGTCTATTTGCAGAAACTCACGACCAAGCGCCTGTTTAACATGGATACGATTGAAAAAATCGACGAATGGGCAGAGTTTTGCGCCTCGAAGAAGAAAATCAGCGTTGCCGCTCAAAAGGAAATGAGCGCTTTGCAATATCAGATGTTCCATCGGAACGGTCACCGTCTTGACGCAAGAGCCATTATGCATATGCTGTGGTATAAAGACAAAGACTTTGCTGAGATGATTTTCGTTAATGAGCCGCAGTTTGGTATTCTGAACGACAAGATTGACTTCATCTTGGACAAGCACGACTATCTGCGTCCGACCTTGCAGGAGATTATTAAAGAGGTTGAAAAAGACCTGCACAGGCGCATTTATGACCGTCAGGAATTGACCGAGGAGAAGTTGGATAAGATGTTTGATTGTCCGGATTCCAATGATTTGGCGCTTGAATACATCTCTCATTATCCTCTGCCGAAGGCGCTGCACAAACGTCTGCTTGAGCCGAAAAATGAGGGAGCTCTGCAATTCTACATTTCACAATGTTGGTTGCTGAGCGCTTATCAGCTCGACACGGAAGTTGCGGAAGAATGTAAGAAACGCGGCTATCGTCTTGACCCGCCGGAAGATGCCTGACCCTAATTCATAAAAAAGCTGTCGGAGTAAAATCCGACGGCTTTTTTGTTTGCGGCGGATTTGTTATCGCCTCTTGACAACGCGGCGGATTTGCCGTAACTTAGCGCTAAGCTGAATTTAGAGGATGGTCCTGATGAAAAAACAAGAACTGTTGGCGCCGGCGGGCGATGTTGAGGCCGGATATGCCGCGCTTTATTACGGCGCCGATGCCGTCTATTTGGGCTTGTCGAAGTTTTCGGCACGCGCAACCGCAACCAACTTTGATGCCGATACGCTCGACGAATTTACCGCCTATGCGCACGCCCTCAATCGTAAGGTGTATGTGGCACTCAACACCGTTTTGCAAGAAAGCGAATTGCCGGATTTAATCAAAAGTTTGGACGTTTGCACACGTTGCAAAGTTGATGGGCTGATTATTCAGGATTTGGGTGTGGCGCGGGTGTTGCGCGAGCAATATCCGTGGTTTGAAATGCACGCCAGCACGCAAATGGCGGTGCACAACAAAGAAGGCGCACTGTTTTTGCAAAAAATGGGCTTTAAGCGCGTGGTTTTGGCGCGCGAGCTGACAAAGGCGGAAATCAAGGAAATTGCCGCGATTCCGAACCTCGAAACCGAAGCGTTTATTCACGGCGCGCTGTGCTACTCATACAGCGGTTTGTGCCAGTTTTCCGCACTCGAATACGGGCGCAGTGCCAATCGCGGCAAATGCGTGTATCCGTGCCGTGCGGCGTTTATGTGCGACGGCAAGAAAAGTCATCTGTTTTCGATGAAAGATATGGCTCTGCAAGAAGATGTGCTTGATATGCCGGTTGATTCCCTCAAAATCGAGGGACGCAAAAAATCCGCGCTTTATGTGGCGGCCGTCACCGATTATTATCGCGGCATTCTCGACGGTAAGGGCGCCGATACGCATAAAGAGGAAAATATTAAGCAGATTTTTTCGCGCCCGTGGTGCAAATTCCATTTCAACGGCAAGGATAAGGCGGTTATCGACCGCGATTTTGTCGGGCATCGCGGCTTGCTCGTCGGCGCGGTCGAAAGTGTGACACACGGCAAATTGCGCTTTGTCCCAAATCATATTGTGGCGCGGCACGACGGCTTGCAAATCGATGCCGCCGGCGATGAAAAGCCGTTCGGATTTTCGGTGCAAAAGCTGTTTGTCGGCAAAAAGAACGTGTTTGAGGCGGCCGCCGGCGAAACGGTTGAAATCGAGTTGCCGAAAGGGTATCCGCACCTCGAAAAAGGCGATAAAATTTATTTGGCATCGTCGGGCGCGGTGAAAGGTGCTTATCGTTATGACAGGCCGAAACCGAATATGTTCCGCAATAACAAAGACATAGATGTTGTTGTGACGGTCGAGCCGAACAAAATTACGGCGATTTGCGGCAATTATTCGGCAACGATTAACGGCGCATTTACGCCGGCGAATAATCCGCAAAAAAGCGCGGAGGCCATTAAGGCGGCATTTGCCAAGACCGGCGATACGGCATTTAATTTGCACGCGTTAACTATTGAAAATACGCAAAATTTATTTACGCCGGCATCATTGTTGAATGAACTGCGGCGCGATTTATATGTGCAAATTACGGTGCCGGAATTCCACGGCGAACTGCCACCGGTAGCGGTGCGCGGTAAAGAGCCGGCACAACCGCGTTTTGCCATCAAAATTGATGACATTAATTATTTGAATTTACTTGATTTAGATAACTTCGCCGAGGTGATTTATCTCATCAGCCCGCAAAGTGATATCAGCGCTTTGAATAAGTTGCCGAAAAACAAGGTGCGGCTTGCGTTGCCGGCGGTTTGTCGGCATCCGGCGCTTTTTGCCGATATAATCCGGCGTCTGCTTGACGGCGGCTATTGCAAGTGGGAAGTCGCAAATTATTGGGCGCTCGAAGTATTGCCGACCGAAAAACTTGACATCAGTTTTGATTCATCGCTCTATATCTTGAACACGCAGGCGATGTCTATGGCGGCGGAAATGGGTGCTTCTCAAATTACATTATCACTTGAAGATATTAAAACAAATATTTGTAATGTAACAGAAAAATCAAATATTAAAACGGCGCTTATTGTGTATCAGGATGTGCCGTTGTTCACGAGTGTCGGTTGTATTCGCGACAACAATTGCAAACAATGTTCCGGTCAGCCGATGTGGTTTGATTTAGAGCGTCAGGGACGCAACTACAAGGCATTGTCGAAAGATTGTCAGATGATGGTGTTTGACGACAAGCCGTATTGCATTGCGGCCGAAGCGCAAGATTTATCGCCGGACTTCTTCCGTATGGACTTTGTGTATCGTCCGTATACGGCGGAAATGGTGCAAAAAATAGTTGATAAATTACTTAAATTTGAAAATGTATCTGATTGTATTAATGGAAACTTTTTAAATAAAAATATTTAGATGCGTGCAACAAAAAAATCCGCCGAAACGCTAAGTTCGACGGATTTTTTTTAGTTCAATAACAATGATTTTTCAACCAAATCAGCAAATTATACGAGTTTTGCAAAAAGTCCGGCGTTTCCGGATGTAAGGCCTTGATTTGTCGTGTTTCCAAATGCTTCCGGCAGAGTTTAAACTCCTTTTCAAACTCATAGAATCTTCCAAGGTCACTGGTAGAACGAAATTCCGGAGTAGATACAACAAAAATCGGCGCAAGTGCCATAAGCTGATGAGTTGTGTGGTTTGTGGCAACAACCAGCTGTCGTCCGGGCCATAGAGAAGTCAACTCAAATTGCGCACCGTTATTCCATTTATCAAAGGCCGTTTCGTCGGGTTGTCGGATAATGATTTTTTCGGCGCTGACAAAATCGATATTCAGGTTGCAATATTTGCCGATTTCGGTATTCAGCCGCTCATCATTCATTGCAAAAAATCGAGCTTTATTATGATACAGCCGCATACAACCGTTATAATCGAAAATCTCGCATCCGGGGACTTCTTTGGGATAAATGACTTCGCTGACGAACCATTTTTCTGTTGAAATTTTCTTGACCAGAGCCGCAACTTTTGGCGTAAACCAATGCTTTTGGGCAGACTTCTTCTTTGTTGAAGTTTTTGAATCGATAATTTGTTCCATACGCTAATAATATTTTGTTTTGTAAATAATTTTTTTGGTATAATTATAAATTTCTACACGCACCATAAATAAAAAATACATCAGAGTCAAACAAAAAAAATCCCTCGCGGCACGGTGGCGGCGGGGGATTTTTTGTTTAGTGTTTGCGATAATGATTCTTCAAGAAGTGCTTGCGGCAAACCTCATCCTTATCAAACAATGCATGAATGAAGTAGATGATATACACCGTGAGGTAACTCAAAGCCACTATCAGAAGAACACCACCCAAGCGATAGAAGTAGGCCTTGCCCAGAGCGTGCGAACCGGACAAATGTTCCCAAAATCGGATTTCCGGCTCGAAGAACCAATATGCCAGCCCGAAATAAATTGCCATCGCAATAAGCATAAGGCCATATCCGACGTGCGGAAAGTCAAATGCAATCTTAGCTGACCAATGCGCATAAGCAACCTCTTGGCGGAAAGTCAATTTCTGTTTTTCCATACGCTTTCAGGGTTTTCGTTATACATCGGCATTCACCACAGGAACTTTTTTGGTGTTTGGTATAGCAATACCTAAGACACACAGCAGTAAGAGCCCAAAAACAACAACAACTCCAGTTTCGTCGGTGTGATACAATTCCTCAATCTGCTCAATTGATTGCCTACCGGTAACCGCCTGAATACCATTCATACGCGGTGAAGTGAACACGGTAACCAACATTCCCTCAACCGGCTCAACATTCTGCGTTTTGCCATATGAATGCGGATTGTTGTCAAGAATAGTTACAGTGGCAACGGTGTATTGAGTTGAGTCAACAACCACAAACCAAGTGCCGCTTTTTGCCTCATATTGCAGATTGCCGGTGCCGATGATATTCGGTTCAATCGGCTCGCTTTCAAAAGCAGAGCAACCAGTTAATGCTACGCTGAGCGCGGCAATTAACGCAAAGACTAACTTTTTCATACGCGTTTATTATTTAGTTTGCACTCACAATGTTTTCACCTCGTGGTTTTCTCATTGGTGTTTTGAGATTCCAAAAGGTGTTTGTAAAATAATCAACCAAGTGACAAAGCCAACATAACAAAAACAATGTTATAAGGATAATCACCAAGCGATATAACTGAAGAGATAATTCACTTATGGCGGGAAGTTTACCGATTTTTATCAAAACACTCGGAAAATTACCCGCAAAATAAGCAAATGCGCAACACAAGACCAACCAACAGACATTTAACAGATGTTGTTTTTTGCCGTATTTCTCTCCGATATAATCCCAAATAGTGACAAACACCGGAGACAGAAACAAAACAACCCATGGCCCGAAAAGCAACGTGATTACGGCTATAAAAGCATAATCGTCAGGTGTCTGAATCCCCTTAAAAAACGGCGTAAACACGTCAAAATAGATGGTCGCGGCGGCAAGAATACCGGTTATGATAAACAATGCCAAACCGACGATGTACTTAGCTAAAGAAGTCTTTTCCATACGCAATTATATTTTAATGATACATGTTGTTATAATTATAGATTTTCTAACCGCTACCTTAAATAAAAAACATATCAGAGTCAAATAAAAAAAATCCGCGGAACGCAAAGGTTCTGCGGATTTTCTTAATCTAAATCGTTGATTTTACTTACTCAACATTTTTCGTATTGTCCCTTAGAGAAGAGAATAGTGAATGCATCACTAAACACCTCTACAAAACCGAGCGCTATTCTTCCGATAGCCCAGAATCCCCAGCCGACGACGATGGCAAAAATTTCACATATTACCAGCAGAAAGCAGATAATTCCTTGTGAAACAGTCACATCGTTGGCATGGTCAAGTAAGATAAAAGACATAAACGTAAAAACAAACAGAGCGAAGTTCCAACAAGCGCCGGCAACCATGCATCTCTTATACCACCACTCTTCTTTTGAGTGATACGACTGTTTCTCACTAATATAATAATAGTGGAAACCAAACGCGTAGTGCAAGGCAACAATGCACAAGCCTACGATACCGATAATTATTACTGTTGTCATAAGCAAATAAAATAATTAATATAAAGATTAACTTGATAATTACATTCTGAAATAGATTTATAGACGAAAATTTTGGAAAAGTCAAACAAAAAAAATCCCTCGCGGCACGGTGGCGGCGGGGGATTTTCAGAATTTATGCCTCAATACTCAGGCAATAATTGACCATTTCGATAAAATTCTCCACAGTCGGCTCTTCCTTAAAAGAAAATTGAGTCAGCGGATTATGCACATCAACGACGATGCCGTAGAGGTCATAAAGCTCGTCAAACATACTTTCGAAGTCCATCGAGTCCATACCAAACTCGTCACGAAGATTTGTCTTCAGCAACTTCTCATCGGGTATACTCTCCATACTTGCCAAACCTTCACAAAGTCCGGTATATTCGCTGAGCACTTCTAACAGAATCTTCCGAACCTCAGTTACACCAATTTTATCCATAAGCCAAAATTTTAAAGTATACCTAACTGATACATCAAAAGACCTTGCTCGCGCTCTTCGGGCGTCGGCTCGCGATAGAACAACGACTGCTTCACGCCGGCGGAAGTAATCTGCCACTTATCCTTGCCGTGACGGATATACCCCATGGTTTTGAACCAATCGAGCATTTTCGGCTCAATCTGAGATTGTAGCTCGTTCCATTGACCTTGCTGTTTTTGCACCAAAAACAACAACGCTTCTCTGCAATTTGTTATCATAAGCTGTAAGTTTAGAGTTGTAAAAATATCTTCATAATTGATTTGCGAGAGTAACTTTAGATGAAAGTGCGGCATAAATCAAGCGTTTTTTCGCTTGACATTAAGAATAGCTTGCTATAATTACTTTTAGAAGTTGATATAAAAGAATACACTTAATAATATAGTATTTTATACGCAAAGGGCAAGGTTATGAGTTGGAAACATCAGGCGAAAAGCCGTATTCAGATGACGAACTTATTACGCATAATGCCGAGTATAAGTGCGGGCGGGGATTATGTGGCCGAGGTGCAAACGCACGACGCGCGTTGGCGGCAAAGAAGGCGATGCCGGCGGCTGTGACCGGTCTGTGCACGACGCGGAATAGGGTAAGATGTGCGGCAGGGCGGAAGAAGGGGAGGTGCGGTAGCGCGCAAGAATGGGGGAAGTTCGGCGGCGCTGACGAACATCGAGGGTGCGGATTTTACCCTTTGGGGCACGCCTTAAATTTGCAAACCGCAAATTTAAGACGTGATGGATGATTTGTTATCAAATAGTGCTTTGGGAATGTATTAAGTTGATAAGGTAAATATATAACACAGCTAATCCCCAGCCCGCTATTGAACCTGTTATAATTCTTCTGGTATTAGTGCTTCTAATTTTAAAACAATACTGAAGGATTCCATCTATCAAACAAGGTAACATCAATAAAAATCCAATTACTATTGAAAAAATATCGTTTTTCAATAAAATAGTGGCAACAATAAAATTTATAATTATTGCACTACAACGATAGCATAAAGGAAAGCAGAAATTTCCAATATGCAGTGCTGTATCTTCTCTGAGATTACACAGAGGTTTAATGCCAAAATATTTCCATCTTTTCATTATAAATCATTCAATAGTTGACTACGTTTTTCGTTGTATTCTTTGTCCGAAATTAGTCCTTTTTTCAGTAAATTATCTAATGATTTGAGGCGTTTTTCTAAATTGATTTCGTTATTTTGCTTATTCTCTTTTTCTATTTCAGATTTAGATTTAGATTCATTCTGTGCTATAATTGCTTTAATGCTAGCTGTTACATTTTGAGAAAAGCGCATAGCTTTTTCGTAATTTATATTATTTTCAGTTTGATTATTTGAGATGCTATGAATTAATTCATAATAATAACTCGGTTTTTGAAGATTATTACGATATATCACAAATTTGAAAGATGCTATTTTTTTATGCGTTGTAAGTGCTCCAACAATAGCTCCTGCTCCACCAGCCAGAATTCCTCCTGCAATAGCTCGTCCGATTCCTCCAACAGATTGATTATCAATTATTGTTTCGCAACCAACAATTTCCTTAAAAGGAATTTCAACATATTGTCCTGTAGAATCGGAAGCCCAAACCGTTCTATGTTTTTCATCTAATATAAATTCTGCATCGGTATCATTATTAAAACTTGTATAGCTATAAAAGTTTGTTCGTTCTATATTTCGTTGTGTTCGAAATGTATCTCGTCTTTCTTGCCAACCATTTTTTCGTTGCTGATTTTCTCTATTTTCTCTATTTACATCAATACACACAGCAATCGGTCCTCCAATAAATATTAAACCTAATATTAATGAAGCAAAAAAATCATCTCCACTTGACATTTTAATTATCCTTTCTTGTAATATGTCGACATCTTTTTAGACACATATTTCTCTTTTCACCTTCTATAAAAGTTGAAAATTGATCGTAATATGGATTTTCCAAACAATCTTTTCTACAAGCCTTTTCTTCCTCACTATACGAACAGGACGTAATAAAAGAGACTAATAACAAAATGCTTCCCAATGTGAAAAAACACGACTTTTTCATTTTTTATCCCTTTCCCATAAGAAGTTAACCAACAAAAAAGTCGCTTAAGAATAAGCGACCGGACGTTGGAAACTATTTATAGGAATAGCGCGACATATTTGCCTAAACAGGCATATATCACTAGTATCTATATGAATGTTATGTAAAACGGCTTATTTTGCCGCCCTCCGGTCATACTATATATAACCATCACGGCGCGCAAAATTAACGCTTTGCACAAACGCCTATAAAGAGGTTTCCACGCCCCAAATGCAATCTCTCGCATTCGTGTTCAGCATAAAACAATCGGCTGATGTTTGTCAACGTATTTTTGTTGTGTAGGGAATAAATAACATAGTTGAGAGAAAATTGTATTGTAAACTCTTCCCTTCGGGGCACGCCTTAAATTTGCAAACCGCAAATTTAAGACGTGATGGATGATTTTTCAAAATGTGTTCTTAATTTTGGAATTGTGCAAATGAAATCAGAGTATTATCTGTAACCTCTTTTCCTTATCCCGCTTTGTAGGTGCGTATCATTTCGTCTTGTTCAAACAGATAGAGTAGGGTGCGGAGGGCTTGGCCGCGCGCCGATTGCAAGTTCGGGTCTTGCCGCAATAAAAGTGCCGCATCTTTGCTCGCCGTTAAGAGTAAATCGCCGTGCACGCTCAAATCCGCCACCTTAAAATTATTAAATCCCGACTGTCGTGTGCCCAAAACTTCGCCGCCGCCGCGCAACTTCAAATCTTCTTCGGCAATTAAAAAGCCGTCCTCGGTCGCCTTCATTGTGTTCAGCCGCTCGTGCGAAACGGCACTGAGCGGATAGCCATACATCAAAATACAGCTTCCTTGCTCCGAGCCGCGCTTAATCCGCCCGCGCAACTGATGCAACTGCGCCAAACCGAAACGCTCGGCGTGTTCCACCACCATAATCGTCGCATTCGGCACATTGACGCCGACTTCAATCACGGTGGTCGAAACAAGGAGTTTGAGTTTACCTTGCTTAAAGTCTTCCATCACCGCATTTTTCTCGGCTTCCTTCATTTTACCGTGCACCAGTCCGACGGCATTACCGAAGATTTTTTGCAAACTCTCAAAGCGCTCGGTAGCGGCGGAAAGGTCGATTTTTTCGGACTCCTCCACCAACGGACACACCCAATAGGCCTGTGTGCCGGTTGATAATTTGCGCGCCAACGCCTCGACCACATTGTTGATTTTGCTTAACGGCATAACGGTTGTCCGCACCGGTTTGCGCCCCGCCGGAAGTTCATCAATTTTAGAATATTCCATATCGCCGAATTGCGTCAACACAAGCGTGCGCGGAATAGGCGTTGCCGTCATCACAAGCACATCACAGAGATTACCTTTTTCCGACAAACTCAGTCGCTGTTTGACGCCGAAACGGTGTTGCTCGTCCACAATCGCATAAGCCAAATCTTTGAACGTCACATCTTCGGTGAACAGGGCGTGCGTTCCGATAAGGATATCGATATTTCCGGCCGCCAGTTCTTCCAAAAGAGTTTTGCGCGCTTTGCCCTTGATATTGCTCGTCAGCAGTGCCGTTTTGACACCGATTTTGGCACACAGCTCGGAAATTGTTTCGGCGTGTTGCTGAGCCAAAATCTCGGTCGGTGCCATAATTGCCGCCTGACACCCGCACTCGACCGCGTTGAGCATTGTCATCAGCGCCACAATCGTTTTGCCGCTGCCGACATCACCTTGCAACAAACGTTACATTCGATAATCACTGAACAAATCGCTCTCGATTTCTGCAATCACGCGCTCTTGAGCGGCGGTGAGCGCAAACGGCAACACCGCGCGCAGTTTTTCTTTGAGTGCACCGTTACCCGCAAGCGAGCGGCCTTTTTGCTTTTTGAGCCGACCGCGCACAATCGCGAGTGAAAGCTGGTTGGCGAGTAATTCGTCATAAGCCAAACGTCGCCGCGCCGGTGCATTCGGCTCAATATCGGCAAGGGTTTGCGGATGATGCACCGTCCACACCGCCTCTTTGAAGCGCGGCCAATTTTGTTGCGCCACATAGCGCTCGTCGAGCCACTCCGGCAAATCCGGCACCCGCTCGAGCGCTTGCATAATTTGCCGATTAAGCATTTTGTTGGTGACGCCGGCAGTCAGCGGATATACCGTTTCAATCAGCGGCATCAACTCCGGTTTGGCAGGGTCAACCACATAATCGGGGTGGCTCATCTGCAACAAGCCGTTAAAAATTTCGATTTTGCCGCTGATAATCCTTTCCGCCCCCACCGGAAATTGCTTGACAATACTGTCACCGAACACTTTGAAAAACACCAAAGTCATCTGGTCGGTATTGTCTTCAACCGCAATGCGATACGGTTGCTTTTTGGTTTTTGGCACCGCGTGTTCTACCACGCGCACTTTTCCGGTCCAGATTTTGCCGTCGGCGGCGCGGCACAGCGGCACATTACAACGCCGGTCCACAAATCCGCTCGGAAAATGCCACAACAAGTCGAGCACCTTGCCGCCGCACAGGTTACTCATCAACGTGCAATAGCGCTTGCCGATGCCGGTCAGCGTATCAATCGGGGCAAAAAGCGGATATAAAATACTCGGGCGCATGTTGATTATTCTTCTTTTTTGTTGCGATAATATTTGCATTGTATATATTCAAATCAAGTTTGTCTATGAGAAAGAAAGAGATATGCAACACGATTTTAACGCATTTTGCGGCAAAAAAGTAACATCTGTGTGCGACGGCTATGAGCCGTTTGTGCTGGCGCGGATGGCGGCAACCGAACGTCCGCTGGTCTATGTTGCCGCCGATGGTAATGCGTTGGCGCAGACCGCATCTATGTTGCGTTTGACGCACCCCGAGTTTGTTGTGCTCGAATTCCCGGCGTGGGATACGGTGCCGTTTGACCGCGTTTCGCCCAATCCCAACATTGAGGCAAAACGTATTTTTACGCTTTCGCAGTTGGTGTTCGGCGAATTCAAGCAACCGCTTGTAATCGTAACGAGCTTGGGTGCGGTGTTGCAAAAACTGCCGCCGGCCAAAATCTTTCGCAACGCCCGCAAAAAAATCGCGGTTGGCGGCACACTTAATTTTGATGATTTTCTGCATTATATTTCACTCAACGGCTATACCCGCGTCGAGCAGGTGATGGAAGCCGGCGAATACGCGGTGCGCGGTGATATTGTCGATATTTTTCCGAGCGGTGCGGACTATCCGCTGCGCATTGATTTGTTTGATGACGAAATTGAACGTCTGCGCTTTTTCGATGCCTTGACGCAACGCACATTGGGCGAGCTTAAAGAATACGATTTTCAGGTGGCGAGCGAAGTGGTGTTGGACGCGGACACCGTGCGCAATTTCAGAGAAAAATACCGCGAACTTTTCGGTGCCGACGGTATGAAAGACGAGATTTACGAAGCGATTTCCGAGCGCCGCAAATATATCGGTATGGAAAATTGGCTGCCGCTGTTTTATGAAGACGCGCTACCGACATTGTTTGATTATGTGCCGAATGCGGCGATAGCGGTCGGCCGTAATGTTGATGAGGCGCTCAAGTCCAAAACGGAGGGTGTTGCCGATTATTATACCGCGCGTCTTGAAGCACTCAATATGCGGCGCGGCAAGCTTGATGACGAGCCGTATCGTCCGATTAAGCCGGAGATGTTGTATCTGACTGCCGATGAATTTGAGCAAAAACTGCACGACAAAAAGGCCGCTCTGTTCAGCGCATTATCGGCTGTGGCGGCAGATGATGTTGCGGATATGAAAACAATTCCGGGGCGCGATTTTGCCCACGCCAAAGGTGCGGCGGTTTATGCCGAGCTTAAAGATTATTTGAGCGAAAACGGTAAACTCAAACGCATAGTGTGTTGTTATGCCGAGGGTTCGCGTGAGCGTTTGCTGAATTTGATGAGCGAACACGGAATCAAAAATGTTGTGACGGCGCAAAATTGGGATGAGGCGGAAAAACTGGCGTCGGCCAAAAAGATTCCGTTAGTGTTGGCGGATTTGGCACACGGTTTTCGCGATGGCGAATTTTGCCTGATTTCCGAGCAGGATATTTTGGGCGAGCGCCAACATCGCAAAGCCAAAAAAGTTACCTCGAAAGATTTGATAGCCGACGTGTCGGCGCTCTCTGTCGGCGAGTTGGTGGTGCATATCGAACACGGTATCGGGCGCTTTATGGGGCTTGAAAATATTACGGCCGGCGGTGCGCCGCACGATTGTTTGAAAATTATGTATGCGCACGACGATAAGTTGTTTGTGCCGGTTGAAAATATTGATGTTTTGTCGCGTTACGGCTCGGATGATGAAAACGTTCAGCTCGATGTTTTGGGCGGTTCGGCATGGCAGGCGAAAAAGGCCAAAGTCAAAGAAAAAATCAAGGATATTGCCGAAAAGCTGATTAAAATTGCGGCAGAAAGACACTTGAAATCGGCCGAATGTTTTATCACACAAGGCGGTGTTTATGACGAGTTTTGCTCAAAGTTTCCGTTCACGGAAACAGATGACCAGTTGCACGCTATTCAAGACGTGTTGCAAGATTTGGGCGCAGGCGAGCCGATGGACCGGCTTGTTTGCGGCGATGTCGGCTTCGGCAAAACCGAAGTGGCGCTTAGGGCGGCGTTCACGGTGGCGATGTCGGGCTCGCAGGTGGCATTGGTGGTGCCGACAACTTTGCTCGCGCGTCAGCATTATCTCAACTTTGTCGAACGTATGCAGGGCTTTCCTTTGAATGTGCGTATGCTTTCGCGTTTAACAACCGCCAAAGAAGCGCGCGAAACCAAAGAGGGCTTGAAATCTGGCGCGGTGGATATTGTTATCGGCACACACGCGCTGTTGGCCAAAGATGTGGCATTTTCGGATTTGGGCTTGCTGATTATCGACGAGGAGCAGCACTTTGGTGTGGCTCATAAGGAAAAGCTCAAAGCACTTAAATCCGATGTGCACGTTCTGACCTTGAGCGCAACGCCGATTCCGCGCACGTTGCAACTTTCGCTGACCGGCGTGAAGCAACTCAGCATTATCGCGACGCCGCCGATAGACCGTTTGGCCGCGCGCACGTTTGTGATGCCGTTTGACACGGTGATGATTAAAGAGGCGATATATCGCGAAAAATTCCGCGGCGGACAAACGTTTTTTGTATGTCCGCGGGTGTCGGATATTCCGCAAATGGAAAAAGTTTTGCGCGCGTTGGTGCCTGATGTTAAAATCGCGGTGGCGCACGGACAAATGCCGCCGAAACAGCTTGAAGATATTATCGGTGCGTTTGCCGACGGACAATATGATGTTTTGCTCTCGACCACGATTATTGAGTCCGGAATTGATATGCCGCGCGTCAACACCATGATTATTTATCGCGCCGATATGTTCGGCTTGGCGCAGCTCTATCAACTGCGCGGCAGAATAGGGCGCTCAAAAATCCGCGGCTATTGCTACTTTACGGTGCCGCCGAAGAAAAAACTCAATGCGGTGGCGGAAAAGCGGCTCAATATTCTGCAGGCGTTAGATACGCTCGGTGCGGGCTTTTCGCTTGCCAGTCACGATATGGATATTCGCGGCTCCGGTAATGTTTTGGGCACCGAACAGTCAGGGCATATTAAGGACGTGGGTATTGCGCTTTATCATCAAATGCTTGATGAGGAAATTCAGCGCCAAAAAGCCGGACACGAGGCCGAGATGAATGCCGCGCTGACCAATTCCGACTGGGCGCCGCAAATCACAACCGGCGTGCCGTTGTTGATTCCGGAAGAATATGTGCGCGATTTGGGTGTGCG
>JAFYFJ010000069.1 GCA_017543835.1 Alphaproteobacteria bacterium | reverse complement strand
ACGTTATAACCTTCGCTGACTGCTTGATCAAAGATGGCCTTTGCCATGAGGTTTTCCGCGTTTCCATAACGCCAGAAATCATATTTGACATTGCTCGCTACAACTTGGCTAGCAGCAGTATTAACATCTGTCATATATTCGTCAATAATTTGATATGAAATCAAATCGAGCGCACTGGCACTCAAATCCGGATACAGTTTCTGAATAAATCCCGCCAACTTTACCGCCGACAAACCGGCCTTATCAACCGCGCGATTCTCCGCCGTTTTTTTATCATCGTTGACCTGACGCTCATCGCAAGCATCTGCCGTCACATCTTGACTGATAATACCGTAATCGGCACTCTGCGCCGCGTTCCCGAGCAACAGCCCGCACAAACCGGACAGCAGCAAAGTTTTGGATTTTACCACCAACTTCTGTCTCCTTCTGCCTGATGAATAATTTCGCTCCACTCACCGAAAGTCTTCATATCCGGCGTTTTCAAGAACAAATCATATTTAATCGCCGGCACTTTTTTGGTAGCCGTATCAAACCAATCGGCTTTGCTCCCGACAATATAATCGGCTTCATTTCTGTTATCGGTTACCGTCACATTCGGAATTTGCGCAAAACGTTTTTTCAAGGTTATTGTTCCCTTATCCATACCGCCCGGCAAATCGGCAGAACGTGCATATTCCGTATCTATCCAAACTTTGATATTACCGACCTGCTTAAAAAACGGTTCGGCTTCAACCAACATCGTGTTGACCGTGCGATTCGCCGCCATCGAATAAATCTCCGGCAAATCCGGCACATACAAATCATTGTCAGCCGTCTGATAGCACGGCTTTTCATCGCAACAAACACGCCGTTTCATCGACTTTGACTCGATAACGCGCGGACGCAACAACATCGGCTCAACGCACGGAGCGGCTTGAATTTGCACAACACTCGGCACCACCATTTCCGGCGCGGCCGCTTCCGGTGCAACCGTCTTCGGCTTATTACAATCCCCTAAACAAGTGCAGCCGGATAACAAAATCGCCGCACCTAAAATAACCGTTTTTTTCATCTTCGTCTCCTTAATAGACTCACATACATACTTTATGCCACACTTCCCTTAAAAATACCTTAATATTTGCAAAGTAAAACTTGAATATTCTCAAAAACGTCTTAAACTCACAACATATCGGAGAAAAAGCAAATGCTGATAACTTTCTTGGCAATTATTGTCCCGCTGTTGATTTTGGTGCGTCCGTTGCAACGCAATCCCTTTTTTGTGCTTTATTTTGCGGCGATGATGTTATCGGCCTACATTACGGAAACATATTATTTTCGCGTCCTTGCATTTTCTCATAAAGCATTTCTGATTTTTGTGGTGTATCATCTGATTTGCATCAACATCATCACTTTTATTGCCTACGGTGTTGACAAGCGCGCCGCCGTCAACGGCACTTGGCGCGTTCCGGAAATTCGTTTGCACACGCTCGAATTTTTGGGCGGATGGGTCGGTGCGTTTATCGCGCAAAAAGTTTTCCGCCACAAAACCAAGAAAAAGAGTTACCGCGTAATGTTTTGGCTGATGCTTGTTTTGAAACTTGCCGCCATTTACATTATTCTGCACTATTTGAAACTTATCAATTTTTAAAGGAGATAAAAAATGCGTTTCAGTATATTATTACTTGCTTTCACGGCGTTTGCCGGCGTTGTTCAGGCCGAACCGCTGTTGCTCAAAAACAAAGGAAATTCCCTCTCTTTGAGCATTTACAACAAAGATTTGGCTTTGGTTAAAGATATTCGTCCGGCCGATTTGCAAAGCGGCGCCAACGAAGTCGTGTTTGACGGTGTTGCCAGTCAGATTCAGGCGGAAACGGCCGTTATTTACGGCAACGGCGTTGATGTCAGCGAACAAAATTACAGCTACAACCTGATGTCTTACGACAACTTTATCAACCACTCGCTCGACCGCAAAGTTACGGCGGTGCGCATTAATCCGGCCACCGGCGAAAATATTTATGAAGAAGCGGTGCTTATCGGCTCGGCCAACGGCAAACCGATTCTCGAATTGTCTTACGGCATTGACGCCAATTATCCGGGACGCATTATTTTCGGCGATGTGCCGGCCGGTATGAGTAATCAACCGACCTTAACCGCCAAACTCAATGCCGAAAAAAGCGGCAACCGTAATCTGCATTTGGCATATTTGACCAACGGCTTGAGCTGGAAAACCGATTATGTTGCCAATGTGAGCTCGCCGAAATCGCTCGATTTGACCGGTTGGGTGACCATCAGCAACAACTCCGGTATTGATTATCAACAGGCCAAAATTCAACTGGTGGCCGGCGATATCAATATTGTGCGTCCGATGATGACGCGCGGCGTTGCCAAGGGTATGCGCATGATGGCAATGGCAACAAACTCAATGGCAGACAGTATGGCAGAAAGCGTTAATATTGCGCCGGAAAGCATCAACAGCTACGAGCTTTATACTTTGCCGAACATGACAACCATCAAAGACAAGCAAACCAAGCAGGTCGCGCTGATTGAGAGAAACAATGTTAAATACGAGCGCGAATTTAACCTGCAAGCCCCGATTTATTTTTATAATGTCAACGGTAATGCCGAATTTGAAAAAATGCATCCGCAAATTACTTATGTTATCAAAAACATAACCGATTCCAATTTAGGCATTTCGTTGCCGGCCGGAACGGTGCGTTTTTATGAAAACGACAAGAGCGGGAATTTGCAATTCATCGGCTCAAACAACATCAGAAACACCACCAAAGAAGATACTTTACGTATCAATTTGGGCGAAGCGTTTAATATTTCCGTCAGCGGTAAAATCAAACAAGTTCAAGAAAAAGAACTGAACCGCAAACCGTCGAATCAATGCTATAACGTCAAAACGCTGAAAACATACGAAGTGGAAATGACGATTAACAACGCCGAAGATACGGAAAATAAAGTTGTTCTCAGCCAAAACTTTCCGGAAGAATACAAAATCGGGCGCGAAACCATTAAGGGCACGGCTAAAAATGCGACCCTGCGCCAATGGGAAATCAAGGCCAAACCGAACAGCAAGACCAAGCTCGAATATTCGGTTGACATTACTTATTCCAACCGTTTGTGCGATTAGTTTTGCCCACAAAAAATCCGCGGTTCTGCCCTTCTCAACTGAGAAAAACAAAACCGCGGACTTTTTTTAGTCTGTAAAAATATTATTATGTAACAAAACGTTGCTTTGGTGATTACCGAAGCGCAGATTTACACAAATTTCTTGGATGATCAGTTTATCATCCTGCTTCGTTAAGTTCTGTTCTGCCGAAGCATTGAAATTCACGTCTTCAAACGTGAAACTCTTTCCATATTTCGTTACAGAAATATATTGAGGCACCATCACCTCAATATAGTTGGAAAAAGTCATATCCGGCAGAAATGAGTTTATGCTCACCAGATATTTTTGGTCACTCCAGAGCCATTCTCCGTTTTTAATATATTCGCAGAGTTCTCTACGCTCTCCCATTGAGATGATGGGGGAAGACAGATGTACTTTGGCCTCACCATAGTAGCCATAGCAGCTACCTTCTCGATAGAGAATAGGCAGGTGCTTCTTCAGCACTTCCTCGCCCTTGGAAGAAGAAACGGTGACAGTATACGTAACCATGTCATCCGCAATACTGACTTGCGGATTAGTAAAGGTCACATCCGTAACCTGTTCTTCCACCTCTTCGGCGAGGGGAGCTTCTTGCTTCTGGTTGGTGCAAGAAACGAAAACTACAGACATCAGAGATACGATGAACATAATTTTCTTCATACTCTTTATTTTTTTATGCTACTCACAAGGTTTGTTAAAAGCATT
>JAFYFJ010000068.1 GCA_017543835.1 Alphaproteobacteria bacterium | reverse complement strand
TGCCGACACTCGAGCAAAACACATTAAAATGGCTGATGATTTTCCCGTTAGGCATTTTGTTGGTCGTGTTGTTGCGTAACGTGGTCGGTATTCCGACAATGGGCACATTTACACCGATGTTGGTGGCAATGTCGTTGGTGCGCACGGGTTTTTGGTCCGGCTTGATATGTTTTTCGCTGATTATTTTGCTCGGGCTTTTAATCCGCACCTTGCTGACACGGCTGAATTTACTACTGGTGCCGCGTATTTCGGCCGTGGTGATTTTTGTGATTTTGATTATGCAAATGCTGACCATCTTCGGCTATCAATACAGTTTCAAAATCGCCGCTTCCGCCGTATTTTTCCCGATAATCATTACCGCATGGATTATCGAGCGCGCTTCGATTACGTGGGAAGAAGAAGGCGCACGCAACGCCACCAAGCAAATCATCAACACCTGTGCGGTGGCGATATTGACTTACTTTGTTATCAGCAGCCCGTATATCCGCCACATTATGTTTGCGTTTAACGAGTGGAACATCGTTATTTTGATTATCGTTATGCAGCTCGGCACTTATACCGGCTATCGCTTGGTCGAACTCAAACGTTTTGCACCGCTGATTAAGGGAAAAGAATAATGTGGGATTATTTCAAGATATTTTCCAACCCTAAAAAATTCCGCGAGCACGGTGTGTTGGGTATGAACGCGCGCAACTATTATATTATCGGGCGCAACAACAAACGCTCGCTGTATCCGTTGGTTGATGACAAAGTGCAGACCAAAACGCTGGCCGATAAAATCAACATCAACACCCCGCACAAAATCGGCGTGATTGAGCATCAATACGAAGTCAAAGACCTGCTCAAAATTGTTGATGGACATTCCGAATTTGTGATTAAGCCGGCGCACGGCAGTCAGGGCAAAGGCGTGCTTGTGATTAAAAACTTTGCCGACAACGTATTCACAACCGCCTCGGGCAAACAACTCGGTTTTAATGAAGTTTATCAACATGTTTCAAACATTTTGAGCGGTCTTTACAGCTTGGGCGGACAGTATGATACGGCGTTAATTGAAGAACTTGTGCATTTCAGCGATGCGTTTCAAAACTTCAGCTATCAGGGTATTCCGGACGTGCGTGTGATTGTGTATAAGGGCTATCCGGTAATGTCGATGATGCGACTTGCCACCAAAGAATCGGACGGACGTGCAAATTTGCACCAAGGCGCCGTCGGAGTCGGGCTCGATATGCGCACCGGACACGCCAATAATGCGGTTTCGCACAATATGCCGATTGCCATACATCCCGACACCAATGCCGATTTGATGACTTTGCAAGTGCCGATGTGGAAAGAACATCTGATGATTGGTGCGCTTGCTTATGAAATGACCGGTTTGGGCTATTTGGGTGCCGACATCGTGCTCGACAGATTCCGCGGGCCGATGATGCTTGAGCTCAACGCGCGACCGGGGTTGGCTATTCAAATTGCCAACCGACGCGGCCTAAAAGAAGTCATTAAAAACGTCGATAAATATTATCCGACGGGCTTATCTGCAGAAGAAAGAGTGGATTACGTCTTGAATAACGCAAAATAACTTCCTAAATAATTTTACAGAGAAACGAAAGGAAGTTCAAAATGACTGATTTATTAGGTAAAAGTAATACAAAAAATCTTTCCAAACCGAACACAAAAAATTTGGAAGATAAAGATACGAAAAAATTGGCAATGAGCGAAACCAGAGCCAAAAAAATTAAGCATTCTTATAAGGTTAAAGACGCCGGCAATGCCCTATTATTGCAAACAAAATACGGCGATGTCGTGATTGAAATGTTTCCTGATATTGCCCCGAATCACGTGGCGCGCATCAAAGAATTGGTGCGTCAGGGTTTTTATAACGGGCTGAAGTTTCACCGCGTTATCGAGGGCTTTATGGCGCAAGCCGGATGTCCGCGCGGCGATGGCACCGGCGGCAGCGGCAAAAAACTCAAGGCCGAGTTTAATCGCACTCCGCACAAACGCGGCACGGTTTCAATGGCACGAGCGATGATGCCGGATTCGGCGGACAGCCAGTTTTTCATTTGCTATGCCGATTGTCCGTGGCTTGACGGTCAATACACCGTATGGGGCGAAGTTACATCGGGTATGGAGTTTGTCGATATGCTCAAAAAAGGCGAAGACCCGAACGGTATGGTGCGCGAGCCGGATGAAATTATCGCCATATCCGTAATTGAAGATATTTAAAAACTTAAACCGGCAGATTAAAAGATTTTCCCGTTGGCATAACCTTGCGACAAGGTGCGGGAAAATCTTTTTTACATTTAAAAATAATTCTTTTGTTTATCTTATGTTAACCTAAATGTGTTATAAAAGCTCAATATGGCGGATATTGTAAAAGGACACAAATGAAGCTGCCGAGCTTGATAAAATCTATAAGAATAACCTTAATCGCATTGGCGTGTGCTTTCTGCGGTTTTGCCGCGTATGCGCGTTCCGTGCCGGCAGAACAGGTTTATAATTACGCACGTCATCGTGACTATACGGCGCTGAAATATCTCGGCTCCGGCTTAGAAGCCGAGGATTGCGACGGCAATACGGCCGTTTGTTTGGCGCTGAAAAACGGTGACCGCAACGCTTATTCGCTTTTGGTCAGTTACGGCGCTAATCCGCATCCGCGTTGTGAGCGGCGTTTGAGTTTGAAAAGATATGACCCGAAGGCCTCGTCTGTCGGTATCAGTTCAACCACTTGGCTTATGGCGGCGGCATTGGTTGCCGGCGGTGTCGGAATTGCCGTAGCGGCAGCCGGTAAGGGCAGCGGCGGCAGTAAGGGCGGCGGTAATGTCCCTGACCAGCACGGCAACTGCGACGGCTATATGTCCGAATGCTCCATCGGCTATGTCGAAACTGGCAAAACCTGCCGCGGTTACGACGGCAAAACTTATCTCGAATGCGTTCCGGCCGACTGCACCGGCTATAATTTAGGCGTTGCTCCGGAAAATTGTGAAGATTATTCAACTTGCCGCAGCGGCACCGTTACAACATTTAAGTGCAACAAATGTAAAGAGGGTTGGCACGGCCCGACCTGCGAAGAGCCGGATGTTTGCCCTTATCACACAACCTACTGCGCATTGGACGACGGTTATATCGAAACCGGAAACGAGTGCTACGAAGGCAACGAAAAATACATCGAATGCCAAGTAAATCCTTGCACCGGCTATGATTTGGTGCCGCCGCACAATATGGAAACCTGCAACAATTTTTCCACCTGCCGCAGCGGTAATATCACAAAATACAGATGCGAAGCGTGCAACGAGGGTTGGAACGGCACAACTTGCAACAACAAAAATGTCTGCAGCTACCATACCACACAATGTATATTGGATGAGGGTTACATTTCAACCGGAAATATTTGCTACGAAGGCGATGATAAATTTATCGAATGTGCGCCGCGCGACTGCTCGGACTATCCGTTTTATAAAGAGCCGACGGCACATTGTCAAATCAGCGAATCGTGCAAACCGGGCGAAGAACAACTGAGATGGCGATGTGCCGAATGTGTTCAAGGTTGGGAAGGCGAGGACTGTAGTATTCCGCATCAATGCCCTTATGAAACTACCGAGTGCCTCGAGAGTCGGGGTTATGTTGAAACCGGTAATGTTTGTTGGTCGGGTGATAATCGTTATGTTGAATGTAAACCGATAGATTGTTCGGATTATCCGTTGAAGGAGATACCCGAAAACTGCGCCACATCAGCTTCTTGTCGCAGTGCTGAAGTAACAACTTATGTCTGCAGCAAATGTAAAGAAGGTTGGGAAGGCGAGGATTGCACCATTGAGCACGAATGTCCTTATGAAACCACCGAATGTATAGAAGAAGAAGGTTATGTCGAAACCGGCAACGTTTGCTTTGAGGGTTATAACAGATATATCGAATGTATGCCGAATCCGTGCGACGGCTTTACTTTGAGTAAATGTCCTGACGCCGCCGAATGCACGACCTGCCAATCGGGCGAAGACATATTATATAAGGTCAAACAATGTCCGGAGGGATGGACCGGCGTTGATTGCAGTGTGCCGAAAGAGTGCGAGGGCTTTACGCTTGAGTGCGAAGAGGGCTATGTCTTTCCGCAAGACGGCGAAACCTGCCGCTATGGCGATGTTATCTATAAAAAATGTGAGCCGCGCGTATGCCGACCGGAATATAAATATCTTGAATGTCCGGAGGGCTATGACGAAAAAGATACCTGCCAATCGGGCGACACAATATATAAAGAGTGTGAAGAGCATTTATGCCAATTCCATACTCTTGAGTGTCCGGAGGGCTATGTCGAAACCGGTAACACCTGTCAGTCGGGCGACCAAACATATGTGGAATGTGCCATAACCGGCGATTGCAGTGCCTTCACCTTAGAAACCTGTCCGGCACACGCTCAAGACTGCGCTTCTTGTAAATCGGGCGAAACGATTCGCTATCAAATTACAAAATGCTATCCGGGATGGGAAGGCACCGACTGTAACGAGCCGAAAACTTGTCCTTTTAACACTTTGAGTTGTGAATTAGGCCAAGTGCCCGGAAGAACCTGCGAATCCGGCGGTAAAACCTATGTTGAATGCACAAACGTGGATTGCGGTGAAGGATTTATAGAAATGCCGGGATGTCCGGAAGACAAAGCTCAAACATGCGAAAAATGCGTTTCGGGAGGCAAAGATTATTACAAAATAACCTCATGCCGCGAGGGCTGGACAAGCACCGAAAACTATTGCGAAGACCCGGTTGATTGCAATAGCAAAGGTTATAATTTGCTGGTTTGTCCGGAACATGCCGACTGCCACCATTGTATGTCCGGCACTACCAAATGGCTTCAAATATATGCTTGCGCAATCGGCTATACCCAAAGCGGCAACGAGTGCGTCGAAAACAGCACCGCATCAACCATGAGTGCGTCTTTGCTTACAAGTGCGCCGCGTAATATCGGTGCTTATTACAGCGCGGACGAATTCGAGCATACGGAAGATATTGCCCTTTCTTCTGCCGAGAATGTAACCGCCATCGGTGTTTATGCCGATAAAGCAACCGTTATCAACAACGCACGCATTGAGATCACAAAACCGCTCATCGCAGAAAATGCAGATGACGCGGAAATTGCCGAGGATGAGTCGAGAGCAGTTAAAGACGAGCCGGAAATTATCGAAGAAGAAACGGCAGAATCGCCGGTCGGCTATGCCATCGGTATGTATGCCACCTCGGGCTCGACTATTGTGAACCAAGGCGAAATTGCCATCGATAGCGCGCAAATCGCCATCGGTATGTATGGTGAAGACGGCAGCGAAGAAGCACCGACGGTCGTTGAAAATGCCGGAACCATCGAAATCACCTCCTCCGAAAAAGCATACGGAATTTGGGCAGAAGGCGAAAATGTCATCGTTAAAAACACCGGCACCATAAGAATTGACGGCACCGAACGGAGCGACGAATGCACCGGCGCCGATTGCGGCGAGGCATCTTCTGCCATTGTTCTCAACGGCGGTGTGCTGTTCCAAAACGGCTTGTTGCAGGCGCAGAGTTTTGATACGGCAGATGTTGACGGCACGGTTGAGGCCTCCTCCGACGCCCGCTTTGAAATCGAGAACGAGTTTTCGGGTGATTTGGTGATGAGCTCGGAGGTTGTGACCGACGGCTTTGACGACACCTACACGGTCGAAAATATGATTGACGCCGGCGATGTTTCGGGGCTGAATTTACTCTCGCAATCCGCCCTGTTTGATGCCGAACTGCAAAACGAATCCGACGCCGTTTTGACCATGAAACCGTTTGATGAAGTGGTGCAAAATCAGTCGGTGGCCGAATTCTTAAAGCAAAATTACGATGCCGGCAACAACGAAGAACTCTTTAACCTGCTCAAAGAAAAAGACTCGCTCGTTGCGCTGAACGCCGCAATTAACGCCCTCACCGCCGACGATGTGTTCAACCGCTTCAACTTTGAAGATATGACGATGATGCGCGAGCTCAATGCCGATGTCAACGACAAGCTATTCAACGATAAGTCCGCCCACTTGACGACTTCGGGTAGTGTTGCGCCGTTCTACTTTGAGAGCGGTATGGGCTCAAACGCGCGCTATGCACTCTACAACACGCGTATCGGGCGCAAATCGGTCGGCTTAAGTTTGGCATTATCTAATGTCAACAGCCGCGAC
>JAFYFJ010000067.1 GCA_017543835.1 Alphaproteobacteria bacterium | reverse complement strand
GATACGGCGCGATGTGCGGCGGAACAACCATACCGTCATCGTCGGCGTGGCACATAATCGTGCCGCCGATTAAACGCGTCGAAACACCCCACGACGTTGTGTAAGCATACTCGAGTTCGTTGTTTTGATTTGTGAACTTAATATCCGCGGACTTGGCGAAGTTCTGCCCCAAAAAGTGCGAAGTGCCGGCTTGCAGAGATTTACCGTCCTGCATCATCGCTTCAATACAATAAGTATCTATCGCTCCCGGGAATTTATCGTATTCCGGCTTGCGTCCGGCAATGACCGGCATCGCCAGTGTATTTTCGCTAAAATCACGATAAACTTCGAGCATTTTCACGGTTTCTTCTTCGGCTTCCTTCATGGTTGAATGCACGGTATGGCCTTCCTGCCACAAAAATTCGCGCGTGCGCAAAAACAGACGCGGACGCATTTCCCAACGCACGACGTTTGCCCATTGGTTCAGCAAAATCGGCAAATCACGATACGAATTCACCCATTTGGCAAATGAATCGGCAATAATCGTTTCTGAGGTCGGACGCACAATCAGCGGTTCTTCCAAAGGAGATGCCGGCTTGAGTTTGCCGTCTTCGCTGACGAGCCGAGAGTGTGTGACCACCGCCATTTCTTTGGCAAAGCCCTCAACGTGGTCAGCTTCTTTTTGGAAAAAGGAGAGGGGAATAAACATCGGAAAATAGTAGTTTTCGTGTCCGGTTTCCTTAATCTTTTCATCCAAAACGCGCTGTATGCGTTCCCACAAGCCGTAGCCCCACGCCTTCATCACCATACAACCCGGAGATACCGAGTTTTCGGCCATATCGGCTTCGGATACCACGTTTTGATACCATTCCGGATAATTCTGCTTGCGTGTTGTTTTCATAGCCATTGTTTCTTCTCCTATCTCAGTTCGCCGCCGGTTTTTTTGCCGACTTCGACAATAACTTTGTTCATTAAGTTCTCTATATCTTTATCGGTAAATGTTTGCTCAACCGGTTGGAATGTTAAGCTGATTGCAACAGATTTTTTCCCGCTCGGCAAAGTGATACCTTCATAAATATCAAAAATACGCACGTCCGTAATATGATTGCGGTCGGCATTTTTGGCAGCGGCGATAATTGCCGCGGCGCTGATGTTTTTATCAACCACAAACGCCAAATCCTTGTCTACCGGTTGGAACGGCGAAAGCTCGAGCTTTTTGCGCGCTTTACCGGCACTTTGACGCGGCAACGGAATATTGTTGAGATTAACTTCAAACGCAACCACGCGGGTTTTGATATCCAACGCTTTCAAAATGGCCGGATGAATCTCACCGAAGGAAGCCAACACATTTTTACCGAGGCGAATCACACCGGAACGTCCCGGATGATAATAACTCGGCGCGTCGGTCGTAATCTGCGGATTTTCATACGGGCCTTTAGCCGCGGCAATAACCGCCAACGCATCGGCTTTAGCATCATATACATCATACTCGCGTGCCGTGTGCGTCCATTCTTTTGCCGAAGTTTGTCCGGCGCGGACACCGGTTGCCGATGTATGCTGTTCTTGCGGGTTGCGACCGGTAAATTCCGGACCGACTTCGAACAACGCAACATTCGGATAACCGCGTGCAATATTATTCTTCACCGCCGTCAACAAATTCGGTAAAATTGACGGGCGCATTTCATTAAGTTCTTTCACAATCGGATTTTGCAACATAATTGCCTCATTTCCTTTGCGGAAATATTGAGCAATATCGCTGTCGGCAAAGCTCCAAGTTACCGTTTCAAACATACCGCGCGTTGCCAGTTCGTGCTTAACCATCATTGCATTATGTTGTGCCGGTGTCAAAATCGGCTTCGGCAGTTTGTCGTGCGGCAAAGATACGGCCGGCACTTCGTCCAAACCAATCATACGCACGACTTCTTCGATTAAGTCCTGCTCGCACTCAATATCGCCGCGCCAACTCGGAGAAACGGCCTTGATTTTGCCGTTTTCGAGCGATACGGTAAAGCCGAGTTTTTGCAGAATTTCTATTGATTTTTCGGCGCTGACCGGCAAACCGACAAATGTTTCCATACGTTCCGGACATAAATAAGCCACTTGCGGTGCCATATCTTCCGAGCCGCAAACCGTCAATTCTGATGCTTCGCCGCCGCAAATCGAGAGAATAAGCTGTGTGGCATAATCCGAACCGCTGATGTTTGATTTCGGGTCAACCCAACGTTCGTAACGATAACGCGAGTCGGAATCGATTTGTAAATGGCGACCGGTTTTTGCAATACATTCCGGCTTAAACGAAGCACATTCGAGCAATACATTGACGGTGTTTTCCGAACAGCCCTTTTCCAAGCCGCCCATAATTCCGCCGAGGCATTGCACGCCTTCTTCATCGCAAATACCGAGTGCAAAATCGGCCAGTTCGTATTCTTTTTCGTTGAGCGCCACAAATTTTTCGCCGGCTTTTGCCATACGAATAGTCAAATCGCCTTTGAGCTTGTCGGCATCAAAAACGTGCAACGGACGCGCCAAGTCATAATTGAGGTAGTTGGTAATATCCACCAGCGGCGAAATCGAGTGAATACCGATGGCATTCAAGCGGTCTTTCATCCATTTCGGCGTTTCGGCGTGATTGTTGACACCTTTGATGTAGCGACCGGTATAGACCGGACATTCGTCCGGACATTGAACCGTAATTTTTATCGGATTAGCGAATTTTACCGGTGTTTTGACGATGTTCAGCGGTTTTAATTTGCCCAGTCCGGCTGCCGCCAAATCACGCGCAATACCGCGCACGCCCAAACATTCGGCGCGGTTCGGCGTAATCGAAACTTCGATGACCGGATCGATATCCAGCACTTCTGCTGCCGGTGCACCAAGCGGTGTCCCTGCCGGCAGTTCGATAATTGCATCGTGGGCCGTGCCCAAGCCGATTTCGTCAACAGCGCACATCATACCGCAACTTTCAACACCGCGGATGGTCGCACGTTTGAGGCGCTCGTTAAACAGCGGAATCAACGTGCCTTCGCGGGCAAAAATACCGATAAGTCCTTCATGCACATTCGGTGCGCCGCATACCACCTGATATTTGTTGGTGCCGTCGTTGACGCATAAAACGTGCAACTTGTCGGCATCCGGATGATTCTCAACGCTGTCGATGCGGGCGGTTATAAATTCGCCCAAACCGGCACGCGGGTCGGTAACTTCTTCAACCTCCAAGCCGATACGGGTTAGTGTTTCGCTGATTTGTTCAAGTGTTGCGTCAGTGTCTAAGTGCTCTTTGAGCCAAGATAATGTGAATTTCATCGTGCCAATCCTCCGTTATTGCTTAAACCGTCTGTCATAGAAGAAAAATCGAGCGGGGTAAAGCCGTAATGTTTGAGCCAACGCACATCGGATTCAAAGAACGTGCGAAAATCCGGAATACCGTATTTAAGCATGGCCAAGCGGTCAATACCCATACCGAAGGCAAAGCCCTGATATTCGTTAGGGTCAATACCGCCGGCGCGCAAAACATTAGGGTGCACCATACCGCAGCCCAAAACTTCAAGCCAGTCGTTGCCGGCACCGACTTTGAGCTCGGTTTTGGTCTTGAGGCAACCGATATCCAATTCGGCCGACGGTTCGGTGAACGGAAAGTAAGACGGACGATAGCGCATCGGCAGGTCGTCAAGCTCAAAAAACGCTTTCATAAAGTCGTAAAGGCAACCTTTGAGATGTGCCAATGTAATGTTTTTATCTATAACCAAGCCCTCGACCTGATGGAACATCGGCGTATGCGTCGCATCATAATCGGAACGATAGGTGCGGCCCATCGCAATAATCCGAATAGGCGGTTGCTGTTTTTCCATAGTGCGAATTTGCACGCCCGAAGTTTGTGTGCGGATAACATAAGCCGTATCCATGTCAAACGGTTTGGTCGGGTCGTTGTTCAAATAAAATGTGTCTTGCATCTGACGGGCAGGGTGATTCGGCGGCATATTGAGCGCATTAAAGTTATGAAATTGGTCCTCAATGTCCGGACCTTCAGCCACATCAAAACCCATTTGGCCGAAAATTGCCGCGATTTCTTCATAGATTTTTGAAACCGGATGAATACGGCCCTGAGTTTCGGGACGCACCGGCAAAGTCACATCGAGTGTTTCGTTTTTAAGCTTTTCGTTGAGGGCTTTCTCTTCGAGGAATATCTTTTGTTTTTCAATGGCTTCTTCGATTTTGGCCTTAACGATGTTTAAACCCTTGCCGAGTGAGATTTTTTCTTCTAACGGCAGAGCGCCGAGTGTTTTCATCATCTCGGTGAGTTTGCCTTTTTTACCCAAGACGGCAACTCGAATGTCGTCTAATTCTTTCAACACGGCGGAATTATTGATTTTGTTCAATATTTCGCTTTTTAAATCTTCTAAATTTTCCATAGTATTTGAACCTTTTGTTTTTAAAAATATAAAAAAGAGTCAGCCCGTAATCACCAAGCTAACTCTTTTTCAATGATTTTATGTATCTTGTAACTTACTTGTTAAGAGCCGCTTTGGCTGTTTCAACCAACTTAGCAAATGCTTCGGGCTGTTTCAAAGCGATATCAGCAAGAACTTTACGGTCGAGTTCAACACCCGCTTTGTTGAGCCCGCTGATAAATCGAGAATAAGTTAAATCATGGATACGTGTAGCCGCATTGATACGTTGAATCCACAAAGAACGGAAAGTTCTTTTCTTTACTTTGCGGTCACGGTAAGCATATTGCAAACCTTTTTCAACTTTTTCAACTGCTACTCTGAATACGTTTTTGTTACGACCTCTGTAACCTTTCGCCATATCCAAAATTTTTTTATGGCGAGCGTGAGCCGTTAAACCTCTTTTAACACGAGACATATCTTATC
>JAFYFJ010000066.1 GCA_017543835.1 Alphaproteobacteria bacterium | reverse complement strand
GTTCAAGCTCCGACTAATGTTATAAGGGGGATAGAAAGTGACTTCTAAATTTCTTAAAATAATATTGTTCTGCGGAGCCATGTTTGCTGCATCGGCTCAGGCGGAAGAGGTTTCGGTCAGTGTGGTCGGCCGCGGCGTGAATCATAACAATGCGGTTTTGGACGGACTGCAACAGGCCGTTGCTCAGGTTTCGGGCATAACGATTGATGTGCAAAGTTTATCCGGATTGGAAGAAGATTCCGTAGATATACGCAAAGACGGCGAGGAAACCGGATATTCTAAGCTTTCGCAAGCAACACAATCGGCAATTGCTTCGCGGATTAACGGTTATATATCGAGTTACAATGTTCTGTCTTCGCAAAAAAACGAAGATGGTTTGTATGAAGCCGAAATGACGGTAACGATTGAGAGATACACCTCTCCGGGTGCACAAAACAATCGTTACGGCTTAGCGGTTGTCGGTATAACTTCCGGTGGCGGAAAATGCTTTGGCGGCGGTTTGTCTGCGGCCACAGTCAATGACGAGGCGACCAAGGCCTTGGTGTCTGCTTTTACGGCTACCCGCAAATTTTCTGTTTTGGACCGCGATGAGCAATTGGCTTATGATTTGGAAAAAGCCTTGATTGCCGGCGAAGATACGGCCGCGCACGAACAAGTTAAGCTCGGTAGTGTCAAAGGAACAGATTATATCGTTACCGGCAAGGTGAAAAGTGTCAATATATGGCAGAATGTTCAAAATATTGCATTAACCGGCGAAAAAATTTATACACGCGGTGCGCAAGCAACCATTGAGTATAAAGTGTTGATTTTTGCAACACGCCAAGTTAAAGTTTCGTCTTCGGTTTCGGTTGCGCTGAGCGGTCAGGAATTAAGCGGCAAAAGCTGTTCCGATGCTTTGGCTCTCTTAATGAAAAAAGCGGCTGATAAAATCAGCAACGATTGCATCGAAAATATTTATCCGGCGATGGTTATAAACGTTAAAGGAGAAAATATTTATCTCAATATGGGTGGTGAAAGTGTTAAAAACGGGCAGATTTATGAAGTTAATGAAGCCGGTGAAACAATGTATGACCCGTATACCGGTGAATCTTTGGGAGCGGAAGAAACCACAATCGCCAAGATTGAAGTTTTTGATGTTAAGCCGAAGTTCTCGATAGCAAAAGTTGTTGAGGGCAAGACAGAAGATATTAAAGTCGGCCAAATTTGCCGTAAATCTGCGGCAATTGTGCGGAAGGAACAAAAGAAACCTGCCGCACCGGCAAAGCAAGAGGATTATTCTTTGCCGTTAAATTAAAAACATTGTAGACTAATCTCTTCATAATAAACAATACAGATATATTCGAGGCAACGGATATATCTGTATTTTTTTAGTTTGGTGTGTTGAAGAATAACCGATTGACAATGTATTTTTTTGTTTGTATTATCAGCCGGAATTTGAAATTCAAGAAAGGTATGACGATGAATTTTCAGGAATTGAAACGCAAATTGCAAGATTTTTGGTCGGCACGCGGTTGCACTATCGGTGAGCCGTATGATGTGGAAAAAGGTGCCGGCACCATGAACCCGCTTACATTTTTCGGCGCATTGGGCGAAAAGCCGGTGGCACGCGCTTATGTTGAACCGTCGCGACGTCCGGCCGACGGCCGTTACGGCGATAACCCGAACCGTTTGTATCAGCACCATCAATTCCAAGTGATTATTAAGCCGTCGCCGATTGATATTGTTGATACATATATCGAGAGTTTGGAATATATCGGTTTTAATAAAAACGAGCACGATATTCGCTTTGTTGAAGATAACTGGGAATCGCCGACTATGGGCGCATTCGGCAAGGGTTGGGAAGTTTGGCTCGACGGTATGGAAATCACGCAATTCACGTTTTTCCAAGAAATCGGCGGTATGACCTGTAAGCCGGTTACGGCGGAAATTACTTACGGTTTGGAACGTATTGCGATGTATTTGCAAAATGTTGAAAATGTGTATGATTTGCAATACAGTCCGAGCGAAAAATACGGCGAAGTTTATCATCGCCGCGAGTTTGACCATTCGAAATATTGCTTTGAATTGTGTGACGAAAAGCAGTTGTTGCAGGATTTGACAATTATGAACGTGAGTCAAAGCGTCTTGTAACGCTCGGCAATATTTATACCGCGTATGATTTTGCGCTTAAATGTTCGCATACCTTTAATGTTTTGGACGCGCGCGGTGCCATCAGCGTGACCGAGCGTGCACATTATATTGCCCGTATTCGCGGATTGATGCGCGAAGTCGCGAAATTGTATTTGTCGCAAGAATGCTAAAGGAGTTTTGAAAATGTCAGCAGAAAAGTTTTTACTTGAAATCGGTATTGAGGAAATTCCGGCGCAATACGTCAAAAAAATGGCGGAGAGTCTTGAGGCAAATGTGCAAAAGGCCTTGAGCGAAAACAATATCGAATTTAATGGGGTTGAAGTTTATTACACACCGCGCCGTTTGGTGCTTTTGGTGGCCGAGATGAATGATGTTATCGCCGGAACGGTGCAAGAAGTCAAAGGTCCGGCAAAAAAGAGCGCTTTCGATGAACAGAATAATCCGACGCGCGCATTGCAGGGCTTTTTGGCAGGGCGCAAGTTGACGCTTGACGATACGTTTATCAAAGATATTAACGGCGTGGAATACATTTTCGCCAATCAAAAGACGGAAGCCAAACAAACATCCGATGTTTTGGCGGGTTTGCTTCCGAATTTGGTGATGTCGATTTATCAGCCGAATCCGATGCGTTGGAACACTTTCAGCGGCAAGTTTATTCGCCCGATACGTTGGATTTTGTGCTTTTTGGGTGCAACGCCGGTTAATTTTGAGCTCGAATTTGTGAAATCGGGCAATACCACACGTGGTCATCGCACGCTTGCCAATCACGAAATTGCGGTGGCGTCGGTTGATGATTATTTTGCAAAATTGCCGCAAGCGTTTGTGGTGCTTAATCAAAACGAGCGCAAAAATTTGATTTTGGCGCAGATTAAAAAATTGGAACAGCAAAATAATATTGTGGTGCCGATTGATGAGGATTTGCTTGATGAAATCGTTAATCTGGTCGAATATCCGACGGCGGCTGTCGGCAGTTACGATACCGCATTTTTGGCGTTGCCGGAGCCGATTATCATTACGCCGATGAAAGACCATCAGCGCTATTTCCCGGCGTATCAAAACGGTAAGCTCGCCGATAAATTCGTATTTGTGCGCAACGGTAACGATTATTGTATCGACAACGTGATTAAGGGGAATCAGCGCGTGTTGAGCGCTCGTCTCAAAGACGGCGAATTTTTCTATAACGAAGATTTGAAAACCACGCTCAAAGATAAGGCACATAAGTTGCCGGATGTCGTGTTTCAGACCAAACTCGGCAGTTATGCCGAAAAGATGGCGCGGGTGGCACAAATTGCTGACCGTTTGAATCGCGAACTCGGTTTGAATTTGACCGATGAAATCAATACCGTCGTGCCGCTGTTAAAGGCGGATTTGGTGTCGGCGGTGGTCGGCGAATTTTCGGAGATTCAAGGCGTGATGGGCGCGATTTATGCTAAAAACGAGGGCTATCCGCAAGAAGTTTGCCGCGCCATAGAAGAACAGTATTTGCCGCGCTTTGCCGGCGATAATCTGCCGCAGACGACTTTGGGTGCGGTGATTGCGATTGCCGACAAGCTTGATTCGATTATGGGTTTGTGCGCGGTTAACTTGAAGCCGACCGGCTCGCAAGACCCGTTTGCGTTGCGTCGTCAGGCCATCGGTATTTTGGCGACGATTAAGGCGCACGATTTCCGTTTGAATTTGAGTGCGTTTATCAAATCTTTGGCGCCGGTCTACACCAAATTTTATACCGCTGAGGGTATGAGTGAAGCCGAGTTTGCCGATTATGTGCTGAACTTCTTTGCGCAGCGCTTGTCGATTATGCTCAACGAGGATATGGGTTTTGCCATCAGCGAAGTGATTAACAAAATCGACCTTTCGACGCTCAATATGAGTGAAATCGTGAAAAAAGCTGAGGCGGTTGCTGTGCTGAACAATGACGCCAAATTCCAAGAAATGTCGCAAGTAATGCAACGTATCGACAAGATGATTGCCGGCAAATCTGCCGCGCCGCAAATTGATGCCGCATTGGTGAAAAATGCCGACGAAAAGGCGATGATGAGCGCGTTTGCGCAAGTTAAACCGGCGGCAGAAAATGCGCTTGCGGGTGCGGATTATGCCGGATTTGTTGCGGCCGTGAATCCGTGTTTGGCGCCGGTTAACGCGTTTTTCGATAACAACCTTGTGATGTCGGAAGATTTGGATGAACGCGCTAATCGTATGGCGGAATTAAAGCAGATTTCCGACTTGATGCATAAGTTTGTGCTGTAATTTTCAGCTGCTTTGCCAGCCCTTTGCGGCGCGATTAATGCAATCATCGTAATAAAGACGATTTATTTGCGGTCGGGCAATACGGCCGCAAATAATTTTTTTGCCCGCGGCTATGACATCCGGCGTTTCCCATATCTTGTTTTCGAGTTTATAGCGGGCGAGGTCGGCAAACAACCGTGCTTCCATAAAATCACCGAAAGCCGATGGGCGCACTGTCGGAGTTTGCGTCCATCGTTGGCGCAACTCGGCAAAGCTTGTTTGATGTTCCGGCAAAACATAGTCGTTTCCGCTTAGCAACTCTTCAAAACTTTGGCGCACCAGCGGATTTTTCCAACCGCCGCCGAAGAGGATAAATGTCGGCGGAATAGGCATATCTTGCGGCACTAAGGTCAGCGCTTGCACCGCGATATAAGCGGCAAAATATTCAAACGTGCGCACCGCGTCGTTAAAGGCGATTTTTTGTTCGGTCGCAAATTCAAAAATCTCATCTTTGCGATAATATGCCGGGTCGCCCGATTTCGGTAACGGCGTTTCATAATACTTGCGCCCGAAGTCAAACAGCGCTTGCAAAAATGTCTTATCCAATGTGCCTTTTTTCCCGAACATACCGTCTTTATCAAACGGTTCGGAAGTGTGCAGACGGATGTAGCCGTCGATGTATTCGTTGCACGGACCGGCATCCGCAGCGAGCTGTGCCGTGCCATCGTTAATCAGTGCAAAGTTTGAGGTGTTTCCGCCGTTATAGTAACAACCGTCGCCTTCCGTGGCGGCAATATGCGCATTGTGCGGCGGAACAAGCGGTGCACCGTCAAAACCGGCCATAATGAAATCGGAACGAAAATCATAAACAACCGGAATCCCCGTCAAATCGGCCAACATCTGTCCCGAGCCGATTTGCAACGTATAGGCCGGTGTATCGTCGGCGCGCGCTCTGCTCGGCGGATTATGGTCGAGCGTTTTGCCGTGAAAACCGATGGCGTTGACCGTGCGCTTGTCGATGTTGTTGACGGAGCACATTTCGTTGATACATTCGGCAATTTGGCGCACATATTCATTGTGTATCGGTAAAAACTCGGGCAACGCTTCGATTTCGGCGCGTGTTTTGTTCATAACTTTTGCCCGCAGAAGTTCGATTTTATCTTGCATTTCTTTGGTATATGGCTTGGAATAGGTGCAAATATCGCGCATTTTGTTGCCGTCAAATTCGGTTAAGACCAAATCGATTGCATCCATTGAGTTTCCGGTCATATTGCCGATGATTCTGTATGTTGCCATATTTCCTCCGCTTTTTTGCAACTGTATCACGCTTAAGGCAAAAAAACAAGCCGCCGTTGATAATTTTGCGGTTTTTTATTGCAACGCGGCGATTTTGCGCTATGATAATGCAAAATATAAATTGAAAGGAATGTAAAATGTCTAAAACAGTTATGCTGATGGCAGCTTTGATGTTACTCTTTATGTATGTCGGGAATCTTATTGCCGGCGAGCAAGGTATGATTACCGCGCTGATTGCGGCCGCCGGAATGAATGTTTTCAGCTACTTTTTCAGCGATAAATTGGTGTTGAAGCAATATAATGCGACCGAAGTGACGCCGCAAACCGAGCCGCAGCTGTATCAGATTGTGCAACGGCTTGCCAATAAAGCCGGCTTGCCGATGCCGAAGGTGTATGTGATTCCGGAGCAGGTGCCGAATGCGTTTGCAACCGGACGTAACCCGAGTCACGCGGCCGTTGCCGCAACGCAAGGGTTGTTGGATATGATGTCACCGGAAGAAGTGGAGGGGGTTTTGGCGCACGAGATGAGCCATGTGAAACACCACGACATTTTAATCGGGACAGTTGCAGCGGTGTTTGCCGGCGCAATTGCGATGTTGGCCAATATGACGCGTTCCAATGTTTCGCCCCAAACGTCAAACAACGGGAACGGTCGCAAAAGTATTTTGGTGGCGATGTTATTGCCGATTGCCGCGACGATTATTCGTATGACAATTTCACGCACTCGTGAGTTTAAGGCCGATGAAGGCGCCGCCCTTTTGACTGGACATCCGGAGTGGTTGATGAGCGCACTTTCCAAACTCGACGGTTGCTCGAAACAATATCAAATGGAACGCGCAACTACGCAAACCGCACATATGTTTATCGTTAATCCGTTTAACGGTGTTCAGGCATTGGTGCGGTTGTTTTCAACGCACCCGAGCACAGAAGCTCGCTTAGATGCTTTGAAACGAATCCAGATGAAAATACAATAAAAAATCACGATGCTTAAAAAAACGAGAACCTCGGACTGCAATTGCAGTCCGAGGTTCAATGTTTAGTGTTACTTGTCGTCCTTTCTTAAATACGGCTGAATGAAAACATCCAGCTGGCGACGTTTGTCGTAGTCCCATCCTGAGATGTAGAGATTACCGAAGCAGATAACCGGCGTGTCGATAAACGAACCGAGGCCGTAATCCTGCTTGGCAGCCTTGAGATAGAAGTAGTTGCCCTCTAAATCTACGTCGATAAACCGGATGGCTGCGTTCGGGTAGGTCGTTGTGACATACTCTTTTGCCGCGCAACTGTAACCGCAGGTAGGCGAATGCAGGAACGTGATAACCGTCTGACTGTTTTCGGCAACGCTGTAATCGGTGGTTCCCTCGACATCAATCATACAAGAGGTCAATGCCGTCATGGTAAAGACAGCGACCAAAAAATAATAAAACTTTTTCATGATTTTTGTGTTTGATGTAAATAATATATAAATGCCTGAAAAACAATAAGAGTATACATTTTTTGTGAATTTTGTCAATATTTTTTTGTAAAAAAAATGATGACTGTTGCTGCCATCATTTTTATGTTTGATATGTTTTAAAGAATCAGACCGCAACTTGCGCGCGGATGGTATCGTAGCTTTGGTAGCCGACCAACTCGAAATCTTCATACTTAAAGTCATTAATATCCTTAACATTAGGGTTGATTTTCATTGTCGGCAACGGATACGGCGTGTGCGAAAGTTGCTCTTTAACCTGTTCAAAGTGGTTGTGATAAATATGCGTATCGCCCAAAGTATGCACAAATTCGCCCGGTTCGTAGCCGCAAACCTGCGCCACCATCATCGTGAGCAAGGCATACGAGGCAATATTGAACGGCACGCCCAAAAACATATCGCAACTGCGCTGATAAAGCATACAGCTGAGTTTGTTGTTTGCCACATAAAATTGGAACATCATGTGGCACGGCGGCAAGTGCATTTGGGCGATTTTGCCGACATTCCACGCCGAAACAATCATACGGCGGTCGTTCGGATTTTTCTTCAAGGTTTCGATAACCTGTGCGATTTGGTCGATTCCTTCGCCGTTCCAGTTGCGCCATTGTGAACCGTAGACCGGCCCGAGTTCGCCGTTTTCGTCGGCCCATTCGTTCCAGATTCTGACGCCGTTATCTTGCAGATATTTGACATTGGTGTCGCCTTTTAAGAACCACAGCAACTCAAAGATAATGCTCTTGAGGTGCACTTTTTTGGTGGTGACGAGCGGAAAGCCCTTACTTAAATCAAAGCGCATCTGGCGGCCGAATACCGAGCGCGTGCCGACTCCGGTGCGGTCGAGTTTATCCACGCCGTTTTCCATAATATCTTTTAACAAATCCAAATATTGCTGCATTTTATTTCCCTTCCGTTTCTAAGTATTGCAGAATTTTTTTGACCACCGACTGTTCGACAAAGTCGCCTTTTTTGAGCCATACGGTTGTGGTGACGCCGTCGAGCTCGAATCGTTGCGGCAAGGCGAAATATTTTTGCTCCAAAACGGCAACGCTGGCGTTCACATTGATTAAATCCGATGCGCCGTCATCAATTTTGCCCGCATACACGCAGTCAACCACGATATCCGGCATAATTTGCGGAGTCGTGAAAAATGCGGCATAAATCGATGCACCGCCCGAAATATACAAATCTTCGGGATAATCTTTGAGTTTTAAAGCATTATCGACCACAATATGATTTTCTTTATCAAACACTTCGCACGAGGTGTCATTGGCAAGCACAATAACTTTGCGCCCCATCAGCACTTTTTGCGGCATTCCCTCATAAGTGCGGCGTCCCATAACCTTAATCTGCCCCTCGGTCAAATTGCGAAAACGACGCGTATCCGACGGAATCTTCCACGCCAAACCCGAACCGGCGCCGATGATGTTATCGCCCTTGTGCCGACACCAAATTGCAACGATAGTCATTAAACTTTCTCCTTTTTGCTGCTCTCAGTATAACAGGGCTTTTTGCGGATTAAAGCATAATCGGCAGAAACACACAGATTTTCGGCTTTGCGGGGCAGAAACACACGCAAACAAAAAAATGTTTTGATATTGCGAAAGATTCGCTTGACATCTGCCGATGAAAATATGTATATATAAGGGCAATGTTGAAAAATCGATATATTATCGGTTTAATTTAGTATAAGGGTTTTAAATGAGCACGAGTCCGTTACAATTTATGCGTCAGGTCCGTCAAGAAATGAAAAAGGTGACTTGGCCTACAAGAAAAGAAGTTGTGCCTGCTTGCACAATGGTTGTTATTCTGGTCGGCATCGCAACGGCATTTTTCTTTGTCGTTGATATGTTTTTGGGCTGGGGTGTTGGTGAAATCTTGCAATTAGGAAAGTAGAAAATATGACAGCGCGTTGGTATGTTGTTAACGTATATTCCGGTTCGGAGAAAAAAGTTAAAGAATCTTTGGAAGAACAAGTAAAGTTCAAACATATGGAAGATAAGATTCTTGAAGTTTGGGTGCCGATGGAACAAGAAGCAAAAGATAAAAGCGGCGATGCCGAAAAAAGCAAAGGCAAAAAGAAGGAAGTGCAACACAAGTTCTTCCCGGGATATATCTTGGTTAAGATGGAATTGACCGATGAAACTTGGTTGGTTGTGAAAAATACTTCACGCGTCAGCGGCTTTTTGGGGAGCCGTAACAAGCCGCAAGCCATTACCGAAGCCGAAGTCGAAAAAATTAAAAAGCAGGTGGAAGAAAGTGCCGAGCGCCCGGTTTCCAGCGTCAGCTTTGAAGTCGGCGAGCAGGTTCGCGTGACCGACGGTCCGTTTGAATCGTTTGTCGGCACGGTTGATGAAGTTGATACCGATAAATCGCGTTTGAAAGTTTCGGTTTCGATTTTCGGCCGCTATACGCCGGTTGAACTTGAATTTTCGCAGGTTGAAAAAGCGTAAATTAAGCAATAATCGAAATCAAAAAGCCGCCTTTGCATAGGCGGCTTTTTTGTGATTTGTTTAAGGGCTGAATTACATAAACGGGTCAGGGGAAACCGTGCCGCCGTTTTTAACCAAATTGCCTTCTCTGCGCTTGATTTTATACGGGGATTCTTTGCCCAAGTTGCGTTCGTAAATTTCGCCGTAGTTGCCAACGATTTGTATCGCGTCGTCGAGCCACATCGGACGCAGGCGCATGGCTTGCCACAATTCCGGATTATCGCCCATCAGGTTGCGGATTTCGGTGCTGTTGTGGGCGCGGAAAAATTCGATGTTCTTCGCCGTTATACCGTATTGCTCGGCCAATTGCAACGCGTTGATTATCCATTTGACCGCAATCGCAAAATCCATATGCTTTTGGTGCACGGTGGCATAAACCGGCGTGGTAGCGATGGACTTTGGGATAATCGTCATATAGCTTTTGGTCAGCGCTTGTTTCATGCCGTTGAGATATACCGCGCCGCCCGTCATCATTTCACAACGTTTGAGCAAAAACGCCTCGCGTGCCTTGCGCACATTCGGGAACTTCAGATATTTGGTGTTCAGATTATATTTGGCATTAAAGGCCTCAAAGTTACGCAAATAGTCGGAATCTTCGGCAACGCACATTTTTTTGTTTTCAAAATCTTCCGCTTTGTCGCCTTTGGTATCGGCAATCAGCAGCATTTGCGGGTCGTAATAAAGCAAACCGCTCGGAATCATTTTGCCCTTGACATCGTATTTGGCGGCATACGGAATACCGCTCAGCATCACATCAACTTTGCCGCTTTCGAGCGCTTTGGATACTTCCGAATCTTCAACATTACGCATATCGATTTTGTTGGCGTCGCCCAAAACTGCCAGCGCAATCGCGCGGCAAAAGTCGGTGTCGATACCGGTCCAATTATGGTCGGAAACATAGGCGTAGCATTTAAGCTGTGTGTTGGTGCCGCAACGCACGCGTCCGCGCTGTTTAATCCGGTCAACATAGCTGTTCGGGTCGATAGAGGCGGCGAGCATTGCCTGACGTTCGCCGTATGTGTCGATGACATCAGGGTCGGAAAATCGGCGCGTAATCAAATCGGCATTCGGGTCTTCCGGCATACCGGAATCAAGTTTGGAACCCTCGTCGATTTCTTTCGGCGCTACCACCGGCAATACCTGCACCGAGCCGTTACGCACACCGCGTTGTGCCGTTTGCGCATAAATATTCGGTGCAAAAGACATCGAAAAAATAACCGATAAAATAAATAATGCTTTCATTTTTGTAACCGCCATGCTATTATATCTATTGTTTTGATGATATTATCATAAGAGGGTTTAAAATGAAGTTAAAATATTTGCCGCGGTTCGTTTTGGTTCTTTTGATGATGATTTTCGGCGCAACAATCGGTTATGCCGACACTTTTACCGCCGAAGAAGCACAGGCATGGACCGACGGTAAAGGCAAGGAAATTTTGGAGATTATGACCTCCGAAGATTCGGCCGGAAAGTTCGAAAAACTCGATTCTTTGTTGCTTAATGATGTGGATTTGGATTATGCGGCACGTTTTGTGGTCGGCAAATATTGGCGCAAAATGACGCCGGAACAACAGCAACAATATATTCCGCTGTTCAAAAGATACACTTCCGCGCTTTATAAGGGCTATCCGCTCGATTTGGAAAAAGGGTCCGTCACTTATACGGTTGATAAGGTGATTACGGATAAAGATTCTCAATTTGTGCATTGCACGATTTTCATTAAGGCGCTCGAAAATAAGGTTGATGAAGAATCCAAAGGCGGCGTAAAAGTGGTGTTTCGGCTGGTGAAAAACAACGGCAAAATTCAGGTGCGTGACCTGCAAATTATGGAAAGCGGCTTTTTACACGCGTATCGCGAGCGCTTTTATAAGATGATTTATGAAGATAATGATGAAGAAATGGAGTGGTTTTTGGAAGATTTGCAACAGCTGACCGACGATATGGAAGAAAAAAACGCCGAACAAGCGGAAGAATAAATACCAAAATAATGTTTTATATGCAATTTTCCTGTTGAATTTGCAAAGCAAAGTTTGTATGATGCCGTCATTGAAAAATTAAACGTAGGTAGAAAAAATGTCAGAAATTAAAGTAAGATTTGCGCCGAGTCCGACCGGATTTATGCATATTGGCAATACGCGGACGGCGCTATTTAACTGGCTGCTCGCCAAAAAATTAGGGGGCAAGTTTATGCTCCGTATTGATGATACGGATTTTGCCCGCTCTAAAAAAGAATACGAAGACGCGATGCGCGAGAGCTTGAAGTGGCTCGGTTTCGATTGGTGCGAAGAAGCACGTCAGTCGGCGCGTTTTGAGCGCTATGATGCCATGCGCGACAAATTGATTGCCGAAGGGCGTATTTATCCGTGCTATGATACACCGGAAGAATTGCAAATCAAACGCAAACGCGCGATGGCCAAAGGCGAAGCGCCGATTTATGACCGTCAGGCGTTGCGCTATACGCCGGAAGATATTGCCAAGTTTGAGGCCGAAGGTCGCAAGCCGCACTATCGCTTTAAGTTGCTTCCGGGCATAATCGAGTGGGAAGATATTGTGCGCGGGCATTGTCAGTATGAGGCCGAAAAACTCAGCGACCCGATTATTATTCGTGAAGACGGCAGTTATCTTTATCATTTCCCGTCTTGCATTGATGATTCTGACTTCGGGATTACGCATATTGTGCGCGGTGAGGACCATGTGACCAATACGGCGGCGCAGATTCAGATGTTTGAGGCCATCGGCGGTAAGGTGCCTACGTTTGCGCATTTGCCGCTGTTGACAGGTGTTGAAGGCAAACTCTCGAAACGTTTGGGCAGTTTGGGCGTGCGTGAGTTAAAGGCGGAAGGTGTTGAGGCGCTGGCGATTTGTTCTTTCTTGGCCAAACTCGGCACTTCGGATGCGATTGAGCCGTATTATTCGCTTGATGAATTGGCCGAATCGCTTGATTTTGCCAAGCTCGGTCGTTCGCAACCGAAGTTTGATGAAGAAGAACTCAAGCATTTTAATACAAAATTTGTGCGCTCGATGCCATACAATCTCGTTAAAGACCGTGTTGATGTCAGCGAAGAGTTTTGGAACGAAGTGCGTCCGAATCTGAATGTGGTTGATGATATTAAAATTTGGGCGGATATTTGCCATAAAGAAGTAACACCTGTTATGGAAGACAAATCACTTACCGATTTAGCCGCTTCCGTTTTACCGGCGGAACCGTGGAACGAAAACACGTTTAACGAGTGGCTGAATATAGTCAAACAACAAAGCGGTAAAAAAGGTAAAGAGCTGTTTCACCCGATACGCAAAGCATTGACGGCGCTTGATAACGGACCGGAATTGAAAACTCTGTTGCCGCTTATCGGTTACGATAAAGCTTTGAAACGTCTTAAAGGGCAAAAAGCATAATAAAAAGGAAAAAATATGACACAAATATATTTGCACGATACATTAAAACAGCGGAAAGTTCCGTTTGAACCGATAAATGCCGACAATGTGCGGATGTATGTTTGCGGTCCGACGGTTTATGACAAAGCGCACCTCGGCAACGCCAAAACGCCGGTGGTGTATGATGTTTTGTATCGTTTGTTGTGTCATGTTTACGGCAAAGAACACGTGACTTATGTTTCCAACATTACGGATGTTGATGACAAGATTTTGAACAAGCATAAAGAAACCGGCAAGCCGATACGCGAAATTACCGAGCAAACATACAACTGGTATATCGAGGATATGGCAAAACTCAACGTGTTGGCGCCGAATTATCGTCCGCGCGCCACCGAATATATTGACGATATGATTGTGTTGGTCGAAAAATTGCTCGAAAACGGTCACGCCTATGAGGCCGACAAGCAAGTGCTGTTCGATGTCGATTCTATGCCTGCCTACGGGCGTCTTTCCGGTCGCTCGATGAAAGAGATGCTGGCGGGTGCGCGAATCGAAGTTGCCGATTATAAAAAGAATCCGGCGGATTTTATTTTGTGGAAACCGTCGGAAGCCGACCAGCCGGGATGGAACAGTCCGTGGGGATACGGTCGTCCGGGGTGGCATTTGGAATGTTCAGCCATGAGTTCTAAGTTGCTCGGCAACGATTTTGATATTCATGGCGGCGGCTCGGATTTGATTTTTCCGCACCACGAAAACGAATTGGCGCAGTCGTGCGGGGCGTTTCCGGGGACGCATTTTGCGCACTATTGGGTGCATACCGGTATGCTGATGATAAACGGCGTGAAGATGAGCAAGTCGCTCGGCAATTTTTATACGGTGGAAGAAGTGCTGGCAAAAGCACCGGCGGAGGCGTTGCGTCTTTTGTTTTTAACGACGCATTATCATCAGCCGTTTAACTTTACGTTTGAGGGCTTGCAAAACGCCAAAGCAATTTTGGATAAGTTCTATAATGCGCTGTTGAAAAATGCTGATGTGCCGACGCTCGAAGTCGCACCGAGCGATAAGGTGGTTGAAGCGCTGGCCGACGATTTAAATACACCGCTCGCGCTCTCGTATTTGCACGAAACGGTCAACAATTTGAACAAAGCCGAAACGGCGGAGGAACGTTCGGCACTCAAATCGGAACTGTTGGCTAACGCTTATTTGCTCGGGCTTTTATATAATAATCCGGAAGCGTGGTTCAAAGGCGACGATACGGCTGACGAATCGGCCGAAATCGAGGCGCTGATTCAAAAACGTGCCGATGCCAAAAAGAATAAGGATTGGGCAACCGCCGACGCTATCCGCAACGAGTTGAAAGAACGCGGTATTGTGTTGGAGGATTCGCCGACCGGCACGACTTGGAAAAAAGCATAAATCGTCCGATTTTGAGATAATAAAAAAGACACCGGCTGAAAGGATAAGGACCGGTGTCTTTCTTTGTGCTCTTTTTTTGTAAGGAGATTTTGAAAGGAGACGAGCACTCAATGTCTATGATGTATGTATAGCACGCTAATACGACAAAATGTGACGCATAAAAAATAAAATTGCAAAAAAATATTTTGCGAAAAAAGTTGACAAAATAGTGTTTTGTGGTAGAATAAGGGCATAAAATAACATAAACAGGAGTAATTTATAATGAATGATGAGTTTAATTTTGCCGAAGTTACCACGATTGCCGATGATTTTGCCGCGCGCAAAGAGCAATACGATGCGTTGATGGAAGATGCCGTCAAAGACCTGACGAATGCCATCAAAAATGTTAAAAGCGGTCGTGATGCGTCGGCGCTTTCCGATGATATTGCCGGACTTATGGAAGAACACGGCGAAAAATTCGGTAAGGCACTCGGCTCGGCCAACAAGGCAGAACGCGAAAAATGGGCGCCGGAATTGGCCGGAATACTGACTAAAGCAATTGATATGGAGCCGGAAAACATCGAAAGTATCGTCCGCGGTGCTTATCAAATCGAAAAAGCGTATGAAGGTGCGGATTCCGGTGTTTTTGCGAGTGTTGTGGATAAAGCAATGTTTCGCCATCGGTCTTATGCCGGTAAAATTATGGCGGTTGTTGATGAGAGTTTTCAAGATTATGAAGCGCAGCCGCGTCAAGATGCCGCAACTTACAGAACGTTCGGCAAAATTTACGGCAGTGCTTTCGGCAAAACCGGCAATAAGGCGTATGCCGACAAGGCAAACGATATTTTGGAGAAAACCGAGCTGGTTAAGGGTAATATCACCGTTGAAAAGTTGTTAAAGCAATTGCAGGAAAATCCGGGGGACGAGACGGCGCAAGATGCCTTTGAGAAAAAACTCGGTATGGTGATGGCGGCGAATCCGACAGCCGCAACGGAAGATATTTTGGAAAATCTGAGAGATATGACCAAAATCGAAAACAACGAAGACCGCGAGTTTGTGTATACGGCCGTTATCGGTGTGCTTTCCGGCAAGTTGAAGGCTGACAGTTTGGAAGAAAAAGAAAAGAAATCGTCCGTGCTGTTCAGCGCGTTTGATATGTTTTTGAAAAAAGAAAAGAATCCGGAAATTCGCAAATCAACGACGGTTTCCGCAATGGCGGCCATTCAACGCGACTTGGTTGATGACAAAGGCGGCCTGATTATTGATGATATTTCGGAAATCGAAACATTCCGCTCCTTAAAGAAAATGGCAGATTGCTACGGCGATTATGACGGCTTCAAAGATATGATTGTCAACACGGCCGCAAAATATCGGAAATCTAAGGAAAAGACCAAAGATTTGCGCGAGTGCATGATGAAGATATTTGATTATGTGCTGAAGCCGCTGGAAAAGGCCGAAGGCAAGCCGTATGTTCTCGATTCTCGCGAGTGCTCCGATTTTGAGAACAGCGTTTTCAAAGAAAGAAGAGAACGTAATTTAGATGCGCAGATTTATACGATTTTGAATATTCCGAGCAAAGAATTGGGTGTTGAACGCGACCCGAATAAAACATTTTATCCGAGCAAAGAAGAAATGCAAAAAGTTGTGAATTTGCTCAGTCAACACAGTTCGATTAAGTATAATGTCGCACTCGCTATTGCAGGCAAAATCGATAAGGAAAAGTTCACAAATATCGATGATGCCATCTTAAAGAAGTTGTCGGACCGTGCTCAAGAGAGAATGGAAAGCGGCGATTTTAAGATGTTTGAAGATGAACATCTGACGCCTATTCGCACGGCTTTTCATAAGCACGGTATTCAGCAGAAAAAGCAACAAGACGGTAATGCGCCGAAACAATGGCACGAAAAAACCGCAAAGAAGGAGCCGGAGCCGAAAAAAACGATTTCCTTCAGTGTTAAGGATTTGCCGAACAGTATCGAAAAATAATGTTCCGCAATTAAGACAAAGCGCCCGTCAAATTATGACGGGCGTTTTGTTACGGCATCAGTCGATTCTGACCGGACGCGTCGAAACGGCACACATTTCTTCTTGCAAGCGGATGCATTCACTCAAGCAATCGCTGAAATATTGATAAGGCGTCGGTAAGATTTTGCCGTTTAATTCAACATACCACATATTTTTTGCTCCCAGAGGTAAAGTTCTTGTTCAATTTTAACAATAACCCTCAAGAACGACAAAATATGTCGTAGTTTAACGTTGTGTGTCGCGTTTGTATAAATTCATATATTCGGCGCGTTCCAAATCGGTTTGATAATACGGCGCATATACTTTTTCGTGCGGTTGCGGTTTGATAACATTCAATTCGAGCCAGCGGTTTGCGCTGATACTTTGACGGAATCCCCAATACATAAATTCGTTTGTAATCCGGCTTTGCGCCACTTGCCACAAAGTTTGCGCCTTAACATCATCTAAAAATGCGTGCATCGAATCTTTGTTAAACAACGTAACATCGCCGACCTTCGAAATGCGGAGCGAGGTCAGATAAGTAAAACGCAGACTTTCTTGCCCGAGCGGTGTCCGATAGAAACTGCGTTGCCGGTGATAATCGATTTTATCGAATACCTTGCCCGCGCTTTCATCCAAAAAAATGATGGCCGGCACATAATCTTTTACCCGCAGTTTTTGGCCGGTCGAAAATGCTGTTTCAAGGTCGTTGTTTATCGTTTGCAGGGCTTTGTAATAGGTCTGTTCGCTAAACTTTTCTTCGTCGAGACACATTATCGTATTATACAAATTCCGCAACAGCAGATTCAGCTCATTATTCGGGGTGTGCGGCAATTGCGTATGCGCATAAGTTCGGTTGCTTATGGTGTCTGACAAAACTTGTGCAACGCTGACATTGTTGTATTTTTTGTAGCCGTTGCCGAATTCTTGATAAATAACATCGCTGTATCGTTTGTCGTATTGCTTTAAGTCCGCCCACAAAGATTCGTCGCCGCTCGCACGCGTTCGCCAGTCGGTAATGATTTTGCGCCCGTTTTTATCAATATCGGCATAAATGCCGCACGAGCCGTAACTCGAAGTGGTTTCGTTGATTTGCCTTATGTCGTCCCACAATATATTTTTGTTGCGATGCTCGGCATAATAGAGCCACAAGGATTTCAAAACGTCCGGTCCGTTGATGCTACGATTATGCACCAATTTGCGCACGGCATCGTTGTCATGCATCACATTGCTTAAGAATATGGCATTGAGTTCGTTGCCGATTTTGGCGTATTCTTTTTTTGCCGTAATGACGGCGCGCGGCGATGAAATGTATTCCATTTTTCCCTCTTTTGTATGCCAAAATAGCATATTTTTCGCCGCTATGCAAGTTAAATATTGTGGCGAAACGACTGCGGAATTTCGGGCGCCGCAACAATATAATCGTGCGCCGTCTTTGCAAAGCGCGGCGTGTTTTGTGAAAGTATTTGCGCCAAAACGCAGAGCGTCAGCAACATCAGAATATGCAATATGGTCGTATTATAGTTCGTTTGCATCGGTTTCCTTCGGTATATAACATATTATATGCTTTATAACACAAAATTATTAAAATGCAACTATTTTTATATATGAATATTGCTGATGCACTTTTTAATTTATTTTTACCAATTTATGAGCGAGAAATTTAGCCGTTTTCTCTTTTTGAACGGCCGACAGGTCGGAAAAATTCAACTTATAGTTTGCATAAACCCCTTTTTTAATTTGACAAAGGTTGACCGCGTCATTATATTCTAACTGGCAATATAACTAATGTGAGGTGGAAGATGGTTAAAGGAAAATCAATCAGAGGCAGAATGGACGACAATGAGCCGAATCCGATTGATGTGCACGTCGGAAAGCGTATTCGCTTGCGGCGCACAATTTTGCATATTACGCAACAACAAATGGCCGATATGCTCGGTTTGACCTTTCAGCAGGTGCAGAAATACGAAAAAGGCGCAAACCGTGTCGGTGCAAGTCGTTTGTGGGATATCAGCAAGGTGTTGCAAGTGCCGATGGGCTTTTTCTTTGAAGATATGGATGATGATGTGGCTTGCCTCAGTCCGCGTATGCTGAATATTGACCCGAGCGTGCGGATGGTGGCGGAAAAAGAACATTCGTTTGATGATGACCCGATGAAACGTGCGGAAACTCTGGAGCTGGTGCGCGCATATTATAAGATTCCGAATCGGCGCGTGGCAAAGCAGTTGTTCGATTTGATGGTGGCGCTTTCCAAATCTACCGCCGGCTTGGCGCACGTTGATGAGCGCGATGCAGATGATGATGACGAATAATCAAGGTGCAAAGCCGAAGTTTTTCGGTCGGCGCAAAGGACGCGTAATACATAAGGCAAAAAGTTTTCTGCTCGAAAGCTTTTTGCCGCATATTTTATTGGACGATACCCCGAAGAAAGATATTGCAGAGTGTTTCGGTGCGCCGAAGCAACGGTATTGTCTGGAAATCGGCTTCGGTGACGGCGACCACTTGGCAGCGTTGGCCAAGAGAGAGCACGATACGGGGTTTATCGGTGTTGAGGTTTATCGCAACGGGGTGGCGCAGCTTTTGTCTTTGTTGACCGGCTTAAAGGAAGGAAATGCCGAAGATTTGGCGCAGGAAATAGGGTTTGCCGAGGGCAGAGTCGATAACGTGCGCGTGTTTGATGATGATGTGCGCTTGTTGTTTGCGGCGTTGCCGGATGCGGCTTTTGACAAGATTTATCTGCTGTTTCCGGACCCGTGGCCGAAAACTCGGCACGCCGAGCGGCGCTTTATTAATCCGGATAACTTAAAAGAATTGGCGCGGTTGTTGAAACGCGGCGGCATTTTGCAGGTGGCAACCGACCATCCGATTTATAAGCGTTGGACTTTGGAGCAAATGCACGCGAATCCGAATTTTAAGTGGACGGCAAAATGCTCGGATGACTGGCGCAATCCGCCGGCAGACTGGGCCGAAACAAAATATCAGCGCAAAGCGTTGCGCGAAGGGCGGCGGCCGGTGTTTTTCGAGTTTGAACGGCTGTAATATCGGTCAGTTTAATTTTTGCAGCGCCCGATGTAAAATATCGCGGCGCTTTTTTTCGGCGCATTCGACGCTCGGAAACTTTTCAAAAAGATAAAGCAACATAAACAATCGGACGGCAGAAGTCAGATTCAATTCGGAACTGCGGTTTGTGCAGATATATTCGAGTAGGAATCGGCGTTTGATTTTTTCGTGTTCGCACAAAGCATTGAAGATGTTCCACTCAAGATTGGTCAGGCGCATACTTGTTTTTTTCTTGTGCAAAGTGATAACTTTGTTCATCAATACAATCATAACATTTCCCATCAGTTGTTTTTTTATATAAATAAATTAAAAAGGTGTTAAATTCAATTATAGAGTTTAATTTAATAACAACAAACCTTTTGAAAATATCAAAAACGCGTCGCAATTTTTTCCGGAACGGCGAATCGTTGCACGGATTTTAGACTCGGAATTGACTCAATGGCGATTCTGTCGTTTTTTTAAAATTTTTTTAATTTTTTGCTTGCAATTCGCTTTTTGTTGTGTTATAAGCGCGCTACAACAATTGTTTTGAGAGGGTTTACCTCGCAGCGAAGCAAATATAAAATATAGCGCAAACCTTTGTTGCGAAAGCGTTTGCAAAGATTAACAAATTTTAGATGGCAGGGAATTCCTTGTTGGTTTTTTTTGCTGTTTAGTTATAGGAAAAGTATAAAATGGAAACACAAAATATACGAATTCGCCTGAAGGCTTTTGACCACCGTTTGCTCGACCTTTCCACTGCGGAAATCGTGCACACGGCCAAAAGAACAGGTGCTAACGTAAGAGGTCCGATACCTCTGCCGAACAAAATCGAAAAGTTCACTGTGAACCGTTCGCCGCACGTTGATAAAAAATCGCGTGAGCAGTTCGAAATCAGAACTCACAAAAGACTTTTGGATATTGTTGACCCGACACCGCAAACCGTTGATGCTTTAATGAAGCTCGATTTGGCTGCCGGTGTTAATGTCGAAATCAAATTGTAATAATTAATGTTGGCGCTTTTGTTAAGAGAGTTGTCAACCTATTAAGAAAAGGAAAAAATAATAATGCGTACTGGTCTAATCGCAAAAAAATTAGGAATGTCCCGCATTTTCCAAGCAGACGGAACACATGTGCCGGTAACGGTATTGAGTGTTGAAGGTTTGCAGGTTGTAAATGTAAAGACTGCTGAAAAAGATGGTTACAACGCGGTTCAACTCGGAACCGGCGCCGTAAAGTCTAAAAACGTCAGCAAACCGCTGAAGGGATATTTCGCTAAGGCTAAAGTGGAGCCGAAGAAAAAGTTGTGGGAATTCAGAGTTTCTGAAGACTGCTTGCTTTCTGCCGGTTCCGAATTATCGGTTGAACACTTTGTTCCGGGACAATATGTTGACGTTTGTGCAACATCAAACGGTAAAGGTTTTGCCGGTGTTATGAAACGGTATAACTTTGCCGGTTTGGAAGCATCGCACGGTGTGTCTATTTCTCACCGTTCTCACGGTTCTACCGGTCAAAGACAAGATCCGGGTAAAGTCTTCAAAGGTAAGAAGATGGCCGGCCACATGGGTGCTGAACGCGTTACCGTTCAAAACCTCAAGGTTGTGTCGGTTGATTCTGCCAGAGGTCTGATTATGGTTAAAGGTGGCGTTCCGGGCTCTGAAAACACATGGGTAAGAATTACCGATGCGGTTAAGAAGCCGGCAACTGTTGCACTTCCGATGCCTGCCGGATTGAAGAAAGTTGATGAACCTGTTGCGACAACCGAAGCTCCGGTTGAGAATGCAGAATAATTTAAGGATAAAGAAATGAAACAGGACATCTTAAATTTAGAAAATAAAAATGTCGGCTCAATCGAACTCAACGACTCGATTTACGGTTTGGAAGTTCGTTCAGACATTTTACAACGCGTTGTAACTTGGCAGTTAGCGAGATTACAAAGCGGCACACACGCTACCAAAGGTCGCTCTGATGTGGCCTTGACACCGTCCAAGCCGTTCAAACAGAAGGGTTCGGGTAACGCACGTCAAGGTTCCCGCAAAGGTGCTCAATTCCGTAAGGGTGGTGTGGTATTTGGTCCGATTGTAAGAGATCACTCTTTCGATTTGACCAAAAAATTCAGAAAACTCGGTCTGAAGACCGCTCTTTCGGCGAAAGCCAAAGAGGGTAACCTTATCGTTATTGATGAAGCAAAGTTGTCTGCTCCTAAAACAAAGGATTTGAAAGCAAAATTAACTGCTTGCGGATGGACAAACTGCCTCATTATTGACGGTAAGGAAGTAGATGTTAATTTTGCGCTTGCCAGCCGCAATATCGAAGGAGTTGATATTCTTCCGACAATCGGTGCAAACGTTTATGACATCTTAAAGAAGGACAAATTGGTATTAACAAAAGATGCAGTAGCTTGCTTAGAGGAGAGATTAAATGGCTAAGAACAAATCAAACAATGTAACTGCTCAGATGTATGATACATTGGTTCGTCCGGTAATTACCGAAAAATCTATGATTTCATCGGAAGCAGGAAAAGTGGTATTCATTGTACCTTTATCTGCGACCAAAGAATGCGTTAAATCTGCTGTTGAGGCAATTTTCAACGTAAAAGTAAATAAGGTAAATACCATTAAACAATTCGGTAAAGCAAAGAGCTTTAGAGGTCATATCGGTCACCGTGCCGATTACAAAAAAGCGATTGTTACGCTTGCCGAGGGTCAAAACATTGATGTTACAACAGGAATTTAATCATGGCTTTGAATACATATAAGCCCACATCGGCAGGCAGACGCCAACTTATTCTCGTTGACAAGAGCGAGTTATATAAAGGCAAGCCGGAAAAGAGTTTAACGAAAGGTATTTCGAAAACAGGTGGGCGTGATAACTACGGACACGTTACGAGTCGTCGTATCGGTGGCGGTCATAAGCGCAGCTATCGTATGATTGACTTCAAACGTAATAAATTTGATATAGAGGCAACGGTTGAGAGAATCGAATATGACCCGAACCGCACGGCGTTTATTGCTTTAATCAGCTATAACGACGGCGAAAAGGCCTATATTTTGGCTCCGCAACGTTTGAAAGCCGGCGATAAAGTAATTTCTGCTTCTAAGGCAGATATTAAGCCGGGTAATGCTATGCCTCTGAAGAATATGCCGGTCGGTACGATTGTGCACAACATTGAGCTGAAGTCGGGCAAAGGCGGACAATTGGTTCGTTCTGCCGGATGCTATGCTCAAGTTGTCGGTAAGGACGCCGGTTATGTTCAATTGAAGTTGAACTCTGGTGAACTCCGCATTGTTCGTGAAGAGTGCTTGGCAACCGTCGGCGCTGTTTCGAATCCGGATAACCAGAATATTTCTCTTGGTAAGGCCGGTCGTAATCGCTGGCTCGGTAACCGTCCGGTTACCCGCGGTGTTGCGATGAACCCGGTTGATCACCCGCTCGGCGGTGGTGAAGGCCGCACATCAGGCGGTCGCCATCCGGTTACGCCTTGGGGTAAGCCGACGAAGGGCGCCAAGACTCGTTCTAACAAGAAGACAGATCGCTTTATTATGAGATCTCGTCATGATAACAAAAACTAATAAGGAGAAAAGCTAATGACTCGTTCTGTATGGAAAGGACCTTTTGTTGATGGCTATCTCTTGAAGAAAGCTGACGCTGCTAGAAGTTCTAGCCGTAATGAAGTGATTAAGATTTGGTCTCGTCGTTCAACGATGTTGCCGCAATTTGTCGGTTTAACATTCGGTGTTCACAACGGTCACAAATTTATTCCGGTATTGGTTACCGAAGATATGGTTGGTCACAAGTTTGGTGAATTTGCGCCGACCAGAACCTTCTACGGTCATACCAAAGAAACTGCGAAGAGAGGTTAATTATGGCTGAAAATCAAGTAAAACAAGCAAAGGCTGTTTGCCGTTCTATCCGCACAAGTTCACGCAAGTTGAATTTGGTAGCGCAAACCATTCGTGGTTTGAAGGCGGAAAAAGCGGTTGCCGAATTGAGCTTCTCCAAAAAGAGAATCGCAAAGGTTGCGTTGGAATTGTTGCAATCTGCAATTTCCAATGCGGAAAATAATCATAATATGAATATCGACAAGCTCGTTGTCAGCGAAGCATACGTCGGTAAAGGTATTGTAATGAAGCGTATGAATGCGCGTGGTCGCGGCAGAAGTGCTCGTATTTTGAAGCCGTTCTCAAGCATGACCATCGTTGTTTCAGAGCGTGGGGAGTAAATAAATGGGACAGAAAGTTAATCCTACCAGTCTTCGTTTAGGTGTAAATCGCACTTGGGACTCTCGTTGGTATGCTGATGAAAAGTTTACTGACTATCTCCACGAAGACCTGAAAATTAAGAAGTTCTTGAATGAAAAACTGGCTCAAGCCGGTGTCAGCCGTATCGTTATCGAACGTCCGGCTAAAAAGGCGAGAGTTACAATTCATTCGGCAAGACCGGGTGTTGTAATCGGCAAGAAAGGTCAAGACATTGAAGTTTTAAGAAAAGAAATTCAAAAGCTGACCGAATCTGAAGTCCAGTTAAACATCGTTGAGGTTAGAAAACCGGATTTGGACGCAAAATTGGTTGCAGACAACGTTGCACAACAATTGGAACGCCGCGTGGCTTTCCGTCGTGCGATGAAACGCGTGATGCAAGCTGCTTTGCGCTCGGGTGCGGAAGGTATTAAAGTTTGCTGCAGCGGTCGTTTGGGCGGCGCGGAAATCGCCAGAACCGAACACTACCGTGAAGGCCGCGTGCCTTTGCACACGTTGCGTGCGGACATTGACTATGCAACCTCAACCGCTCATACGACTTACGGCGCTTGCGGCGTAAAAGTATGGATCTATAAGGGCGAAATTATGGGCCACGATCCGATGGCGCAAGACAAAAAGTTGTCTGAACAAAAGTAATAACGTGAGGTTAGAGAAATGTTAAGTCCAAAACGTTTGAAATTCCACAAGCAGCATAAGGGCCGTATTCACGGTCTGGCCAAAGGTGGTTCTGAATTAAATTTCGGTTTATACGGTTTGAAGGCGCTGACTCCTGACCGTGTGACTGCACGTCAAATCGAGGCAGCTCGTCGTGCGATTACACGTCAGATGCAGAGAGCAGGTAAACTGTGGATTAGAATTTTCCCTGATGTTCCGGTGTCGGATAAACCGGCCGAGGTTCGTATGGGTAAAGGTAAAGGTGCTATCGAATTTTGGGTAGCCAGAGTTAAACCGGGTCGCATTATGTTTGAAGTTACGGGTGTTTCGGAAGAAACCGCTCGTCGCGCTTTTGAACTGGGCGCCGCAAAATTGCCGGTTAAGTGCAAATTTGTTAAGCGTTTGAACTCTGATATCGTTAAAGGAGACGCATAATGGTTAAAACAAAAGATTTACGCGCTATGACGATTGACGAATTGGAAAGCAAGTTGTTGGAATGCAAAAAAGAGCAAGCCAACTTGCGTATTCAACAATCAACCGGCCAATTGGAGAATGTTTCGAACATTCGTAAGGTTCGCCGCGATGTAGCCAAAATCAACACGCTCATCAGTGAGCGCAAGAAGAATAGTTAGGAGAAAGAATATGCCTAAGAGAATTCTTCAAGTTGTTGTTGTTAGTGATAAACAGGATAAAACTGTCGTGGTCAGTGTAGAGCGTCAGGTTATGCATCCGGTTTATAAAAAATTCGTGAAGAAAAGTAAGAAATTTGCTGCTCACGATGAAAACAATCAGTATAAGGTCGGTGACCGCGTTTCTATTGAGGAATGCCGCCCGATTTCCAAGAATAAATCTTGGACTGTGATTTCGTCTGATAACGCCTAAGATAGAAGGAATAAAAAAATGATACAAATGCAAACCAACCTCGATGTTGCCGATAATTCGGGCGCACGTCAGGTGCAGTGCATCAAGGTTCTTGGTGGTTCCAAGAGAAAGACGGCCTCTGTGGGTGACGTTATTGTTGTAGCAATACAAGATGCGTTGCCGAGAGGACACGTTAAAAAGGGTGATGTCTACAAAGCCGTTATCGTTAGAACGGCCAGTGATATTCGCCGCAAAGACGGAAGTGTTATCCGTTTTGACAGCAATGCCGCAGTTCTTATCAACAAAGATGGTGAACCGATTGGAACACGTATCTTTGGCCCTGTAACGAGAGAGTTGCGTGCAAAGAAATTTATGAAAATCATTTCATTAGCACCGGAGGTATTGTAATGCCTAAAATGAAAATTAAGAAAAACGATACGGTTATCATTTTGTCGGGTGACGACAAGGGTAAAACCGGCGTTGTAAAACAAGCTCTGCCGAGAGAAAGCAAGGTTGTTGTTGAAGGTTTGAATATGGTTAAGCGCCATACCAAAGCTTCTAAGACCACTCCGGGCGGAATTGTTTCTAAGGAAGCTGCGATTCACGTTTCCAATGTTGCAATCGTTAAAGATGGCAAGGCCACAAAGGTCGGCTACAAGACGGTTGACGGCAAAAAGGTTCGCGTGGCGCGCAAAACCGGTGATGTAAT
>JAFYFJ010000065.1 GCA_017543835.1 Alphaproteobacteria bacterium | reverse complement strand
TTTTATTTATATGTGTAGCCGGATGAGAACCAACGAGAAGTTGGTTCGACAAGGAGCCGCCGGCAGACGTGAGAATGCCGGTCAGCAACGCTGACAGGCGACGCAGGTCACGAGCGAGTTTGACGAGCGAGGACAATCCGACCATAACTACCGATTATCTTTTTGATATTGCGGCAACACTTTTAATTTTTGATAAATCTCCGCAGACATTTTACTGATATGAGTCGCATATTCCGCTTGGCATTCATCCGTGGCGCTAATCCAAGAGGTTTGGTATGTTGTTTGTTGCTCCGGCGGCAATTTTTGTGTCATGCACGCAAATATTTTATTATGCCAATAAGGGACATCGGCACGAGATATAGCCGTTAAAATTGCCATATTTACCAAGTCGTCGGTTTGTGGTGCACCGATAACCGAATAATCTGCTTGCGGATTGAAAATCAACCAATACACCCAACCGTAAAGAGCATCATATTGATGACCATGCGATTTGCGAACACCATCATATAAAGGACGCCAAATACCTTCTTCATCTTTTTTAATATCGGAATCATCCATTTTTTCGATAACCTGCTTTTTGATATTCAGTAAATCCATTTCTCCGAACAACACCGAAGCATGCATAATTCCGTCAGCATAATTTTTTTCATCATGTTGCGGGCTCAAACGCTTTCCGTAACTGTCTTTAATTAAGGCAAAACCATTGGCAAATTGTGTTTCCTTATATAAATCATATTCTGTGTTATCAAAACCCTCAGCATACGATTTACCTGCTAACAGTAATACGAAAACGGATATTAAGAATTTAAGCATTTTACCGACTCCTTTTCTGACACAATACCGAAATCTTTTCTAAAATTCAACCCTCAAAAATCCCTCTTGATATTTTTAAAAGAATCTTTATATTATACGTTGTCAGGCAACTGACTGCGACACCAGAGGCCTTATGGAATAGATGCGTCGGACCCGAGGGCAGTGCTCGGCACCTCCACCATTTTTTACGGGGGTGAAACAGGATTGACGGTGTATGGTAAAGATATGTGTTGTGTCCGGTGAGATACCACCGTTATCGGTTCAAATTAAATAAACGCAAATGATAATTTTGCACCAGTTGCCGTTGCTGCGTAATGCGGTAAATGCAACGAATTCAATTCTTTGAGCATTGGTTTGCTTAAAGTGGGGCATGAGCCACCTATCAACAGAACGGCTCTTTTCTTTTGAAGGGTTGAAAAATGGTGAAGTTTATTACGGAATTTAATTACGACGAGCTGATTGAAAAATCTTTGCGCAATGTGGTTTATTATGCCCTCAAAATTGTAGAAGAACAAGGTCTGCCGGGCGAAAATCATTTTTACATCACTTTTCGCACCGATTTTCCGGGCGTGATTATCTCCAAAAATCTCAAAATTCAATATCCGGAAACAATGACAATAGTGTTGCAAAATCAATTTGATAACTTAACCGTGCGTCACAACAGCTTTTCGGTTGACTTGAGCTTCGGCGGTATTCCGCAAACCATCACCATTCCTTATGATGCGATTACCTATTTTGCTGACCCTTATGCCAAATTCGGGCTGAGTTTTGAACACCTTGAAGATGAGGAAGACGAACTGCCGGAAATTGAAACTTCCGCAAAACGCAAAGCCGGCAACGCCGAAGTCATCTCCATCGATAATTGGCGCAAAAAATCATGATTAAAGTTTCGGTCTTAATTGCCAACCGGCACGCCACCAGCATCACCATCGAAGAAGAGTTTTTCGAGGCGCTTTTGGATATTGCCGCCGAGATGAAATTGAGCCGCAACCAACTGATTACGCTGATAGACCGCACACGCACCGCCGAAAACTTATCAAGCGCCGTGCGGATTTATATTCTGCAATATTATCAAAAAAAGCTAACTGCGCCAAAATGATTTGGAAAATACCACCAAAATCGTAATAATCTCCAAGCGCCCGAGCAACATCGCAAAGCATAGCAACGATTTGACCGTGTTTGAGAAAAACGCGTAGTTTCCGGACGGTCCGATTAAATCAATCGAACCGACACCAACGTTGGTAATACACGCCGTCACCGCCGCCAGTGAAGTGCGCAAATCAAGCCCGCAAGCGCTGACCACAACCGTCATCACCACCAGCGAAATCAAAAACGAAAACACATACACAAACACCGACATAGTCACTTTTTCCGGCATATTGACGTGACCGATTTTCATCGGAATAACGCGATTCGGCTCAATGGCCGAAAGCAGATATTTGCGCAAAAACGCATAAATGGCCTGCCAGCGAAAAATCTTTATCGAGCCGGTTGTCGAGCCGGTGCAACCGCCGGTCAGCGACAAAAACAGAATAACCGCCGTAATCCACACGCCCCAAGTTGTGTAGTCACACGAGGCCAAGCCGGTTGTCGTCACAATCGCCGTCACCGTAAAAAAGCTGTATCTGAGCGCCGTCCACAGCGAAAAATCAGAAGTCGAATACAGATAAATGCCGAGCAACAACGCATACGTCACAACCAACTTCAAGAACACCCTCACCTGCTTGTTTTTATCAGGGTTGGCACGGCGATAAAGCAAAATATAAAAAGTCATCGGCAACGCCCCGACCAACATAAAAATCGTGGTGGCAAATTCTATCGGAAAGCTGTTAAACGACGCAATCGAATTATTTTTTGTAGAAAATCCGCCGGTGCCGATGGCAGACATCGCGTGATTTACCGCATCAAACCACCCCATTCCGCACACAAATAATGTGCACGTTGCCAACAAAGTCAAAAACAAATACACGAACACGATTCTTTTGGCTATATAACTGAATTTAGGCATAAACTTATCGTTTGAATCCGAGTTTTCGTGCTGGAAAATCTGCATACCGCCGATGCCTAAAAACGGCAACAAGGCCACCGCGAAAATAACGATGCCCAAACCGCCGATGTAGTTCAGAAGCGAGCGCCACAACAACACGGAATGCGGCAAGCTCTCAACATCGTTCATAATCGTCGCGCCGGTGCCGGTAATCCCCGAAGTTGCCTCAAAAATCGCATCAAAAACACTGTTCACGCTACCGTGAAACCAAAACGGGATTGCCGAAAACAAACACACCGAAACCCAGCTGACCGCCGTCACCAAATAACCTTGTTTCAAGGTAATTCGCTCAATTTTCGTATAGTTGGATAAAAACAGCGACAAACCGAAAAAAATGGCTATCATTGCCGTGCTGAAAAACGGCGACCATTCCATGCCCGTCACCAAAACATCGTAGCACGCCGGCACCAACATAATCAGGCCCAAAATGCCCAAAATGTATCCGCTAATCATTAAAACCGGCTGCCACATTGAAATCCCCGCTTATTTAAGGCCGACATTATCTGCCAAATTATGATTTACCATCGAGCGATTGATGAAAATGCCGTTCACAAAACACAATGCCGTCGGTGTCTGCGTGTTGGCCGCATATGCCACAACCGCACAATAGACCGGATTTTCGGCGGTTATATCACGCAAATAACGTTCGGCCGCCAACGGATTCTGCCGATTGCTGTCCGTATAAATGCCGTATAAAAAGAAGAATGTGCCGTTAATCGACATACTGTTTGCACTGCTGACTTCGGCCTTACCGTATAAAATATCCGGCTCTTGAACATAAATCAGGCCACGATGTTCCAAACGCTCGTAATAATCCGACAGTTTACCCTCATAAAAGAGCGTATGAGGCGGTAAAAACATCGGCTTTTGTTCCTGATGTGATTCACGCCGTTTTTCTTCAACCTTTTGCGCCTGTCCCGAGAGCACGGCGTTCATCGGCGGCGGTTTCAACGCACTGAAACTTTCCGTCGACTCTTTTTGCACCACACTTTCGCCGTCTGTTTTGACCGCGCTTTTTTTCGGATGATATTGTGCGCGCTTAAATTCGGCAACCGGCCACGATACCAACTGCACTTTTTCGTTGTCTGCCGTTTGCGCATATCGGACGGTTTTGCCTTTAATCTTATCGGACATTTCGGCAACGGTATTTTCCACCGCCTCAAACTTGACATTTGCCTCGGCAAGTGCCTTATCCTTTACTTCGGACCACTTTTGCATCGGTGCACCCGAGCGATACCACACCCCGATTTCATTAAACGGCACGCCGAGATACAGCGGAATAATCAGCAAAACGGCAAACACCGCCAAGCAAATCATCAAAAACAGCCAAAAACGGCGCAACGGGAAAGTTATGAACATAACCAAACGATGAATCCACGCCAAAATGCCGTTCATCCTCAGCTCGTCCCAACCGCCGTTGATTCTGTGCTTCATTATTTTCCTCCGTATTTTTCCTGCAATTCTGCCATTTTTTCCGGTGTAATACGTTCAAACAACGCCTCACCTGCCTCAAACGGTGTTCCTGCTTTCAGCACGCTAATTTGCTCCGACACATTAAACCCTTTCAGCGTCGGCATATCTTCCGGCTTTAAGTTAAACTTTGCCAACATTTTTTCAGCCGTTTGCGGCATCAACGGTGCGCTTAAAATCGCATAAATCCGTACTAAATTCAAGCACAAGCGCAAAATCGTTGCGGCGCGGGTTTCATCTTCTTTAATCACCTGCCACGGCTCGGTTTTCGTGATGTAGTTGTTACCTTCAACCCAAATCGCGCGCAATTCGGCCACTGCTTTTCTGAACTCCAGCGCATCCATATATTTGAAATAGTCGTTGACACGCGCTTGAATTGCCGCAATCATCTCTTGGTCAACCTCGGTTATTGCCGCACCTTCCGGCACGACGCTACCGAGTTTAGAAGCGGTCATTTTCATCACACGTTGTGCAAAATTGCCTAAAACACCGTTCAAATCCTTGTTGATGGTGCCGACAAAGCTGTCAAATGTGAACGACGCATCAGATGCTTCCGGCGCATTTGCCATCAGCCAATAGCGCCAATAATCCGCCGGAAATTCGGTCACGGCGTCTTCGGCAAACACGCCGCGATGCTCCGATTTCGAGAACTTACCGCCCTCAAAAGTCAAGTAACTGAAGCCCTTTAAATAATCAACCTTGGTCCAGTTTTCGCCGGTGCCGAGCAATGTCGCCGGAAATGTAATCGAGTGATACGGCACATTATCTTTGCCCATAAACTCAACATAGCGCACATCTTTGGCATCGAGCCACCAATCTTTCCAATTGCGCTCAGTCGGTTTTTCGTCTGACCATTGTTTTGTAATGCCTATATAACCTATCGGCGCATCAAACCACACATAGAAAACCTTATTTTCGTAACCGGCTTTGTTAACCGGAAAGCCCCATTTCAAATCACGTGTAATACAGCGCGGTTGCAATCCTTCTTTGACCCATTTCTTTGCAATAGAATAAGCTACATCAGGCCAAAATGCTTCTTTTGTTTTGAGCCACTCGACTAATTTTTCTTCAATCTTCGGCAAGTTTAAGAACAAATGCTTGGTTTCGCGAACTTCCAAATTAGTGCTGCCCGAAACCGTGCTGCGCGGATTGATTAAATCGGTCGGTTCCAAAACTTTGGTGCAGTTTTCGCATTGGTCACCGCGGGCTTTTTCATAGCCGCAATGCGGACAAGTGCCGGTGATATAGCGGTCGGCCAAAAACATATTATCATCAACCGAAAACACCTGTTTCATTGTTTTTTCAGCGATAAATCCGTTTTTATCGAGCTGTTCGAAAATATGGTAGGTCATTTCTTTGTTTTGTTCACTTGAGGAACGGCCGAAATAGTCAAACGAGAGATTAAAATCGGCGTAAGTTTTGGCGTGGCGCGCGTGATATTTATCGCAATATTCTTCCACCGGCAAACCCTCTTTAAGCGCACCGACTTCGGACGCCGTGCCGTGTTCGTCGTTGCCGCAAATGTATAAAACCTCATTCCCCATCATTCGCATATACCGCGCATAAACATCGGACGGCAACAAGCAACCGACCATGTGTCCCAAATGCGGAACACCGTTAATATACGGCAAGGCAGAGGTAATCAAGACTTTAGACATTTGTTTATAAACTCCCTTATTAAAAATTTTACACACACGGAGTTTACCGACATTTTACAAAAATCGCAAGCAAAAAAAGCACTTATCGCGCGGGATTTTTATCGGTTTATTGTCACGGCAACAACAAAAAAACGGCAGATTTTACTTCCGCCGTTTTTATCGATAATATTTTACAAATTAAAAATCTCTGCCCCCTCCGATTTTTCCGAGATTAAATTTCTGTGAAGAATTCTTACGTTCAAGAGCCGGATTTTGTGCTTTGAAACGTGCACTTTCTTTTACTTCGGCAAAAGAAAGCATGCAGAGGTCATTATCGCCACGATCAGCATATCTATCATCGTCAAAATATTGTTTGGCAACAGACGCTTTACAAAAAACAGTATCCGCTTTGGATATGCCGGCAAGAGACGTAACTGCCGTATGTTCACAGAGAATTGAACCCCCTACTTCAGGAATATACTCCAAGGAGGTTAATTGCGGATTATGGTCCAAAATCAGATTATTCCCTACTTTTCGAAGACTGCCCTCAAGTGAAGTAAGTTTGTTGCGAGATAAATTGCAATTTCCTCCGACTATCTCTGTCATACCTTCCAAGGAGGTCACTTCATTGCCAAAACCATTGAAATCACCGGTAACCTTTTTCGGAGCTCCGACAAAAGATTTGAGATGACATCCCCGACAATCAAAATTTCCCTCAACGATAACTTTTGATAAGTCAGGAAGTTTCATATACATATTTCTCCCCAGATCCAAACCGCCTTTAATTACAAAACCTTCGGGCAAATCATATAAATTATACTCGACGCCTTCTTGACTGATAGTCATGCGATTTATTAACTCTGCCATTGTTGCTTCTCCTTCTTTATTGTGTAATTAGTCTGATTGTAGCATATTTTCAAATTTTGTCAATTATATTCTATATCGTAATTAAACACCATTGATTGCCGATTTTACTTCCGCCGTTGAAGCAATCACGCCGTCAAAATCCCAAATGATTAAATTTTTCATACTGCTCACTCGAATTACCGCACCAAACTTTGTGCCAAATTGATAACCGCTTCGCTCACATCATCAGCCATCGTATCAAAATGCTCGTTTTTGCTTAAGTTTTCTTCATCGGCATAGAGCGCGCGGTTAATCTCGAGCTGCAGAGTATGAACTTTGTTTTTCGGCTGGCAGTAGTTGAAAGTGATAAACGCACCCGAATACGGGCAATTAAACTCGACATTATAGTTTTTGTTCCAAAACTGACCGGCCAAAAAGTCGCTCATTTCCTGCGGGCAGCTTTGACTGAACAAATTGCCCAAGCAAATATCAATCCCCGAGCGGTCGTCGATAATCGAGCAAATTTTCGACGGCATCGAGTGACAATCGAGAAGCAAGCAAAAACCGAATTTTTTCACGCATCGGTCAATGATTTTCCGCAATTGCGCATGATACACGTCATACACATTTTTGAGCCGTTTTTCCACTTCGTGATAATCAAGCAAAGCATTATACAACGGCTGACGCAGATAATTGATGCGGTGCACCACGCCAATCCCGACGCGGCAGTGCTTGTCAAACATAATGTCTTTTTCGCGCGGGTAGTTATAGAACATTGCCGGGTCAAGCTCCAAACGGTCACGGTTAAGGTCGATAAACACGCGGCTTACCAACATTTTTATGGTCGGAATTCCAAAATCTGTTGCCTTTTGCAACAGTTCGTCAACCAACAAATCTTCGTTATGGCGCATCACCTCGACGCTGCACGTTGTTTCCTTCACAAACTCCGGTGGCATATAAGTCCCGCTGTGCGGTATCGAAAGCACAAGCGGAAACGCCGGCTTTTCGGTATTAAAATCCTCAAAAACCTTTATTTTGGAATAATTGATTTTTATATCCGCGTGCTTGCTTTCCATAATATTTACTCACTTTTTTTGTTGCTTAGCCAAACGTTTGCGTTTGGTTGATTTCTTTTCGACCGACCAACCGAATTTGCCGATTTTACGCCCTAAACCATAATAAAATCCGTGTGCGTATGCCAATAATCCGGCTTTTTGCAAATCGAGTGCCTGTCTGCCGTTAATATATTCCTCGTCAACATCAACGGCAAGCACTTCGGCCAAAAACATATCGTGCGTGCCGAAAGACGTTATTTCTTTGACCTTGCACTCAAGCGAAACCGGAGATTCCGCCACTTGCGGCGCACTGACTTTTTCACACTTTGCCGGCGTGATACCCGTAAGTTTGAACTTGTTGACATCGCGACCGCTCTTTACGCCGCACATATCCACTGCTTTAGCCAATTTAGCCGTCGGCAGATTAATCACAAATTCGCCGGTTTGCCGTATCAATTCGTTACTGTAACGCGACGGCCGAATAGACACATACACGAGCGTCGGCTCACTGCAGATAATCCCCGTCCACGCCGCCGTCATCACATTGGGTTTATCCATTGTGCCGCAAGAAACAAGCGCCGGCGGCACCGGTGCCAACATTGTCCCTGCTTTCCAACAAACTTTTGCCATAATCTTCGATACTCCCAAAAACTTACAGCAGTCTATAACAAAAAAATCAATTCGTCAAGTTTTGCCTTTAACAATCGATATTATCGGCAAGAGCAAGGTTTTTTAAAAACAAACGCGAAATTTATCTTTTTATTAACAATCTTATGTTAAATTCGAACAAAAGTGTTGTCTTATGCGGACGACTCGTAACGCAATAATGCAAGAGGAACTGTAATGGTATCTTTAAGAAAACTGTTTGAATACAAGAAAGCTTGCTGTCTTTTTGTTGCGGCAATAATGGTCGCTCTCGGTGCGCAAGCTTCTGCTTCTATTCCGGCGCAACAGGTATATTCATACGCCAAAAATCTGGACTATACGGCTTTACGTTATCTCGGCTCTTCGATTGATAACGAAGATAGCTCGGGAAACACGGCCTTGTGTATTGCCTTGGCTAAAGGTGACCGTCGGGCCTATCAAACATTGTTGCAATACGGGGCCAACCGCAACGCACGTTGTATCGCGCGTCGGGCTTTAGCGCAAAAAAGAATGGCAATGGCTTCCGGCAGTTCGCAAACATTTTTGGGAATGGGAACAACCGGCTGGCTTGTTACCGGCGCCTTAGTAGCCGGCGGTATCGGCATAGCGGCGGCATCCGGCGGCGGTGGTGGCGGCGGTAGCGGCGGCGGAAGCGGCAAACCGCAGTGCGACGGCTATCAACAAGTTTGTCCGGCCGGTTATCACGCAACCGAAGATACTTGTCAAATCGGCGACCAAACCCTTTATAAATGCGCACCGGATACCTGCGAGGGCTATGTTATTTCTTGTCCGGACGGTTATCACCCGAACGGAGAAATGTGCCGCGCCGGCGATATTGTGATGCACAAATGTTCGCTCAACACCTGCTCGGGTTATGTCGAGGCCTGTCCGGTCGGCTATGAAGAAACCGACGATACCTGCACTTCCGGCGATGTGTTGCTCAAAAAATGCCGCGCCCAAAAATGCCTCGGATACAACATAAACACCAACCCGATGGATAATCCGAATATGCACTGCACGGATACATCTTCCTGCCTGAGCGGAACGGAATACAGATATAAATGTAATGCCTGCGAAAAGGGCTGGGTTTCTTCAGACTGTTCAAAACCTTATCAATGCGGAGACAACTTCAAACTCGCCTGCGTCGAATACGACGGTTGGGTCCCGACCGGTCAGGTCTGCCTTTCGGGCGATACCGAATATTATGGTTGCGAACCGAAAGATTGCACCGGCTACGATATACCGGCCGGCACCGAAACCGAACATTGTGCCGATTTGGAAAGATGCAAGAGCGGCGATAATCCGGCAACCTATAAATGCACCAAATGTGAAGAAGGTTATAACTTCGGTCCGGACGGCACCTGTCAGCTGATTTCGATTTTGTGTCAGGACTTAGGTTATACGCTTCAGGAATGTAACATCAACACACAATATGTTGCCGATACCGATTATTGCCCGTATGAAGAAAACTTAGATGACGGAAACAAGCACTATCACAGATGTTCACGCCGACAAAACACCCATAATTGCACGGCTTTTGACCCGCACGCCGATATCTGCACCGAGTGTCGAGAGGGTTGGCACGGTGAAGATTGTATGAGTCCGAATATATGTCCGGCCGAATACACCGATGAAAAATGCGATAATGTCGGTTGGGTTTTAGACGATACCTGCTACAACGGCGATAATCCGAAATATAAATGCGTTCCGGCCCAATGCGAAGAAGGTTATAAGGCGGAATGTGACGAAGATGAATATCCGACCGACAAAACCTGCCCGACCGGAGATGAAATATGGAAAGAGTGCAAAATCAGGCAACATTCCGCCAATTGCGGTGAAGTTGACCCGTTGCACGACAGATGCCTGAGCTGTATCAGCGAAGAATTTATCTTAAACGAAAGCGGTTACTGCATCACATTAAACGAAGAATGCGCGGATGAAGGCTATACGAGTGAGGCCTGCCCGACGGGACAATATATATCTTCTAAGTGTGAGTTAAGCGAAGAATATCACAAATGCTCGCGCCGTCAAAACACCGCTCAATGCACCGAGTTTGAACCGGAAGCAGATATCTGCACGGCTTGCGAAACCGGCTACGGTATCAAAGACGGCAAATGCGTTTCCAACGGCTCTTTGTGCGGCAGCGGCTTTAAGACGGCGGCGTGCGCCACTTTGGAATATATTTCCGAAGTCTGCGAAATTGACGAGAGTTACCATAAATGCACCAGACGCAGCAACACAAGCGGTTGCACCGCCTTTGAAGACAATGCCGACCGATGCACCGAATGCGCCACCAAATATATTTTAGACGAAGCTACCGGCACCTGCACCAGCACATCTTCTCTGTGCCCGGGCTATTCATCATATATTTCTTGTCCGGCTCTGCAATACAAAACCAAATGCGAATACGATGCAAGCTTACTCAAGTGTGTCGACCGCACCCGACTTGTCGACCATTGCCGTTATTACACCAATCCGGAAGAAGATAACGGTGTCTGCCAAAGTTGCGAAACCGGCTATACGGTAAGTCCGGACGGCAGAACCTGCGTCGAAGACAGCGGCGGAGATGACTGCGGCGACGAATATTCCACCGAAGATGTGGCCGGCTGCGCAAATTATAACCACTGCACGTCTAATTACGAAAAGAAAAAATGCACCCGTTGCAACACCTCGCGCGGATTTATCAAAGACCCGGATGAATACGGTCACTGCAAATGCAGCTCAAGCTCCGCACAAATCATCGACAACACCTGTGTCGAGCCGGAAACTTGCGACGATTACTCAACTGCAGATGTGACAGGATGCCATAATTACATTTATTGTCCGTCCGACGCAAGCAAAAAGAAATGTAATCAATGCGATGTCAGCAAAGGGTTTAAGTATACGCCGAATGCCGACGGCTCTTGCTCTTGTTCTTCCGAAACCGCACGAATTATCGACGGTGTCTGCGTTGAATCTTGCGACGATTATTCGACCGCCGATGTTCCGGGCTGTTACGGTTATGACTATTGTCCGTCTGATTCAAGCAAAAAGAAATGTCGTCAATGCAACACCTCAAAGGGCTTCAAATACACGCCGAATGCCGACGGCTCTTGCTCGTGCGTTTCCGAAACCGCAGAAATCATCGGCGATACCTGTGTTGAGCCGGATACTTGCGAGGACTATTCGACCTCCGATGTGACGGGATGCTATAAATACAATTACTGCCCAACCGATTCGAGCAAAAAGAAGTGCGAACAATGCAACACTTCTAAGGGCTTCAAATACACGCCGAATGCCGACGGCTCTTGCTCTTGCGCTTCCGAAACCGCAGTAATCAGAGACGGTGCTTGCGTTGAAACCGAAACTTGCGAGGATTATTCGAGCGTCGATGTAACAGGATGCTCAATGTATGACTATTGTCCGACCGATACAAGCAAAAAGAAATGTGAACAATGCAACACCTCAAAGGGCTTCAAATCCGTGCCGGATGCCGACGGTCGCTGTTCTTGTGCTTCCCAAACCGCAATAATCAGCGGTGACTCCTGTGTTGAGCCGGACGCTTGCGAGGGCTATTCAACCGATAATGTGACGGGGTGCTCAATTTATAATTATTGCCCGACCGATTCTACCAAAAAGAAGTGCACGGCCTGCCTTGTTTATAGCGGTTATTACTTCAACAACGGAACGTGTGTCTATGATTCATGCCAATACGATGCAATCGTGAATCACTGGGAAGTTTGCCCGAGTGCAACCAGCGCAAACAAAATGTGCACAACCTCTTCCGGAAACACCAATCCGGAATATACCGGCAAGGCCTTTTGCTGTCCGCAAGGCACACACAAAGACGGAGACACATGCGTAGCCGATACAACAAAGATGTGCCCGTATGAAGCGGATTCTCTGAATTTAGACTATTGCACTCACGCAACAGAATGTGACGACGGCTCGTGGAAATGCGACGGCTGTATTCCGACAACATCACACGCCGAAGCAGGGAAACCGGGAGAATGTATCATCAACACGGTGGACTACTGCTTAAGCGCCGGTTATGAAACAAAAGAAGCATTGCATTGTCAAACACCGGCCGGCACGGCTTGTTTTGCCGACGGCACCAATTATTACAACCAATGCAGCACTTGCCAAAGCGGCTACGACCTTGTTAACGGCAAATGCGTTCTGAGCGGAGGTGAAACGGAATGTCCTTATACCGAACAACCGGCTTCAACATATTGTGCACACAGCACGCAATGCAATGACGGCTCGTGGAAATGCGATGCTTGTGTTCCGACAACAGCTCACACCGAAGCAGGAAAACCGGGAGAATGTATTATCAACACGACAGCTTACTGCTTAGAGGCCGGTTATGAAACAACAGAAGCACTGCATTGTCAAACACCGACCGGCACACCTTGTATTGCCGACGGCACCAATTATTTCAAGCAATGTAGTTCTTGTCAAGACGGCTACGACCTTGTCAACGGCAAATGCGTCGAACAAGGCACCAAGATATGTCCTTACGGAGCAACGGAAACCGCGCCTGACTGCGCCACAACCGAAGCATGCGCCGACGGCTCCAAGCAATGCACCGCATGTTTATGGTCCCTGAGAACATCTCATCATATTTCGGAGGGAAGATGTGTCGCCAATACCGAAGATTATTGTCACAATGAGGGGTACAAAGCAGATACGGAAATGCATTGTCTTTCTCCGGCATACGACTCGGAACCGTGTATTGTAAATAATAAAACATATTATCTCAGTTGCCTCATTTGTGAAGATGGCTATGAGGGAGAACAATGCGAAACCTGCGCAACAGGATATCATCCTGATGGAGACAAATGCGTAGCTGACGACCCGACAGAGTGCACCGACCCGCAGCCGGACAAACCGGGTTATTGCAAAACATTAAGTTGTGTAAGCGGAGAATGGAAGTGCACAGAATGCACGGATAATAATTTGGCCTATAATGATGACAGCGGTGAATGTGTTGCCAACACGGCCGGCTATTGCGAAACAAAAGGAAAGCAATTAGAAGCCATGCACTGCCTGACCCCTACACCGACAACACCGACATGCGTTGTTATCGGAACACCGGATACACCTTATTACGGCGGATGCGAAGAATGCGAAGACGGTTACGACCTGGTTAGCGGCAGATGTGAATCAAACAGAAATATCAATCCTCAAGGAACAACCATTGACGCAGGAAATAGAACCGGTTCTTTTTATGGTATGCAGGCAACGAGCGGAACATTGGAAAATTATGGCACTATCACGGATACACATAGTGTAGGCGCAAACTATCGATACGGTATGCACATGGCCAACAGTAATGGTCCGGATGGTCAGCTAATCAACAACGGCTCGATAGAAATCAGCAACAAAACTTCCGGCAACACCTTAACGGGTATGTTCTTGGCACAAGGCACGGCTCAAAATGCTGCCAGTGCAACCATCACCTTAAATAACAACACGCTCAACGCATCTAACGGCGAAATAGCGGGAATTAAGGTATCTAACGGTAATTTGGGAACTCAAGATGCCTCTAATGCCGGAACCGTAACGTTAAACGGAAACAACAATGTCGGCTCAAGTAAGAGTATATACGGCATATATTCGGATAAAAGCGTTGCAAACATCGGAACCGTAGAAATGAATAACAATCAAAGCGGTAATATATACGGCATATATTCATATCAGGGAACGGCGGAAAACAGCGGCACGATTAAGATGCAAAACAACACCGGCAAAGTTACGGGTATGGAGGGCTCTACCGTTATAAATACAAATAAGATTACGATAGACGGTGCATCCACGGCAATCGGAATGTCCGGTTCTTACAGTTCGGAAAGCAATAATAGCGGCACAATTACGTTGGAAGATATCACAACATCGGCAACCGGTATGGATGGTGGCGAGAACAGGAATCGAATTTCCATATCCGGCGGTCAAAAATCCGTCGGTATCAAAAACGGCACCAATGCCAAAGGTAGCACAATAGAAATATTCGGCGCCGCAAATACGGCCACCGGTGTAGAAAAAGGTAACAATTACGGCACAATAGCCATCTCCGACAGCAACAATCCCATCGGTGTCAAAAACGGTTCCAATAACGGCACAATAATCATAAACGGACAAACAACCGGCACAATATACGGTATCTATGCCGATACGGCAGGCGCTTATACCAATACAAGCGGAAGCACAATTACAATCGAAAAATCCGGCAGCAATACAGCTTACGGAATTTATGCCGAAAATGTCGACAACCTCAAGGTTACAAATGCCGGCACGATTGATATATCCGGTGCCTCGGAGAACAATTACGGTATCTATGCCGAAGGTTCTAAAGTTGCCGTCACCAATACGGGAACGATTATAATTTCCGGTATCGGCGAATGTAGCGGGCAAAATTGCGGCGCTTCGCCTTATATTGTCCTGAACGGTGCAACATTTAACCAAAACGGTAACTTGAAGTCGCGCTCTCTTGATACATTGTCGACGGGCGGTGTCATCATCGCCACAAACACCTCGCATTTTGAAATCGAGAACGAGTTTTCGGGTGATTTGGTGATGAGCTCGGAGGTCGTAACCGACGGCTTTGACGACACTTACACGGTCGAAAATATGATTGATGCCGGCGATGTTTCGGGGCTGAACCTGCTCTCGCAATCAGCTCTGTTTGATGCCGAACTCCAAAACGAATCCGATGCCGTTTTGACCATGAAACCGTTTGATGAAGTGGTGCAAAATCAGTCGGTGGCAGACTTCTTAAAGCAAAATTACGATGCCGGCAACAACGAAGAACTCTTTAACCTGCTCAAAGAAAAAGACTCGCTCGTTGCGCTGAACGCCGCGGTTAACGCCCTCACCGCCGACGATGTGTTCAACCGCTTCAATTTTGAAGATATGACGATGATGCGCGAGCTCAATGCCGATGTCAACGACAAGCTGTTCAACGACAAATCCGCCCACTTGACGACTTCGGGCAGTATTGCGCCGTTCTACTTTGAGAGCGGTATGGGCTCAAACGCGCGCTATGCACTCTACAACACGCGTATCGGGCGCAAATCGGTCGGCTTAAGTTTGGCATTATCTAATGTCAACAGCCGCGACCGTCACGACAACAACTCGCGCAAAGACGAAACGTTCCAAATGTCCGTTCCGTTCGGCTACAACCGCTACGGCTTTAAGTTCATCACGGCGCCGCGCTTCGGTTACGCTTACGGCACATACGACCGCAACGGCTACAACCACACCTACGACGGCACGGTCGAAAAGCGCATGATGGGCCTGATGAACGAAACGCGCTACCCGATAGATATGGGCGGTTGGAGTTTATCGCCGGCGGCAGAATTTAATATGCTCGGCTACCACGTCAAAGGTCACGAAGATGGTGCGCCGTTTGCCCTCAGCATCAAGTCGCAGAACAATTATTCGGTTGAGGCGGGACTCGGACTCTATGCCAACAAAAACATCACGCTCGGCACGAATCACAAGTTGCAGATGCGGGCGGGGGTTGCGGCTTATCACGAATTTGCCGACCCATACACGACCGAGCTTGAAATGCAGGGCATGAACGGCAGTTTCAAAATCCGCGATGAGCGGCGCAAGAATCAGCGTGTGGTTGTTCGTGCCGGCTTTGACTACAACTTCGGCAGTGACTTCTCGCTGATGGGTGCAATTGCCTCTTACATTGACGGCACAACCCACACCAACGCAAACTTAGACTTTAAGTATCACTTCTGATAAAATTAAATCATACCGGTTTTGAATAAATTAAAGTATTTATACACCGAACCATTCGGCGATGACCAACTGAAATCGTCTTGCATAGCCTTGCGTTGCATTTGGTGCATTTTCTCCGGCGCGGCATAAAAACAACGTAGTGCTTTATCGAGCACATCTTCATACGCGTTGAGATTATTCTGCAAACGTTGTGCCGCCGCGTTGGCACCATAGATTTTCTCGCCGTCGGCAAAAAACGCTTCGGTGCGGAAACCGTCTTCGCCGTCTTCAATGGTGTCAACCAAGCCGCCGGTAGAGGTCGCTATCGGCAATGTGCCTTTGGCCATGGCTTCCATTTGCGTTAAACCACAGGGTTCAAAATACGACGGCATCATATAAAAATCAGCCGCCAACTGCACCGAATAAGCAAACTCATCTTTGTAACCGCGGAACACGAAAATGCGCTTGGCAAAATCGCGGAACATCTGTTTGGTATTGTCTTTGAGCATCATCAAATCGCTGTATAAATCCTTGTTGCCGGCACCACCCAAAATAAAAATCGGGAAATTATCCGGCGCATTTTTATAGCGGTCGATATTGTGCAAAATCGCGTGAATCGCCATGTCATAGCCCTTTTGCTCAACCATACGGCTGGTCATACAAATCACCGGAATCCGCTCGACTTCCGGAATCAGCGCGGAAATGTCATCGAATTGATACAAGTCTATCAGCGGAATCATTTTTTCTTTGTAGGCCTCATCGGTTGCCAAACGCGACAGCAGTTTGAAACACTCACGCTTGTTGTGCTGTTTGATGTTCAAACTTTTCTCGTCATAAACCTTGAAATCGGTAATTTTGAAATATTCGTTAATCTCTTGAATTTTCTTGACATTCGGCGAAATCAGACGTTTTTCGTAACCGTTGACAATACCCAAAAAATTGCGGTAGTTCTTGCGAATTTTCAGCACATCGCGGAAATCGAATCCGAAACTTTTGTTGCTCGAAACTTCTTCCATATAATTGCGCGAAACCGTAATAATCCTATCCGCCAAATGCATATTTGCCGCCGCTTGATTATAGGTATCGCTGACAATGAGCGTGTTTTGCGTGCGCGGATTACTGTTTTTAATCGCTTTGGCATTTTTCAGCACAAGTGTCGCCAAATCCTCATAAAGCGAATTGAGTATCCGCGAAGTATTGTTGTAATCCCAGCCCTGATACCCCATGTGGTGCGCAATATGAATAATCGGAATATTGCGCAACTTTTCGGCGGTCGCCATATTCATACGTTTCACATAAACTTTGGCGAGCGTCAAATATTTTGTTAGACCCGAAAGTGCGCCGCTGTGCCAGTCGTTTGCCAACAAAATATTCGGCATGGCAATATGTTTATCGGTTTTTTGCACCAATTCTTCCAACAGGCAATACACAACCTTGGAGAAAAAGGCAAAACGCTCAACCTCATCGACACCGTCTTTGTTCAACACATAGCAACCGATTTGCCCCGACGGATTTTTCTCGGCCGGATTGATGCCGAAAAAGTGGTCACAGCGCACAAAGTAATAAGTCACGCCATTGAGTTCGCCTTCATAAATATCGGCGCTGAACGCCCGCAGTTTTTGCTTGCCGGCAAACTGAACTTTTAGTGTTTTGATTTTTTTGACCGATGTCGATTTACCCTCGGCACCGATATAAACGCCATCCGTCAACTCGGCTTTTTTGCGGCCGGTATCGCCCAAATACATCGGCGTAATAATCGAAATATTGTGCGCATCTTTTCCGAAAACGGCATTGAAGTTTTCCGGCAATTCGGAAGCCACCATTCCCAACCCGCCACACTTCATAAATGTTGCGGTTTCGGCACTTATCATCCACGCATTGACTTTATCTATTTGCGGCCACTGAGAATTGTTAAGACATTGATGTTTTGACATATTTTGCATCTGTGCCAACAAATCATTTTTAGTTACACGGTAGTTGATAATAAACTTTTTTTTGTTAAAATTCGTCGGTAAATATTCAAAAATTTTTTGCCCTGCACCGATAACTACCGCGCACATTCCGCCCCCTAATGAAAATAATTGTTAACTGCAGACAATATAATTCTTTTATTTATAATCTTCAACAAAAAAATCGGGTATTGACTTCTAAAGGATTAAACACTAAGTTTTATATATAACGAGCGCCTAATTTATTTTGTAAAAGAGGGAAAAATGACAAAGAATAAATCGCACAAAGCAGAAGATTTTGAGCCTGAGTTAGAGGAAACTCCAGCACAGACAAACGAATCGGACACAGTTGAGGAAAATGCGGCAGAACTCGAATCCGCAGACGAAAAATTGCAACACCTTTTGGAAGAAAATGCCAAATTAAAAGATGCATATCTGCGCGCTTATGCCGAAAGCGAAAATACCAAAAAACGTTGTCAGCAGGAAATCGAGAAAAATGCCAAATTTGCACTTGCAACGTTTGCCAAAGAGCTTTTAAGCGTTGCCGATAATTTGCAACGTGCCGTCACATCCGTTGCCGCAGAAAATCGCGAACAATGCAAATCTTTGCTTGAAGGTGTGGAAATGACGCAAAATGAACTGACTAAGGTGTTCAACAAATTCGGTATCAAAAAAATCGATAGTTTAGACAAGGTGTTTGACCCGAATTTCGAGCAGGTTGTGCAAGAGGTCGAAGACCCGAGTAAACCGGCCGGAACGGTTATTGCCGAGTTGCAGTCGGCTTATTTGATTAACGACCGTATTTTGCGCGAGGCGATGGTGGTTGTGACCAAAGGCGGCCCGAAATAAAGCTTTCCGCAACCTAAAATCAAGTCCGGCATTTTGCCGGATTTTTTTATGTATTTTGCCGCAAAATATGCGGGTATATCTTGCAAATATTTATTTTAATCTGCAAAAATAGCCGTTATAATCGCGCCTATGAGAATATTGAACAAATATATTACAAAACAAATCTTTACGGGCTTCGTGCTGATTTCGTGCTCTCTGCTGGCGATGTTGTGGCTCACGCAGTCGCTTCGTTTTGTGGAGATGGTAACGCGTCAGGGTTTGCCGGTATATTTGTTTGCCGAGATGACTTCGCTATTGATGCCGCGTATTTTTAACGTGCTGTCGCCGATTGCGCTGTTTGTGGCCGTGATGTTTGTGTATAATCGTATGATAGCCGACCGCGAGCTTGTTGTCATGCAGTCCGCCGGCATCAGTCCGTGGCAAAATGCGCGCGCCGCGGTTGTTCTCGGTGTGGTGCTGTCGTTGTTCAATATTTATGTGATGAACATCGGCATTCCGGCTTCCGAGCAAAAGTTTCGCGAATTGGAGTGGCAAGTGCAAAACAATATGACACAAGCCGTCTTTCGTGAGGGCGAATTTACATCGCTCAAAAACGGCATCACGGTGTTTATCGACAAGCACGAAAACGACGGCTCGGTGTCGGGAATCTTTGTCAGCGACGAATCAAAACCGAACGTCAAAGTCACATTGACCGCGGAGAAAGGGCGGCTGATTCAGTCACCGAAGGGCTCGCGTATTTTGTTCATCAACGGCGTGCGACAAGAAATAGATAAAAAAACCAACAAATTCAGTATGCTTTCGTTCTCGCGCTACTCGGCCGAGTTTAACTCCGGCAGCGGTAGCAAACGCAAAGAACAAACCGTGCGCGAAAAGAACTTTTGGGAGTTGATAAACGCGGCCGACGACAAATCTTTATCCGCCGCCGACGTGCGCAAATATGTGGTGGAAGGACATCGCCGCATTTTGTATCCGTGGCTTAATCTGGTGTTGGCGCTTATTGCCTGCACCGGTCTCCTTATCAGCAATTTTAACCGCCGCGGACAAACCAAAATCGTGGCCGTTGAAGTGATTTGCATGATTGCGGTTGTCGGTGCCGATTTGGCGCTGACCAACTTGGCAGGACGCTTTTTGCTGTTTTTGCCGCTGTTATATGCTAACTGCCTGTTGCCGCTAGTGATATGCGTTTATCTTTTGCTCTTTTACAACCCGTTTTATTTTCATCGTTTGAAAGGCACAAAGGAATTGCAATATGAAGTATAGATTAGTTGTTCCGATTTTACTGATTATGACCGTTTTCTCGCTCAAAACGGCGACGGCATTTGTTGTTCCCGAAGCCGGAGAATTTCGCACCAAAGAAGAAACGCATCCGAGCGCCGAGATGTATGTTTCCAACAATATTGCGGACTTCAAAACCGTTGCCGATAAGCCGAATGCAACCGCCGAAGATGAGCCGATAGACTTCAGCGCCGACGAGATGACAAACGACGATAAAAACAACATCATCACGGCCAGCGGTAATGTCGAAATCAAATATGAAGAAATGCGCCTTTTGACCGATAAGTTGGTGTATGATGAAAATGCCGACACCGTTACGGCATTGGGCAATGTTATCCTCTATGCCGCCGACGGCTCGGTGATTAACGGTGATAAAATCGTGCTGTCCGAAAATATGTCGGTCGGCGATATGTTTAACATCAAGGCCTTTTTGAAAGACAAATCGCTGGTGACGGCCAAAAGTTTCCGCAAAAAGAACAACCATACCAAAGTTATGCGCAAGGCCTCTTATACGGCCTGCGATGTGTGCGAAGGCAAAAGTCCGTTGTGGCAAATTAAGGCAAGTAAAGTTCAACACAATGAAGAAACGCAAAATGTGTATTATAACCACGCGCTTGTTTATTTCAAACGTATACCGATTTTTTATACGCCGTTTATGACGCATCCGGACCCGACGGTTAAACGTCGCTCGGGCTTGCTTGCACCGACCATCGGCAGTTCGAGCTTTTTGGACGCCTATATTCAACCGCGTTATTTTTGGGCGGTTAATGACCAGACCAATGTTTTGTTCTCGCCGATTTTTTCAACCAACAAAAATCCGGTGTGGAGCGGCGAATTTTCGCACTATTTCTACAATGCGGATGTATATTTGTCCGGTTCGTATTTAAAGGATAACGAAAAGAAACGGCCGAAAAATCGCGGCAACTTTATTGCCAAAGGTCGTTACGACATCAATGATTCTTGGCGCTTAACATACGACTGGCGCTATGCCTCGGACTATGTTTATCTGAAAGATTTGGACTTGCCGAATCAAGATGATGCGTGGCTTAATTCCAATGTTAAGTTCGAACGTTTTTCCGGTCGCGATTATGTGGGCATCGACGCCTATTATTACAAAATTTTGAGCTATAACCTGCATCGCCGCAGTGTGCGTCGTTTTCATGCGCTTAATTCTCAAAAGCCGACGGTGGCACCGTTGATTGAAGCAGAGTTTTATTCAGACCCGCTGATTTGGGGTTCGCATCTGCGCAACGAATTCGGCACGGCCTCCGTTTATCACCGCAACGGCTCCGAAACGCAACGCGTTACATCGATTAATGCGTGGGAACTCCCATACACTTCGATTTACGGCGAAAAATACAGATTTGTCGCATCCTTAAAATCCGATGCTTATTATGTGAACCGTTATCATTATACGGATAATGATACCTACACCGGCACAACGGCGCGTTTTTTCCCGCAGGCAGGGCTTGAGTGGCGTCTGCCGTTTGTTCGGGCAACCGAAACATCGCGGCAAATCATTGAGCCGGTCATTGTCGCGGTAGCGGCTCCGAACGGCGGCAACAAAATCGAAAAAATTCCGAACGAAGATAGTGAAGATGTTTATTTTGACGATACCAACGTTTTGGATTTAGACCGCTACTCCGGTTATGACCGAAACGATACCGGCAGCCGCGTCAGTTACGGATTCCGCTGGAATTCTTACGGCAATATCTTCGGCAAAACATCGGCCTTTATTGCGCAAAGTTTGGAACAAGACGAGCATTCAACCTTTTTACAGGGCTTGGACAGCGAAGATAATTCGCACTTCAGCGACTTTGTCGGGCGCATCAATGCCACACCGAACGAATACTTAAGCTTGCAATATCGTTTTCGCTTAGACCGCAAAGACCTCGATGCCAAATACAGCGAACTCAGTTCATCGGTCGGTCCCGCATTTTTGAAGTTTAATGCTTCTTACATCTTTTTGCAGGGTAACACGCGTTATTATAATTTGTATTCCGAGCGCAAAGAACTTCGCACTTCGGTTAGGGTCAAAGTCAGCGAAAACTGGAGTTTTTCACTTTATAATTTAAAAGATTTAACAAAAAAACATCGCGGCAGACTTGAACATGGCGGAAAAGTGATATATGATGACGAGTGCTTCAGATGGGATGTGAGCTTTAAAAAATACAACACGAGCAATCCGAACTTAGATAATGATTATGAATTCAGCACAACCTTTTATCTCAAGACTATCGGTAGCTTCGGTTCATAATAACAACATAAGGAAAAAAGATGAAAAAAATAATATTGTTTGCAAGCATTGTTTTACTTTTTGGTGCGAATCCGACTTTGGCACAGTTAGATATGAAACAACTTGATTCGTCTATTCGTGCGGCGCAACCGAACAGCAATTCGATTATGTTTCGACGCAACGCTAATGAATATCGTAATCTGACCGATGCCCAAAAGGCCGAGATTGAAAAACAACGCGAACAAATGCGCAAACAGGCCGAAGAATACGCCCGCAAAAAAGCCGAATACGAACGTTATCAGGCGCAAATGGAAGCGCAACGTCGTGCCGAAGAAGAAGCCGCACGCAAACGTGCCGAGGAGCTTAAACCGATAACGCTTTACGGCAACAAACTCAAAATCTATGCGCTTGTCAACGGCGAGCCGATTACCAGCACCGATATGCAAAGCCGTATCAATGCCTTTATTCTGACCACCGGTATTCCGTATAACGAAAAAACCAAAAAGATGATTACCAACCGCGTGTTGCAAGGGGCTATTGATGAAAAGCTGAAAATTCAAGAAGCCAAGAAAAACAACATTATCGTTTCACGCAAAGAAATCAATCAAGCCGTGCGCAATTTTGAGCAAGCCAACAATATGCAACCGGGACAACTCAGACAGGCCTTGGCTGAGGGTAATGTTCAGATGAATGTATGGACCGGTCAGGTCGAATCCGATTTGGCGTGGCGCAAATTGGTTCAACAAAAGGCCCGCAGTTACATAAACGTCGGGGAAAACGATATTCAACGCGCCTACGATGATATCCGCAAAGATATGAAAACGCAAAAATATATGGTTTCGGAAATTGTCATCAACAAGAAAGATGCCAAAGATTTAAGACCGCTTGCCGAGGTTTTGCGCCAAGATTCCCGTTTTGAACTTTATGCTATGCAATTCTCGCAAAGCCCGACCGCATCAAACGGCGGTCACTTGGGTTGGGTGCTGAAAGGACGCTTGCCGGCTCCGCTTGAAAATGCTGTTTTGAGATTACCGGAAGGCGGCGTGACCGACCCGATTTTATATGGCAACGATTATTATATATTGAAGCTTGAAAAAATCTTTAACCCGAAAACAGATACCGCGAAACTGCCGGGCAAAAGAGAAGTTCGCAGCTATCTCGAAAATAAAAAATTTGAAGAATATGCCATCAAATATATGAAAGATTTGCGCAACAAAGCCCTGATTGAAAAGAAAATCTGATGACGGAATTGCCGAGTTTAAGAGATGTGGTCGATAAATATGAGTTGATGGCAAAAAAATCTCTCGGGCAGAATTTTTTGCTTGACCAGAATATTACCGACAAAATCATCCGCTTATCACTCGAGGCACAGCACAAACCTGATTTCAGCAAAGACGCGGTGTTTGAAGTCGGCCCCGGTCCGGGTGGTTTGACGCGCGCCATTTTAAAGGCGAATCCGCAACGGCTGACGGTTATCGAGATGGATACGCGCTGTATTCAAATTATGCACGATATTCAAGATGCGGTCGGCGCGCAACTGCAAATTATCGAGGGCGACGCGCTCAAATATGATTTTACGGCAAATGATTTTACCGACCGGCACATTATCAGCAACCTGCCCTACAATATTTCCGTGCCGTTGTTGACGATGTGGCTGAAAAATATTCGCGCATACCGCAGTTTAACCCTGATGTTTCAAAAAGAAGTTGCCGAGCGCATCGTAGCCGAGCCGAATTGCAAGGCATACGGTCGCATCTCCGTCTTGGCGCAACTGACTTGCCGCGTCAAAACATTGATGAATCTTAATCCGAGTTGCTTTACGCCGGCACCGAAAATCTGGTCATCGGTTTTGTTGTTTGTGCCGCACGATGATACACCGTCAGCGGAAGTGTTGCAAAAAGTCGAAAAGTTGACCGAGCTTGCTTTCGGACAGCGGCGCAAAATGATTCGCCAAAGTTTGAAATCCGTGCCGAATCTGGAAAAAATCTGTGCCGAATTAAATATTGAAACCACCGCACGCGCCGAAAATCTGACGCCGCAGCAATATTTGCAAATTGCACAAAAGATTTAATTAAAACTTGAGCAGATAGGCAATAAAAATCAGCCACAAACCAATCATAAACGTGAACATAAAGCTGATATAAGCCCGACTTTCAAAGTGATATATCTCGGCTTCTTTCGCGGCAACGCCGTATTTATTATCCGAGCCGTCATTTTTCTGCCGCAACAAACTGAGCAAATATGTGACATAAACCAAAGTCGCAAACAGCAACAATATCATATTGTGCACATCAAAATTCCAGCAAATAAGCGTAGCCAATGCCAACACCACCGCCGGCAAAACCCACCAACCCGACAACGCAATGTCGTGCAGACGGCGCGTAGCGGAACTTGCGGCCGGCAACAAGAAATAGAGCGCAAAAATGTCAATAACCATTTTCGGTTCGGAAAGAAAATAACCGATAAGCGCCAGCAGCAAAAAAATCACCAAACTGACCGATTGAAACGCCCAAAATTCGTAACGTGTCGTGCGTCCTTCAAAATCCGTCAGACGCGTCAAGGCATCCGCCCAACACTTAATCATGCCTTTGGTTGCCAAAGCAGATTCTTGCGGTTGAACCGTTTGAATATGCGGCTTGAAAATCGATTGTAATGTTTCGGCATCCGCACTTTTGGCCGCATTTTCTTTTGCGGTCGGCAACGGTTGAGCTTCGGTCATTATGTTGTTATTTTTGATTTCTTCCGCCATTTTTCTTTCCTTTATTTTAGGATAAAAGGCACTTCGCCAAATCGGAAGTGCCTTATTATCTTCAAAATTATTTTGCCAATTGAGCTTGAACTTCAGCCGCAAAATCTTCTTCTTTCTTTTGCAGACCGTCGCCCAATTTATAGAACACATAGTCCGTCAACTTAATGTCGGCACCGCATTCTTTTGCTTTTTCGGCGATAATGTCTTTAACTTTTTTATCCGGGTCCATAATGTAGTTTTGTTCTTCCAAAACAACTTCTTCATAGAACTTACGGATACGACCTTCCACCATTTTTTCGATGATAGCGGCCGGTTTGCCGGAAGCAGCTGCTTGCGCGGCAAAAATAGATTTTTCGTGTTCGACTGCCGCCGGGTCAACGCTGGCAACATTCAAAGCAATCGGTTGAGCCGCCGCAACATGCATTGCGATGTGCTTACCCAAATCTGCCAATTGTGCCTTATCCGCGGTTGATTCCAAAGCAACCAAAACGCCGATTTTGCCCAAGCCGGCACGTGCCGCATTATGAATATAAGAGCAAACGGCACCATTATTTACGGAAACAACTTTCGCACGACGCAAGTTCATATTTTCGCCGATACGTGCAATCATATCCGTCAAGCGCTCACCGAATGTTTTACCGCTTGCATCTTTGGCATTTTTCATTGCTTCAACATCACCGTTGTTGGCGAGAGCAACTTTAGCGGCATCTTCAACATAAGCTTGGAAAATATCATTTTTCGCCACAAAGTCGGTTTCCGAGTTAACTTCAACTGCAGCACCTTTGTTACCGTCAACATAAACGGCAACCAAGCCCTCGGCGGCAATACGGCTGGATTTTTTAGCGGCCGAAGCCAAGCCCTTTTTGCGCAACCAATCGACTGCTGTTTCCATACTTCCGTTAGCTTCAACCAAGGCCTTTTTGCAATCAAGCATACCGGCGCCGGTTGTTTCTCTCAATTCTTTTACCATAGCGGCTGTAATTTCTGCCATTATTTTAATTCCTTATACTTAAAATTCAACTTATCAAATTCGGCGCGGTCAGCCGATTAAACCGCCGCGCCTTTCAATCCATACCAAAACGGCGTCTGCTTATTCGGCAGAAGCTTCGGCGCTGGCGGCTTTTGTTTTGCGCGGTGCACGCTTTTTCGGAGCCGGTTTTTCATCGGCTGCAACTTCAGCGTCCGCTACTTCCAAACCTTTTGCCGCGATTTCGGCCGACACACCGTCCAAAATAGCGCCGGATACCAAATCGCAATAGAACTGAATGGCTCTGATTGCATCATCGTTACCCGGAACCGGATAGTCAACTTCATTCGGGTTAGCGTTTGTATCAACAATGCCGACAACCGGAATACCCAGTTTTTTAGCTTCTTTAACAGCCAAGGCCTCTTTCGGTGTATCGATAACAAACAGCAAATCCGGCTGACCGCCCATATCTTTGATACCGTTCAAAACAATCGCCAATTTTTCGCGTTCTTTTTTGAGGTTCAAGATTTCTTTTTTGGTGTAGCCGTCATAAGCGTTCTTTTCTTCCATTTCGTTGAGCTTGTTCAAGCGCGTAATTGACTTATATACCGTTTTCCAGTTAGTCAACATACCGCCGAGCCAACGATAGTTCACATAGTATTGACCGCATCTTTCGGCGCTTTCCTTAACGATTTCTTGTGCCTGACGTTTTGTCGCCACAAACAAAACCTTACCGCCTTGAGCCACAACATCGCGTGTTGCGTTCAACGCATTGTAAAGCATCGGATAAGATTTTTGCAAATCAATGATGTGAACGTTGTCTTTTTTGCCGTAAATAAACGGCGCCATTTGCGGATTCCAACGACGAGCGTGGTGTCCGAAGTGCACGCCAGCTTCAACCATCTGACGTAATGTAAATGTAGGAATTGTCATTTTTAATATATCCTTTTTCCGGTTAAACCTCCGCAGACTCTTGGCCTTTGACGGCACCGGAGCGAAAAAATCGACAACTTTTAACCATAAAAATGCCGGTTTCCGCCTGTCTGCGTGTGTGTTGTTATAAAGCCGCACCATTGCGACTTCGGGCTATTTCTAACATATTTTTATGATTTTTCAAGTATTTTTTTCATAAATTGAGCAAAAAATTCGATTTTTCGCATAATTTTTTTCGCGTTTCATTTTTATATACGACACATTTTGACGCAATAGCGGTTTATAACATAATTGCAAACGAAATGAAGGAGTTTATAAAATGCGCAATCCGCTGAAAATGAAAATCAAAACCAAAGTATCTTATTTAGATAAGTTTGAGGCACAACAGAATCTCGGCTACGTCTACAATATGTTGCGAAATGTCGATTATGTTTCGGAAAACCTCAATGATATTAAAGATTGGGCGGTCAAAAAGGGGTTGCTTGCCGAAGAAGAAATCGAGGGACTCGCCGCTACCGACCCGATTAAAGCGGCGCAAAAAATCAAACGCGCGGCGCTGAAACTCAAGCAACATCCGATTATGACCGGTAATTTTGCCGTCAGTTGCCTTGAGAATAATCTGAATTTGTTGCAACAACTGTTCGGCCTGACCAATGACGAACGCAAATTTTTCGGCTTCGTCATACGTGAAAAATGCGATGAATATCTCAGCCGAATCATCAATGTTACCCGCAGAAACGCTCGCGATTTATCGGCTTTGGACCGTGCCGTTTTTACCGGTATTAAGCCGAACAAGATTTACGATATGTGTCGTCACGGCTCGCGGTTGTATCAGCTCGGCTTCATCGAGGGCGAATACGACGGCAACATCGATGTGACGCGCTTGGCACGCAACTACTATTATCAACGTTTCGAAAGTCTCGAACAGTTGCGCGTCTTTTTGGTCGGCAACCCGCAGACCGCGAATCTGGCTTGGAGTGATTTTAAGCATATCGAGCAGGCCGCAGTTATCAAAAAGTTGCTCGACGCGGCGCTCAAACGCAAGATGAAGGGCATCAACATTTTGCTTTACGGCGAACCGGGGACCGGCAAAACCGAATTTGCAAAAACATTGGCGGCAACGCTCTCGACACAGCTTTATGCCTTAGGCGAAGATGAAAACGCGATGATTGCCGATTACGGCGACTCGCGTTACAGACAGTTGCAACGGGCGCAGATTATTTTGCGGGCGCAAAAAAACGTGTGTCTGATGATGGACGAAGCGGAAGATGTTTTGGGCTCATGTCACTCATTTTACGGCAACCGCAAAGAAGAAGAAATCACAAAATTGCAGGTCAACCGCCTGCTCGAAAATAATCCGCAGCCGATTATTTGGATTTCGAACCATATTCGCTATATGGATAAGGCCTATTTGCGTCGCTTTACCTATGCTCTGCATTTTGAAACGCCAAAACCGGCGATACGCGCGCAAATGTGGCGCAAAAACTTGTGCAACAACCATTTTGATGCGGATACCGAAACCGTCAATAAATTTGCAAAAAAATATTCACTCTCGCCGGCTTTTATTGCTTCGGCGGTGCGCTCAACCAACCTCATCGGCGGCAACATCAAAGATATTGAGCAAACACTCGATGTGTTGCAACAGGCCTACAACAACGGCTACAAGGTAAAAGAAGAAAAGGTTGAGCTCACAACCGAATTTAACCCGAAACTTTTGAATACCGATGTGGATTTGAACAAACTCGCCGAGCGCATTTTCGGCTTAAGCAAGATGAACTTCTCGATGTGTTTATACGGCGCTTCGGGCACCGGAAAATCGGCTTATGCGCAATATTTGGCCGAAAAGCTGAATTTGCCGGTCATCAAAAAACGTTGCTCCGATTTATTAAGCAAATATGTCGGCGAAACCGAAGAAAACATCGCCGCCGCATTTGCCGAGGCCAAAGAACGCGAGGGCTTGCTGATTTTTGACGAGGCCGACAGCTTTTTGCAAGAACGCAGCGGCGCTTTTCGCAACTGGGAAGTCACGCAGGTCAACGAAATGCTGACGCAAATGGAGCAGCACAAATACCCGTTTATCTGCACCACCAACCTGATGGACCGACTCGACAAAGCATCGCTCCGTCGCTTTACCTTCAAGGTGCGTTACGACTACCTGACCGATGAACAACGCAGTTTGTGCTTTGAACACTTTTTCAGCATAAAAAATGCGGATTTACGGCATTTGCCGCAACTGACACCGGGCGATTTCGTGGTTGTGCGCGACAAGGCGGAAATCTTGGACTGCCTCGAAAATAAGGCCGAACTTATCAAGATGCTCGAGCAGGAACAGCAAAACAAATTGCCGGTCAGCCGCCCTATCGGCTTTATTTAGATTTGCAATTTGATAATTATTGATGTAAGCTCGTTCCAAAGGAGAGAATCGATGGCAAACTACGAAAAAGTGTATGATATGATTGATTTGGCGCTGTGGATGCAAGAGGCCGGTGACGGCGTTTCGCTTGATGATATTCGTCAGCGGTTTAATGTGTCGCGCCGCACCGCCGAGCGTATGCGTGACGCGTTGCTGCTGTATTTTCCGCAAATGGAGGAATATGACACCGGCGAGCGCACAAAACGTTGGCGAATCCCGCAACGCAACCTGAACTCGTTGCTGGCTTTTGCGCCGGAAGAATTGGCCGTATTCAAAACCGCAATTGATTTATTAAAGCAAAACGGAATCAAAGAAAAGGCCGAAGTTTTGGGCAAAGTCGAACTGAAATTGCGCAATTTAATCAAGCCGGAACAAAAAAATCGGATTGAAGTCGATGCCGAAGAAATGATGCTGTCCGAGGGCGTGATTTGCCGTCCGGGGCCGCGTATCAGTGTGGATGCGGATATTATTCGCAACATTCGTCACGCGATTTTGAGCTGCCATCAAATTAAAATGGTTTATACCAAGAAAAACGGCAAAACTTCGACTTATACACTTGTGCCGTATGGTTTGCTTTACGGCCAGCGTAATCATTATCTGATTGCCAAGCACAGCGACGGTTATGACGGCGGAAAGCCGCGTAATTTCTCGATTACAGGCATTCAGTCGGTCGAAATTTTGCCGGAAACTTTCAATACGGATAATTTCTCGCTCAAAGATTATGCCGAAGAATCGTTCGGCGCGTGGCACGAAGAACCGTTTGACGTGGAATGGTTGTTTGATAAAGAGGCGGCAACGGAAGCCAAAAACTTTATCTTTCATCCCAAGCAGGAATTGATTCAAAATCCCGACGGCACGCTGACCGTCAAGTTTCGGGCCGGCGGACGTGTCGAGATGGACTGGCACCTCTACACATGGGGCGAACACGTCAAGGTGATTAAGCCGGAAAATTGGGAAGAAATGCGGCAGGTTTAAAATAATAACGGCGGGAGATTATTCTTCTGCCGGCACATCTTCGTCAATAATCGAAATTGCTTTGACCGGACACGAATCGACCGCTTCATACACTTCTTCGCGTTTATCTTCCGGTGTTTCGGCATAAACTTCCGAAATACCGTCGGCATTGAGTTGAAAAACTTCCGGCACAATGCTGACACACAGCCCGCAACCGATACACAAGTCCGGATTAACATACGCTCTTTTCATAACAACTCCTTTCGTTAAAAATATCTAACGAAACATATAGTTTGCCGTTAATGATTTTCAAGACGGCTTAATGCCCGCGCGCGCCGGAGCGAACATTCTTAAAGTTGATTTTTGTTTGAACATTTCTACGGCCGCGCGACACGATTTTTTGCACACGCGCTTCTTCGCGCGCAATCGTATCTTTATAACTTTGGCCGGCTTTCACGTTCATAAGCGTTTCCGTGAGCGCTTTCGGATTATCAAAAGCCGAAACTTTAGCCGAAGAAATCGCACCCAAATGAATTTTATCCAAATTGATGCTTGCCGTTTTGCTCTCGTTGGTCGTACTGTCATCTTCAAGAGAGATTTTGCCGCTGAATATCAGGGCTCTCAGATTTGCGCGTTTGAACAATTGAGGCACGATTTTCTCGCCGGAATGCACAAACGAAGCAATTCTGTTTGCCGCACGTTCGCGGTTTTCCGGCGTTTTGTTGGCCAGATAAAGATTCAATTCGCAACACAGGCCGGTCAAAATCGGGGTCATCTGATTTTTCGAGTTCTTCTTAAATAACGGCATTCCCTTAAAGATTCCCTTTATTGTCACTTGGTCTTTCGGGCTTAAAAAATACCACGCTTGAATATCTTTTGCCGATACGGTATGTCCGTTGTAATTTGTAACTTTATTAGCTGCGGCCAACTTTTGCGTCACTATTGTCTGTTTTTCTTCCGACAACAGATAATACGGCCGAATTTCCGAATAAGAATACGGCAACATCTGCGTTAAAAAATTGCCGTAAATAATGGTGCTGTCGTTTGTGTGTTGCGTATCAAAACGATTAGGCAAAGACGGGCCGGAAAATTCATTGAATTTGACTTTTTGTTTTAACAAATCAACAACTTCGCGCCGTTCTTCATCCATCAGCAAGCCAAATTTTTCGCCGAGCGCCATATTGACATCCGTGCCTTTAACAATGTGTTTGTTGGCATAAATCGGGCTTACTGCCGTGCGTTCATCAACATTCATATTCCGATATTCCGGTAAATCACACAAAGAATAGGTCTGTCCCTCAAAAACGATTTTTTGGTCATTGTTTTTGATTATATCGGCAATTTCCTGCTTTTGCGCATCGGAGAGCGTCAGACAATATGCGTTTTTCGTCGGACCGTTTACCAACACATTTCCGCCGGCACCGTTGTTCCAAAACATATCAAGCAAAACAATTTTTTCGTTTTTTTCAAATTGCGGCCATTTCGGAAGATATTTTGCAATCATCGGAACAATTTTTTGGCGAAAGAAATTGCGCGTTTCGCTAATCATTTGTTCCTCACTTTTTATAACATCGCCTCTGCGAACCGGTCGACCGGCAATTCTGGTCAGACCGTTGGCGATTGTTATTTTTCTGCCCGTTCTGTCATTATACGCCACAAATTTTATATCTTCGGAAAGTGCCATAAAGCGCAACAATTGCGGCTCGATTTCAAGAATCGACTGATAAATTTGCTCTTGGAAAATACTGTCTTTTGCCGCCGCATCCAAGTTGCGTCTTTCGGCTTCTTTCAGCTTATAAACTTCTTTTTCGCTCTGAATCTGATTTGAAACATAGTTTTCGCCGAGCGCCGCAAAATCAACAGTTGCGGAATCAACTTCAAACTCTTTGTCCTTGGAATTATCGACTTCGATACTGTCTTTTGAATTTGTAAAATCTTGGGCATGCGTCTTTGAGTGCCAACAAAGTGCCGCCGCAAGTGCTAACGTTATATACGTTTTATATCCGAATGTTTGCTTATCCACTTAACGCTCCTTTGTCCGTTATGCCCAACCGCCGCGACCTCTGCTTCTGTTGTGAGCAGTGCGACGCGTTGAAGTTTTCCTTTTGCTTAATTTTCTGTTTGATGCACGCGGTTTTTCGGCACGCAAACTCGGATACTTATGGTATGCCGTCTGGTTTTCGGCCTTTACGAATCCGTCCACTTCTTTTTGTGCTTCTATAATTTTGTTTGCCGCAAGTTCGGCCGATTTTGTGTTGATTTTCAAAATCGAATTATAGACATCCTGCGTGTTGATAAACATCTGCGAAGAATTTTCTCTTGTGTATTGATACCCGACTTTCAAAATCGTCACATCGGAAACCATCGAATTTTTGGTGAAGAATACTTTCGGTTTTGGCGCATAATGTCCATTTTTCCCGCGATTTCCCGTCACATTTGCCGGACGAATTTTATCCGAAATATCGCGCGCCGGACTATACCAATATTTTTGCCCCCACTCAGTTTCATATTCCTTGAGCATTTTACGGTCACCCGCGCCGCTGATTAAAATGTGCCCGGCCTCAGCACCCGGTCCCTTGCCGAACACGGCAACTGCGCCCGGAACAAGTTTATCCATCTGTATAAAAGTCGTGCGCGTGCCGACAACATTCGGGCATTTTTCCAACCATTCGGCCGCTTCTCTGGCATAATCACCTTCCATATACGCAATCGGAATAAGCCCCATCAAAATATGCTTCATCCACCGATAGCAAAACGAACCCGAACCGGTAGCTTCTTTACCGGCCGCTTTTTCCAACTCCACACCGATGCTGTCGGTGTTGGCGCGCAACATATCTTCGCCGTCCATTTCATAATTTTTCAATCCGGCCTCCAAAGCGCAGAATCGATGACTGGTGTTGCTGATTTTTTGCAAATTTTGCACATCTTCCGGCTTTAATTCATTATAATTGCCGTTTTCTTGTTGCAAACGAATCCAAGTTTGCATCAACTCTATTCCTTCCGGCGTATTTTCCCACGGTGTAACATTATCTTTAGCCAACACATTCGGCGCGATTAACTGCGATTTCGGCTTAATATCCGGCATTTTGACTTCTTCTTCAAAGCTCGGATGTTCCACCCAAGCACTTGTCACATGCGATGTATCTTCCGTTTCGAGATATGCCGAAGAAGACGGGTCATAATTTTTTCGGGCATCAAAAAACGAGATGCTTCCTTCATTTGAGGCAGACACCGACTTATCGCGCGTATTCGTAACTTCTTGCAGATTTTGCTTTTTTTCCGAATCCGTGTTCTGCGCCTTTACTCTAAAACAAGCCGCCGTTGCCAAAGTCAAAGCCAAAAGTGTTTTATACCCGAAATCCATGCCTTCCTCTCTTTTGTCAAATTTACCACTATTTTTTAACAAATGCAAGTGTTTTTCGCACATTTTTGCAAAAAAAATATACGCTTGAATTTTGAAAAAAATGTTTTTATAAAAATAGTATCGAAATTTAGCGCTAAAAAGAGGTATAAAATGAGCTTAACGGACATCAAAAATTCCATTCGCAACGTTCCGGATTATCCGAAACCGGGCATTCAATTCAAAGACATCACGACCGCGATGAAAAATCCGGCGGTTTTCAAGGAAATTATCGATGAGATGGCAGCACATTTCGCCGAGCGAGAAATCGATTATGTTGTCGGGATTGACGCACGCGGCTTTATCTTCGGCGCCGCACTTGCCTACAAACTCGGTTGCGGCTTTGTGCCGGTGCGCAAACCGGGCAAACTTCCGGCGGATACCATTGCCGAAGAATACGCACTCGAATACGGAACCGACAAGCTCGAAATTCACAGAGATGCGCTCCAAAAAGGCGACCGCGTCATCATTGTCGATGACTTAATCGCCGTCGGCGGCACAGCGCGGGCCGCAGCAAATTTGGTGCAAAGACTCGGAGCGGAAATCGCCGCATTTGCATTTGCGGTTGAGCTGACCGATTTGCACGGTCGCGAAAAATTGCAAGATATTGCCGAAGTTTATTCTCTGGTGCAATTCTGATTTTAAGCGCAAAAATATTTACAGCCGTGCAAAAACCTGTTGCCAAACGCAAAAAAAGTTAGTATATAATTCTCGTAGGGCATTTTTAGCTCGCCCTTTGAATTTTAATTTAGCAAAAAAATTGAATGGATTTATATGAAAAAAATCAACAATAACAATAAGTTTCGCGGTAATGCCGTGTATTCTTTGAATTATAAGTTTGACAGCGTATCGCCGGCCGGAAAGTGCAGCGGCACCGCGCTTGATTTGATTAAGCGCTACAACGAACTCGCCAAAGAGGCACAAAACAACGGCGATTATGTCGGTATGGAAGTGTTTCGCCAATATGCCGAACACTATCGCAAAATCGTGACCGAAATCAACGAACGCAAATATCAGTCACGCGAACAACAAAGCGCAAACAATGCACCGAGCGAAAACGGCGAATCGGCTCCGGTTGCCGACAACGGTTTGGTCGAAACCGAAAGCGCCGCACCGGCACCGAGCGCACCTGTCGAGCCGACCGAAAATACACCGACCGCACCGGCGGAAAAACCGCAAATGCGCCGTCGCCGCAACTTTACGGTGGTGGAAGTCAGCGAGCCGGAAAAAGCACCGGAAGAATCCGCGGCGGAAACCGAAAGTAAACCGCGCCGCCGTCCGTATACGCGTCGCAACAAAGCAACCGCCGAAGCGGCAGAAGCATAATTTATCGAGCACAATCAATGAATAAGCTTGAACTTGCGCGGCAAATCGCCGCCACCGAAGATGTATCGACCCCCGCCGACAGCGTTGTGCTTTACAGCATCAGCTATCAACCGACCGATGCCAATAAGCGTGCGGCCTTAAAATATATTGCCGAACACGCCGGAAGTTATACGCTTGATGATACGGTTTGCGGCAAAAAACTGATGGCGCTCGGCTTGGAAACGGGCAACGAGAATCCGCCGGCCGAACTTATGCAAATTTGGGCAACGGCATCGCGCCGCTTTATTTTGGCGGCCTCGGGTAACGTCACCGCGTTTGTGGAAAATGCCGACAAGCGAAGCACCTTTGTTTCGGTTGAATTGCCGTTGATTTTGCAAAACGATAAGATTAAGCTGATTAACGGCACTGATAAATTTGAATTTGCCCGACAATTCGCATAAGTCATTTTAAACTTTACATAAATATTTATTTTTCCTAGTATGGCTGTAACAAGGAGTGTGTTATGGCAGAATATTTGATTACCGGCGGCGCCGGATTTTTCGGTTCGATTTTGAAAAAATATTTTTTGGAAAAAGGCGATAAATGCGTCAGTATCGATTTGGTGTACGATGATTTTAAGCACGAAAATTTTACGGCAATTCAAGGCGATATATGTAATGAGATATTGATGGAAAAAGTTTTTTCCGAGCACAAATTTGATGCTGTATTTCATTGTGCCGCTTTGTTGGCGCACGTCAAATCTGATTTAAAGAGATTATGGCACTCCAATGTTGACGGCACGCGTATGGTCTGCGAAATGGCGGAAAAGCACGGTGTTAACAAAATCATCTTCATTTCTTCAAACTGCCTGTGGGCCAAAAATTTTGATGAGCCGGTAACAGAAGATGAAGTGCCGGAGCCGCAGGAAATTTACGGTAAATCCAAGTGGGAGTGCGAAAAAATCCTGATGACGCACAAAGATAAGATTAACAGCATTATCTTCCGCTCGCCGACGATTATGGACGAGGGACGCTTGGGTTTGCTCGCGATTTTGTTTGAGTTTATTGATGAAAACCGCAAATTGCCGATGGTCGGTGACGGCAAAAATGTGTATCAGTTTATTTATGCCAAAGATATGGCAAAGGCGTTTGAATTGGCGCTTGCGGCCGATTATTCCGACATTTTCAACATCGGGTCGGACAACGTCAAAACATTTAACGAAGTTTATACTTATGTGATTGAACATTCCGGCTCAAAGTCGCGGTTGATGCATTTCCCGAAGTGGCCGATGATTCTGGCGATGAAAATTTGTTTTTGGTTGCATTTATCGCCGCTCGGGCCTTATCAATACAAAATGATTGCTTCAAACTTTGTGTTCAACACCTCCAAAATCAAGCGAAAGCTCGGTTTTAAGCCGACCTTGAAAAACGAAGAAATGTTGCTCAAGGCGTATGAATATTATCATCAAAACCGCGCCGAAATCGCCGCCCGCAAAAATGTATCGGCACATAATTCGGCCGCCAAAATGGGCATTATCCGCCTCTTAAAGTGGTTCATGTAATAACGCGGCGCACAAAAAAGCCGGCCGCCGGATATGCCGAAAGGCACAATCCGAAACGACCGGTCAGAGAAAAAACGTGCACGCTCAGAAATGAAGCGAATTACACACGTCAAGGCACTTTTCAACCGTCCGCCCGTCGCGTCTGATATCTTCTACGATATGATGCGGCAGACAAATATTACAGTTGTTTTCCAAATTCAAGGTAAAGTCGACAATATCCATACTGTCCAGCCCTAAATCTTCCTCAAGTTCACATTTGAGAAGCGCTTCATCAGACATCTTGCGCACATCTTCACTCAATTCCGAATCACGCAGGTCATCAATTGCACGGCGAATGTCTACCAAAGTCAGTTGTTTTTTACTCATACACACAAAAATTTAATTAAATAATTATATCTACATTATGATTTTTCGGTCGGATATTATGCTTTTTACATACTTTAGTCAACATTTTTTTACTGGACTTTTACATAATTAATTCTTATTTTATAGAAAGAAAATAATAACGAAAGGAAAGAAATATGGCTTCAAAAGATAAAAAAACACCGGAAACCGCACCGGAAAAGAAATGTAATTGCGGGCCGGAATGCACTTGCGGCTGTAATGAAGGCAAAGAGTGCCATTGCGGCGAAAACGGCGGTTGCAACTGCGGTTGCGGATGCCATTGCGGCGAAAACGGCGGTTGCAACTGCGGTTGCGGATGCCGTTGCGGCAAACGTTGCGGCGGCAAGTTGATTGCATTGCTCATCGTCTTCTTGGCCGGTATGGGCTTTAACGAATTGCTGCACGGCTGTTGCGGTCGTTGCCCGAGCAAAGCGCCGCATCAAACAATGATGAAAGCGCCGAAACATTATGGCGCTATGCCGATGTTCTCGGACGGTGCCGGCACGGTCATCATTATCAATGCCGCCGACGGTCGCGCCGATGTTTTTGACGCTATGCACGCGCCGAAACATTTTAAGAAACATAAAAAGCATTTAAAAGATATGCAAATGCCGCAACAAGATAAGCCGGAAATGCGTAAGCCGCATCTTTCGGGCAGAGCGGGTATTCGTCCGTTTTCGGCTCAACCGAAACCGGCAACCGATGAAGAAAAGAAAGACGATTAATAACAAGCGGCAATAGTCCGTTTGCGCTAAAAAACAAAACCTCTGCGGACAACTTGTCGGCAGAGGTTTCGTTTTATGTGCAGACGTAAAAACAGGTTGCGCGTTCGGCATACAATTCGGCATATTTTTGCCGCGCGGCGATTGACCAAGCGCCGTTGCCCGCAAACAACTGATGACGTTCGAGCCACAGCATTTTGCGATTAACATCGTTCAAACGTTGCAACATCTCTTGAGCCACTTCAAGCCGTCTGATGTCGTCAACAAACTCAACGGTGTAAAGGCAACCTCTGTGATAACGAATAAAATCCGGCAGAGAATTGTTCAAAAAATCCTCCGGCGTACGTTCGATATACACATTGGCATACAGCACATCGCCGTAACGCGTATCAATCAGACACTTTTCCAGCGGGTCAACAAAGACGGCATTATGCGTATTGGCAAGCGCATCGTCAATGTTGTCCTCCTCATCTTCGCTTTGTGCGCGATAACGTGATTCGTTAAGCGTTTTGCGATATTCCCGCTCTATTTTCAACCGCTCTTCGACACACGAGAAAATGCTGCTTTTAGGTGTTTTGCCCTTTTGCAATTCGGCCTCATTGATGAAAAAAGGCGAATAGTAGGCAAAGCCCAGAGCCGCACGTTCTTCGGCCGAAAGTTTGAGTTCGGCGGTTTCGGCCTGTTGCAATGCCTTAACAATACCTTTTTCGCGGCAGTCGGGCAAGTAGGCCTCAACCAGTTCGCGAAAATTCAAGCCGTCGAAACTTTCGCCCCAACGACGATGTCCGAGTGTTTCCAACGTCAGCGAAAAATTGCGCTTCAACAATTCCTGCTTGTGTGCCGCTTCTCCGTAAAGCTTCAGATAAGTTTCATCGAGTTGCCGCGTCAATTCCGGCAAGTCAATCCTGTCCGAAAAAAGCGCAACGCAATAAGCGTCGGTCAGCGCATCCAAATGCAGAGTCTGAGGAATCGTCTGTTTCGACTTTTCGCAAATCTGTTCCACAAAATCGTATTGCCACGGTATCGGGCGAAAATAGCGATAATCGCCGATGATTTCGAGCATTTCTTCCTCGGTATCATCGAGATAGTTTGCCAACCGCCACATCTCTTGCAAATCGCCCTCATTACGACAGCACTGCGCAAGCATTTCCGGCTCGATTTCCGCTTTCAACTTGACGGCATAAAGATTGTGCCGCAACAAAAAGAAGTTGCAAAAGGCGCGTCGCCATGTCCAGCACTTATGGCTGAAACATTCCATAATTTCAGCTATGTCCATATAATGATAGTTTTAATGATTCAACTTTGATAATTTGTTTGTTGAACCCATTAAAGCACGAAAACAGCTTAAAGTAAAGGATTATTCTTCAGCGCCGAAAATCTTATCTTGAATAAATTGCAACAACTTTTCCGGCTTATCCCACACCACCGCAATTTCAAGCACATTGATACTGTTGTGATACAGCGTCGGAATCTTTACAAAATCCTTGCCCGTGGTATAAACTTCGGCATTTAACTCTTTGGCGCGTTGCAAAATGCGCTCGATTTCGTCTTTTTTATAAAAGTGATGGTCCGGAAAATCGACGGTTTCCACCACATTAAAGCCCTGTTGCTGCAAGGTGTGATAAAACTTTTGCGGATGACCGATACCGGCAAATGCCACCACATCGGTATCGCCGACGGTTGTCTGTGTCGGCTCGGTATGTCCGTAGAACACCGGCAATTTTGTGCGCTCGGCCAAGCCGTGCTTATCTTTGCCCAAAATAATCAGCGCATCGGCACGTTTAATCCCGTCCTCAAAAGTTTCGCGCAACGGACCGGCCGGAATAATTTTACCGTTACCGATACCGTAATGCCCGTCAAATACCAAAAACGACAAGTCCTTAAAAAGCGTCGGATTTTGAAAGCCGTCGTCCATAATCACGACATCAGCACCCTCACGCACCGCCATCTCAGCACCGGCATAGCGGTCGGCATTAACCACCACCGGCGCCTGATCCGAAAGTAAAAGCGGCTCGTCGCCGACATCCTGCGCCGTATGTTTTTTGTTGTTGACCAACACATTTTGCAACTTGCCGCCGTAACCGCGTGTTACAAAAATCGGATGACGCATTGCGGTTGTCAGCATCTTGGCAACAGAAATCGCCACCGGCGTTTTACCGGTGCCGCCGGCGGTTATGTTTCCGATACAAATAACAGGCACTTCAGCTTTGCGCGATTTTTTGATTTTGAGGCGCAACGCGGTCGCCAAGCCGTATAACTTTCCCAAAGGTGTCAACAGTTTGGAAACAAGCGAGTTTGATTGCCAATATTTAGGAGTCTTCATTGACCATATATCCTTGGATTTTTTCAACAATACCGTCCAAAACTTTGGCTTCGCCGGTTGCCCAATTATATGCCAAACTGCGCTTTGCTTCGAGCAATTCTTTGTTGGTCAGAAGCTGGTCAACCATATCAATCAATTCCAAAACATCGTTGACCTGAATAATGCCGTCGGCGTGTTTGGCTCTGGTCATCGCATCGGTAAAGTTATGCATGTGCGGTCCGACAATTACGGCATCGCGGCAACGCGACGGCTCCATAAAGTTCTGCCCGCCGTGCGGAATAAGCGACCCGCCGATAAACACAATCGGCGCGATTTCATACCAAATTCCCATTTCACCGATGGTATCTGCCACATAAACATCGGTTTTCGGCGTAATCGGTTCATTTGCTGAACGCAACGCCACATTTAATCCGTAATCCTGTTGCAATTTTTCCTTAATCTCCGGACCTCTGTTCGGGTGACGCGGCGCGATTAAGGTCAGCAAATTCGGATGTTTTGCCTGCAAATCCTTCAAAAAGCGGCCGATTTTAAATTCCTCGTCGTTATGGGTCGAACTCACGAGCCACAGCGGTCTTTCGCCGATTTGTCTGAGCAATTCCGCCTTTTTTTCCTGGTCTACCGGAATCGGCAAACCGGCATACTTCAAATTGCCCAAACACATCGCGTCTTTTGCCCCCAAAATACGCAGACGATACGCGTCTTCTTCCGACTGTCCGAGGCAAGCCGTAAAGCAGTCGAGCAGTTCTTTAATGATGTAATCAAACTGTTGCCAGCGCTTGAACGATTTGTTGGAAATCCGCCCGTTAATCAAAATCAGCGGAATATTTCTGCGCTTAATACTGGAGAGCATCGCCGGCCAAAATTCCGACTCAAACCACAGCGCTATCGTCGGTTGCCAATAACGCACAAACCGCGTTGTAA